>JBCCWR010000044.1:0-16779 GCA_039193385.1 Verrucomicrobiota bacterium | reverse complement strand
GCGATCTTGCAGAGGGGTCTACATGCGTAAAGCTCTATGATTTGTTTTCTTCTTAGGGCGGCTATTATGCGGATTAAATCATCGCCTTAGAACTCAGCTAATGAGTCAAATATTGATAGTTCAGCTTGGCTTTTTAAGATATTAACCTTTTAAGCACACTGCAGCGAGATGATGGATCTTATGGATTGATTTAACTTTTTTCAGACTGAGCGAGTTTCCAGTCTGCCTGCGCCATGATGCTTGCTAACTCTGCAAAGGTGACTTTTGGCTCCCATCCCAGTTTTTCTTTTGCTTTGGCAGGGTTACCGATTAATAGCTCAACTTCAGTTGGTCGGAAGTATTTGGGGTTAACAGCTATCAATGTTTTACCGGTAGCTTTATCAATGCCGATTTCTTCCGTCCCTTCGCCACTGAATTCGAGATGGATGTCCAGTGCTTTAAAAGCATGTAAACAGAACTCACGTACCGTGTGAGTTTCATTGGTAGCGCATACGTAATCATCCGCTTTTTCTTGTTGAAGAATACGCCACATCATTTCGGTATACTCTGGCGCATAGCCCCAGTCTCGCTTAGCGCTTAGGTTGCCTAACAACAGTTGCTCTTGCATGCCTTCTTTAATACGGCCAGCTGCACGAGTGATTTTACGCGTGACAAAAGTTTCTCCACGGCGGGGAGATTCGTGATTAAAAAGAATGCCGTTCGAAGCGTGGAGATCATAAGCTTCACGATAATTGACCACTATCCAGTAAGCATAAAGTTTGGCCACGGCATAGGGTGAACGTGGATAGAAAGGCGTTTTTTCCGTTTGCGGTACTTCTTGTACAAGGCCATACAGCTCACTTGTAGAAGCTTGATAAAAATGCGTTTTCTTGTTGAGGCCAACTTCGCGAATGGCATCTAGTAAACGCAATGTTCCTACGGCATCCACCTCAGCCGTGTATTCTGGAACTTCAAAAGAGACTTTGACATGGCTTTGGGCGCCCAGATTATAAATTTCATCAGGACCGATTTTTTCCAAGAGGCGATTGAGGTTGCTGGAGTCAGTAAGGTCTCCGTGATGCAGGAAAAAAGTCTTATCTCTAAGGTCAGGATTTTTATAGAGATGGTCTATACGGCCCGTATTAAAAACGCTGGCACGACGGATTGTTCCATGAACTTCATATCCCTTTTCCAGAAGTTGTTCCGCTAGGTAGGAGCCATCCTGGCCTGTAATGCCTGTAATAAATGCTTTTTTCATAGACAAGTGGAAAATAATTTCAAAAAGGTTGGGTTAAGTCAAAGGTTCTTTAGAGCAGCACTCTTGGTACTATGGCTTTTATCCATATTATATTTATACCGCTCTAACTGTAAAAAATGTTACATAACTGTAATTTTCTTCTCATGTTAATAACTGCCTGGGCGATAGTCTAAATTATAAATCTGTTCATGAAGGTATTAATGATGAAACGTATATTTAGTCTTTCAAGCTTTGCAGTTCTGGGAATTTTTATAGCTGGGTGTGCAGAAACTGTGGAAGATGATCCTCATAAGGGATTGAAAAATGCTTTAACCGCATTTCAACAGGTTTCGGAATTTGAAAAAAATATTAATAAAAGAAAGTTTGATGACGCCAGCGTCAATCTTGAAGCTATAGCTAATATCTACAGCAGTAGCATATTTAGCTTTGGCAGTGGAAACTTTGCCGGTAAAAAATATGACGAGAAGGCTACTCTAGCCATGGAAGATCTCATTCAAACGGTTCGTGTGCTACGAGTAAAAGTTAGGATGATGAAAACAAAGCGTCTTAACAGAGAACAAGAGGCACAATATCAGGCAACACTCGAGCAGTTATTACACGCTCCCTCAATTATAGCTCTTTCACATTACCATAAAGAATCTGACTTCTATACTCCACCGCCTAGGACAGAACTGAGAAGTGTTAAAAATAAACTACGTTCTCTTTCTTACCGTAGTCCTGATCAGACTAAATTTGCTGCCAAGCAGATGATTCGACAAATCGATAAGCTGCTTTAGTTGTCAGCACCACTTGCTCATCGTTTTGAAACTGCTATGGTGCTCAGAATGTCTGAGACATCCCCAAAGATACTCTCATTAATTCCTGAATATAGACCTGTATTGGTGCTCGCACCCATGCAGGATGTCACAGACTTGCCTTTCTGGCGCGTTATGAGTCGATATGGCGGACCAGATATTTATTTTACGGAGTATTTTCGTGTTCATCCAAACTCTACACCTGAAAAGCATATATTGAGATGTATTCGAGAAAATCCTACGGGCCGTCCAGCACTTGCGCAAATGATTGGACAGGATTTATCTTCGCTTGTTCGCACAGGGCTGTTTTTAGAAAATGAAGATGTTTTAGGCATTGATCTAAATCTCGGTTGTCCGGCTCCCATCGTCTGTAAAAAGAATAGTGGGGGAGGCATGTTGCGTGATTTAGAAAAAATACATAAGGTTCTTGATTTACTCAGTAAAGAAATCACGCAAAAACCCTTTACGGTCAAGACGCGTATCGGTTTTTATGCAGAGGAAGAGTTTGATCAATTATTAAAAATTTTTGCCAGCTACCCAATCGCCGCCTTGACGGTTCATGGTCGTACTGTTCAGGAAATGTACCGTTCACAGGTTCACTACGATCGTATTGCTCAAGCGGTGAAATCTCTCCAATGTCCAGTCATTGCTAATGGCAATATTTTATCTGCAGCTATTGCCAAACGTGTAGCTGAGGAAACAGGCGCATCTGGCCTTATGATCGGGCGTGGCTGTATTCGCAATCCCTGGATTTGGCGGCAGATTGATGAATTATATGATAAGGGGGAAGTGTTGACACGTCCCACGCTTCAGGATCTATACGAATACATTCATCTTTTGTATGATGAGACACGCCCTGAAGGCTTGCCCGAGAAACTACAAGTAGCAAAAATGAAAAAATACATGACCTTCATTGCGCAGGGACTTTCGGAAAATGATGAATTTCTCAAGCAAATCCGACGAGCCCAAACACAGGCAGACTTTTTTAGAATTTGTAAAGCGTGGCTCGATTACGATGATGTGTTCGATCCTGAGGTTAAAGGGGGTGCTTTGATAAACCCGGGCAATCCTCGGACGGATTGTCACAAACGACCTGTTTCAGTTATAGCTTAATTTTTCAAAAATCATTTGGACTTGTCTTCAAAGCATTGAACGAGTAGACCATATTATGGACAGTGTGGTTGACCCTATTTTTTATCTGCCGGCAGAAGAATTCTTCCAATCTTATGCTCGCCTTGGTCTGACTTATGATGATGTTTCCTTAGCGACGCGCTATTCCGAAATTCTTCCCAAAGATACTAAGCTAGATGTATCGCTTTCTGAAAGATTACGGCTTCACATTCCTGTGGTATCAGCAGATATGGATACTGTGACAGAATCCAAGATGGCCATTGGTATGGCGCATAATGGTGGTTTGGGAATCATTCATTATAATATGAGTGAAAAAACTCAGATCAAAGAAGTGGCTCGTGTTAAAAATCATATTCATGGTTTGATCCAGGAGCCCATTAAAGTTGCTCCAAATCAGAGTATAAGTGATGTCCTTGAGCTGTGTGAGCAAAAGCAATTTGAGTTCCGCACGTTTCCTGTAGTAGGCGCCAATGGAAAATTACTGGGTCTCTTGCCTGGGCGTGTGGTTCGTGAACGCTATGCAAACAAACAGGTTCATGAAGCCATGATGCCTCGTCAAGATGTGGCTACAATTCTTGAAGAGCAGCTAGGTGAAAACCCCATCCAGGCTGCAGATGAGTTTTTTAATGAAAATATGGGCATCCATAAACTTTTGGTGGTGGATAATGAAGATGTCCTTCGCGGTTTGTTTACTTTATCGGATGTTGAGCGTATTGCTCAAGAAGCTGCTGCCAGCGTGAAACCTGCGCGCGACGCAAAATTTCGTTTGGTTTGTGGTGCAGCTATTTCTGCGGCCCGCACAGCTACTGGCCAGCTTGATCGTGACCGCATCGTTGGGCATGTATCAGCATTGGTGAATGAAGGATTGGACGCGGTGGCTGTTTCAACAGCGCATGGTTTTTCTCAAGGGGTGGGGGATGCCGTTAAGCTATTGAGGCAGGAATTTAAAGACCTAACCATCATTGCAGGCAATGTAACAACAGGTGAAGGGGTAACATTTCTTGCTGAGGCAGGGGCGGATGCTATTAAAGTGGGTCAAGGTCCGGGTTCTATCTGCACAACACGTATTGTGGCAGGGGTTGGTGTTCCTCAATTGACTGCTCTGTATGTTGCATCGCGTGAAGCTGCTAAGAAGGGCGTTAGCATTATTGCAGACGGAGGCATTACGAAATCTGGAGATATGGTTAAGGCATTGACTTTGGCGGATGCGGTGATGTGTGGAGGGTTATTGGCATCATGTCCGGAAGCGCCCGGACGCATCCTTGAAATTAATGGTAAATTATATAAGCAATACCGGGGCATGGGTAGTCTGGCAGCCATGAAAGCGGGATCCGCAGCACGTTATGGGCATGATAAAAAAGACAATAGCGCTAAAGTGACTGCGGAGGGTATCGAGGCGCTTAAAGAAATTTCAGGATCTTTGGAAAAAACCCTGCGTCAACTCGTCGGAGGTATTCAGAGTGGTATGGGATATCTGGGAGCGAAAGATCTTCCCTGCATGAAAGAACGTGCGCTTTATATACGAGTGACGAATGCAGGGCTAAAAGAAGCTTCTCCCCATGATGTTGTCGAAGTAAAAACGAGTAAAGATGAGATGGAGTAATCTTTAACTTTGCATGTTGGATGCTGTCTACAATGATGTTGCCCGTTGTCTGCAAAGAGCCGAAAGAATTCTTTTTATAACGGGTGCCGGCGTCTCGGCTGATTCTGGTCTTCCAACCTACCGTGGCGTGGGTGGACTTTATAATGGTAAAGATACGGATGAGGGTTACGCCATTGAAGAAGCATTGAGTGGTTCCATGTTGCGCAATAAACCAGAGGTGGCCTGGAAGTATCTATGGCAAATAGCCTCTGCTTGTCGAGGCCGAAGCTTTAATCGTTCCCATGAAGTCATGGCAGAAATTGAAAATCTAAAACCGGAGACATGGGTACTGACACAGAATATAGACGGTTTTCATAAACAGGCGGGCACAAAAAACCTCATTGAAATTCATGGACGAGCTTCAGAGTTGTTTTGTTTGAAATGTGGATTGCGTGGCACAGCCAAAGACTGGATTAATGATTACACGGGTCAGCCTAAGGAGTTGCCTCCTGTTTGTCCTGAATGTGATGGATTGATTCGACCTGACGTCGTGCTATTTGGAGAAACATTGCCAGACCATGCCTTACAAAAGTTGAACCAAATTATCTTTAATGAGAAAAGGGATATGGTCTTTGTGGTCGGAACCACGGGGGTCTTTCCTTATATTGCCCAACCTGTGTTCATGGCTGGGAAGGCAGGCATACCAACGGTTGAGATTAATCCTGCACGAACGGATCTTTCTGACGTTGTGCAATATCGCATCGAAGCTGGTGCCGCCGAAGCTTTGGATAAGATTTGGAAAATAGCCCAGAAGAAAGTCTAAATAAATAGGAATTGAACTCTCTTTGAATGGAACATGAAAAATATTGAAAAAAAGTAACTTTCGTTGAGGCTTACCCTTTCCTCACTTTCTCATGAAGCAATTTGATTTTTACCATCCCTTCTGGATGTCATTTTACTCACGCGCCTTATATCGGGATGTCGTCGAGCACTGGCGGGGTATAGGTTTGGCCACTCTTTTAGCTGTGACATTCTTTTCCTCTATTCTCGCGAGTATGCTCTTTCATGAACGTATTATCCTGCCGTTTATCGAACAACGTGCTCCCGAGCTCATTGAACAAATGCCTGTGATTGATGTTCAGGGCGGCATTGCCAAAACAGAAGAAACCAAGCGCTTTGAGATTTTCGGCCAAGTTGAAGGTGAAAAAAAACTCATCCTAGTTGTTGATACCTCTGTCA
This sequence comes from Verrucomicrobiota bacterium, assembly GCA_039193385.1. Lineage (GTDB taxonomy): Bacteria > Verrucomicrobiota > Verrucomicrobiia > Methylacidiphilales > JBCCWR01 > JBCCWR01. The sequence continues at coordinate 10,796 of JBCCWR010000044.1, read as the reverse complement.
TTGATATTCCAGAAGATCTTGCAGGAGCGGATCTGGCCTTTATTGGAAGTAGCTCCTATCGCTTTAAATTTGAAATACCTGACATAGGTTCCATCGATGAAACCGTTCAGTTTGTTCATTCTGGAGATGCAAGATTGGATCGTGACTTCTGGTATGAATACATGAGTAAAATGGAATTGCCCTTTGCCATTATGGCCGGGTTTATACACTTCTTCATTCTCTCTGGTTACCGTTTATTACAAGTTCTCATCTTCTCACTAGGAACATTCACCATCATAAAAGTTCACCGTATTAAACTGAATGCCCTATCTGCAGTTCGTTTAACGATGATCGCATGCACCCCCTCATTTTTACTTGATACACTATTGAGTTTCTATGAGGTAACACATCCCGCCGCTCAATTTTTTATATTACTGCTGACAGGGGGGTACCTTGTATTTGCTATTAATCAAGTCGCCAACAAATCTCCTCAGGACAATGTCCCCAAGGAGGGTGATAGAGAAAATTAGGCTGCTTGTTCCTGGTTAGAGGACCATTCTTTCTGGATTTCGTTGCTTTGGGTTAAGAGATTTTGTTTCCAGCCTTCGGTGCCGGTTCCTTGAAGATAGAAACCTGCCGCCATTTGCTGGGGAAGCAACATCATGGCCAGTGCGTCTTTCCAGTTTCCATCAACCCAGTAAGGATCCCCAATAAAGGTTCCTTCCTCATTAAACTCAGAATAAAACCAGGTGTAGTTATCAGACCCTTGAGCAAAACCTCCCTGTTGCGCGACTACCAGTGAGCGTTTGCCTGCAGTATTTTCTTCAACCTGGCAGATAAGTTGAGCGCTGTTTTCGAGATCCCAACGGATATCCCAGTAGGTGGTCTCTTCATGCGTCCATGTATTACCGTATTTACGTATGATGCTGAAAAGAGCTCTAGCGAAATGATTCCAGTCATTGACATTCCACACTGGAGGCTGAACGACTTCCTGCACCCGCTTGAGGCGAATGCGCCATTCGGAAAAGAGTCTTTTAAGTTCTACTATGCTCATCTAAAGAAGAAAAAGCGGCGATCCCGGTTGGCAGCTTGATACTGAGAGATAAGATCATTTTGTTCATCAAGACGTTGCTGGTAGGTGGCTAGCTTTCTTTCCAGGCTCTGGTTCTGGTTGCGTAAGTTTTTCATGTCATTAACCATAGCTGCACGGTATTCTTCAAAAGTTGTATTGAGGTCTGTGATGCGTCGATTGGCATTGGCAAATGCCAACTCTAATTCTCTATCCTTAGCCAGTAAACGTTCTTCCAGCGCGGCCATGCGAACTTTTGTGTTATTTTCCAAATCTGCTATGGTCACGCTTTGATCTTGAAATGTCTGATAAATGACGTATCCCCCGGCTGTAGCAAGAGAACCTATCATTAAGACAGAAATAATGATAATGAGTGAGACACCGCTAAGCAATTGGTTGACCGTGCGTTGCTCACGCTTTTGCCGTTCAATATTTTTTCTGCCGTCAATAGGGGTGTGAATTACGTTATTAGGCATATATTTGGTCTCCTTATTACTTTCTGCGTCACTGGGAAAGCTGACTGTCTTGGCGACTGTTTCAGCCTTTTTATGCTTGGGTTTATCACTGGAAAAGGCGTTTTGCTTTCTTAATGACCGGGGTCGAGTTCCCGCCGTTATAAAGTTGAAATCCATTTCCTGTTGTTGTTTTCGCATTGACTACAGTGCTAAATTTCATTCCAGCGGGAATTTATTTAGGGATGTTATATAAGGTATCAGCTCTAGAGTCAAAGCTCATGTGAGAACATACAAACTTTTCTTTAACTAAGATGATAGGCAAAGTCTAGCCATGCTTCCCGAGATTATTACGGCTGTGCCAGGGCCCGAGTCACGTGAGCTTGCCTCCAGATTAAAGGAAGTCGAGTCTCGCAACGTCACTTATGTTTCTCATAATTTCCCTGTTTTTTGGAAAAAGTCACAAGGTGCTAATGTCTGGGATGTCGATGGAAACTGTTTTCTTGATTGGACCAGCGGGTTTGGTGTGGCCACGGCAGGCTTTAATCCAGATTGGCTAGTCGAGGTTATACAGGGTCAGTCCAGGGAATTGTTTCATGCCATGGGAGATGTTCATCCCAGTGCGCAAAAGGCAGAGCTCTGTTCATTGCTTTCTCAGGTGACGTTTGAGCGGTGGAATGCGGGCCAAGGTAAAGTCCTATTGGGTAATTCGGGTTTTGAAGCTGTGGAAGCGGCTCTAAAAACAGCTTATCTCGCAACAGGTAAGCCTGGAATCATTGCCTTTGAAAATAGCTATCACGGACTGGGTTATGGTGCAGTGACAGTCACAGGTCGAAATGAATTCCGCAGGCCATTTCAAAGTCAGCTTGCGGATATAACACAGTTTGTTCCTTTTCCTCAAGCAGGTCTGAAATTAGAGGGTCAATGGCGCACTGAACTTTCACAGAGAATTTTAAAAATGATTCGTGAGCAGGAGATTGGAGCAATCCTTGTTGAACCCATCCAGGGTAGGGCGGGAGAGATCTTTCCTCCAGAAGGTTTTCTACAATGCTTGAGAACAATTTGTGATGAATGTGATGTTCTTTTAATACTTGATGAGATTTACACAGGGTTTTGGCGCACGGATTATTGCTTTGCTTGCGAAGCAGAAAAAGTGGTTCCAGACATTATTTGCTTAGGCAAAGCGATGAGTGGGGGCTATCCCATTTCTGCATGTATCGCCAAAAGTCATGTTATGGATAGTTGGCCTGAGTCCACGGGTGAAGCCTTACATACGAGCACATTTTTAGGAAATCCTTTAGGCTGTGCCATGTCGGTGGCAAGTGTGAAGCATTGGATGAAGGATTCTATTCAGCACGAAGTCAAACTGTGTGGGAAGCGACTAAGCGAAGCGCTTGAGACATTAAAACAGGTGGATGGTATAGTGGAAGTGCGTGGAAGGGGGCTGCTCTGGGGTATAGAGTTAGGTGATAAAAATGGACAATCTCCGGGTCAACGAGTAGCAGGCATTATCGAGCAAGGGCTGAAAGAAGGCGCTATTTTACTTGGAGGAGGTGTGACAGGAGAAACTATTTCATTAACGCCTTCTATTTCTATGAACCTTGAGGAATTGGACTGGACCATGAAATTACTCAAATCTTTGCTATAAATGACTTGAATATCAGTTCATGTTTTTATGCAAATAGTGTTTTCATTTTAATTTCAAAAAAGGCAAATTATTCGACATGGCTGTAATTTCTGGAGACTTAAGCTCGGTTTGCTTGCTTGATGTTATTGAAGAAGCTTGTCTTATGCCTCAGTCATTGACGGCTAATATATCAACGCCAAGGCTCAAAGGTATAATTGTCGTAAAAGATGGCAGAGTCATACACGCCATGTCGAGCAACCAGAAAGGGGAGGATGCTTTGATCCAGTTGCTCAAGCTCAAGGAGGGCGACTTTAAGCTTGAACCTTCTGCTACTGACTTTCAGCAAACCATTTCATCTGAGTGGACCAGTCTTCTGCGTAAGGCTGATGCAGCTGTTGACATAGCTGAAAAAAAAGACGATCCCGAAGGCTTGGGCGTCGAACCTTCCGTAGGCCTTAAACCGAGTGGAGAGCCCTCGGAAATTAATACACTCTTTCATTCCATTCCCGGAGTCATTCTAGCCACAGAAATCAATGAAGATGGAAAAGTGGTTGATCGTTCGGGGTTAGGCAATGCCAATGCCTGTCAGCGTATGGCCAGTTTTATGTTGCGTGTCGCGGAAGATCTTGGAACCGTCACAGAAATGGGCGGCGCCACGAAAATGGCCATTAAAGGAAGCGAAGTGTTATTCGTACAACAAGGCACGGGCAATTCTATTATTTCTGCATTCTTCAATGCTAAATGGAGTCCGGGACGCGCCTATAGAAGTCTTGATCGTGCGATCATGGAACTCAATGAGAAGAGAAAGCAATGATCGAGACCAGCACCTTACAGAAAATATTTGAACTTGAAGGTGTGGAGTGTTGTTTGGCCCTGGATCATGATAACAAGGTTGTTTTTGAAGCGGATGTAAGTAATCGTCTGGAACGCATCCGTCCAAGTCTTATGGAATATCTCAAAGGTGTTTTTGCTTCATTTGAGAAACAGAACTTGCCTTTGAATCTCATGGCTTTTGAGTTTGAGCAGGGCTCGATTGTTATTGGTCGTCATGAATTGGGGATATTGATCGTGCTGGTGTCTTTGGATGTAAGCGTACCTTTTATTATGCGTTCCGTTTATATAACGCTATTCCATCATGGTTCACTTGTTGAGATCACGGATGAAGCGGATTTAGAAGAGGAGAATGTTCCTGCAAATCAACAATTACCTGTAGAAAAAGACCTGCAAGTCAGCCGTGAGGCAGCTTTGAATGCCGCTGTTATTCTTCCTCATAAATTTTGGCTTTCTCTTGATACATTTTTGACGGATCAATTGGGCGATGCTATGGCTCGTGACTCTTTACACAATGCGCTTAAGGAAATTGGCTGCACGCGTGAAGAGATTAAGACCAAAGATTTTGACCGTTTAATAGAGTTGCTCTCGCAGACGGTTAAGCCTGACTCCAAGCGTGAAGCATTTAAAGAAGAGTTTCAGCACTTACTGTTTAACATAGAGCTGTGATTCTCAGTCAGTTTAGTGTTTAAGAAATTATTTTTTGCGTCTAGCTTCCATTCATGAGTCCTTCGCTTGATTCAAGTAAATTGTCCTACAGTCTGGGAGAGTCCTGTATTCGAGGGCTTAAAAAATTTTCCCAAGAAACTATTATTATCGATACCTTTCAGCAAAACAGAGAACTGAGTGGAGGTATGTTGCTTGCCGTGGGTTGGGCATTATCCGAGTGGATTCATAAAAATATTCCTGATAAGAGAATCGGTATCGTCCTTCCTCCGGGAATTGGAGGCATGGCAGTTAATCTTGCCTGTATTCTAGCAGGTAAAACGCCCGTAAATCTTAATTTTACTATGGGACGTGCTGCCAATGAAGTCTGCCTGGAACTGGCAGAATTAACATCGATCATCACAGCGAAGCCATTGATCCATAAACTGCAAGACTTTCCCTGGACCGAAAATCAAATCGCCATTGAAGATGTTTTTAAATCAATTGGTAAAACACGCATCGCCTGGAAGAAAATCCAAATATCTCTGAGATCAGTCGATACGCTCATCAAAAAAATCGGACTCGCTCCTTGTGATCTTGACCAAGAGGCGGCTTTATTATTTACCAGTGGAAGCTCGGGCAATCCTAAAGCGGTTGTCTTGTCACATAAGAATATTGTGGCCAATGTCTGGCAGACAGAAGCTGTATTGAGCCATGAGTTTGTGAAATCTGTTATGGGCTGTTTGCCCATCTTTCATTCCTTTGGTTTTACAGTGACTGTTTTCTGGCCCATTCTATGCGGAACAAAGGTAGTCACCCATATCTCACCTCTGGATACATCCAGGGTGATTAAAGCGATTCGTGACCATAAAGTGGAATTGTTTATCACCACGCCCACATTCTTGAAGTCTTACATGAAGAAAGCGCAGTCAGAAGAATTTCAGAGTCTCAAAATGGTCATTACGGGTGCAGAAAAACTTCCACTTCAGGTGCTGGAAACTTTTGAAGAAAAATTTGCAGTGCCCGTTTGTGAAGGTTATGGCATGACAGAGGCGACTCCTGTGATAGCTGTGAATTTACCGGATATGGAGAACCCTCATGCAACTGCAGGCCATAATACCAAGGACAGAAAGATTGGAACGGTCGGTAAGCTTCTCCCAGAAATCCAAGTCAGAGTAACAGATGCGGAAACGGGTGAAGATAAATCCTTGCATGAAAGCGGGATGCTATGGTTCAAAGGGCCGAATATATTCAAAGGCTATTTAAAACAACCGGATAAAACAAATGAGGTCTTAAAAGAAGGTTGGTATTGTTCGGGTGACCTGGGGCACCTTGATAAAGATAACTTTCTAACGATTGATGGGCGTGTTTCGCGCTTTTCAAAAATAGCTGGAGAGATGGTGCCGCATGCCACAGTGGAGGGAGTGATGCACGAAATCCTCACTAAAATAGCCGGAGAAGAAGTAGGCGTTGCTATTATGGGAGTGCGTGATGAACAGAAGGGAGAGTCTCTTGTCGCACTGGTCACAAAAGAAGTGAACAAAACGCAATGGCAAAAAGAATTTGCACAAAAAAAATTGCCTAATCTCTGGATGCCTAAGCATATAGTAATAGTCGAAGAAATACCCTTGCTGGCCAGTGGCAAGTTGGACCTCCGCACTTGCCAGACTATGGCAACAGAGATGGTGGCTGCTTAGAAGTTTTCCTTTTTAATAAATAACTCCGGCATGATTTCTTGAGCAAGCCGGAGACTTTCGGGCATAAGTTGATAGCCAATGTGCCCTTGCCGAAATTCATAAAAATGTGACCCATTCCACAGTTGATGTAGTTTTTTCATACTCACGACAGGTGCGATAAGGTCAAAGCTGCCACCAATAAGCAGGATTTTATGCATATCCAATAAAGGTTTATGGTAGCTAGGGCAGACGAAGGGGAGAAACCTCTGCACATCTTCAGCAGTAATGCCTATCTGACGTAGTTGTTGACGCATAGTGATAGCTGCAGGCGATTTCCAGATGGCGTGCTCGACGTCTGCTATCGGTTCCAGCAGCCAGGCCGTCGTTACAATGTCCTCCAGCATAATGAGAAGTGAAGCAATCCAGCCGCCATAGCTGGTTCCCCAGAGTCCGATCGAAGGAACGCCTTTAGCTTTTAGAGAACGACATACCAGACGAAGCTCAATAACAGCCTGACGAATGCCCTCCGCAGTACGGATCAGATTTGAGCTAAAGGCGATTTCTCCGCTCAGACAGTTTTTTGGTTTGCGGCTGTAGTGGTAAGGCAGATGAAAAAAGATAGCAGTCCACCCGAGGGAGTTTAATTTCTTGGCCCATAAACGATACCCAACATCACTGACAGACATAACGCCATGTAGCATGAACATCGTAGGCGATTGCCAGCCTTTAGGCCCCAGCCAAATATCACAATTTAAATGATCATTTTCAGGATGATCGGTAAATTGAGGATTGGGAATAGGACTTTCTGTTTGAAAAGAGCCGGATTCAGGTAGATCAAGCAACGGCACTTCTTCAGGTAAGTGATAATAGTCTCCAAGTGTTAATCCTTCCCATTGCTTACAGTAAGCCATAAATGCCTCATGACTGTGCTTTCCTGCACGACGGCGAGCTTGTAGCAGGTTAATAAATCCAAAAGAAAGGCCGTCCGTAATTTGTGACCAAGTATCGTGAAGTAGATGCATCATGATGAACTGGATTTTTTCAAGTAAGAGCGTTCAGGAGTTTCAGGCAGGGGTTCCAGGCCCCAGCGTTGCTGTGCGGTTTGGGGGAGAACTTCTTGTGGTAGCTTATATTCCTCGAGGAGTTTAGCGTAAAGTTCACGCAAGGCACGTTGAACATCTGCATCAACTTTTTGACGAGCGCTTTTAGAGTTCACATGTTTATCGAGATAGATCACCTTGCCTAAGACAATGTAGACATGTGGGCGTTTGAAAATATTTTGCCAGCGGTAGAGTTGATCTGTACCGACGATGATGAAAGGCTGAACAGGACATTGGGCCAACGATGCTACGGCACCGCAACCCGAGGGCAAGGCCTTGCCTTCCAATACCGATTCATGTCCAGCACGAAGTCCGCCCTCAGGAAACATGCAGACAATACGTTTGGAATCTTTATCTTTTAAGCGTCGAACAGATTCACGTAAAGCAGTGCTGTCAGCTTTATACCGATCCACTGCAAAAACATCATTCCCCAGAAAGTAAGCGCGTGCCAAAGGGTGCATAAATAATTCTTTCATGGCCATAAAATCGACTTTTTTAGAGAAAGCCAGGCAGAGGCAAGGTGGATCAAAATGACTGATGTGATTGCCAGCCAGCAAGAGTGGACCTTCAGCAAGCGTTGCGAACTCTATGCGGTGCATTCTCACGAACAAGGGGAGAATCAAGCGCAAGGAACAACGTGTCAGAAAATAATTAAAACGATGACGCGCTGCCTGGTTAAATAGTTTTATCATTCTGCAGTGAAAATAGAAAATAATTAAGCGAATACTATAAAGAAATTTCAACTTCATCAATCCAGCGTTGAAGTGTCACGGCATCATCCATTAATTGTTCCTTGCTGTTTGTTTTGACGAATTCAATAAGAAGATTGGTAGGTTTTCGGTTTTCCGCAAAAGCATGGAGAATAGGAGGCCAGAACGCATCGGCCTCTTCTACATTAATTCGTTCGCCATTGGATAAATCACGCGTATTAACATGTATATGAGCCAGGCAATCGACCAGGCAGTCCAGCTCATCCATGCAATCTTCAGCATTCACCTTTTCCTGAGGTTGCCACAGCGTGAGTAGATTGGGTTCATTCACTTCGTCGATGAAGCTAAGGCATGCTTCCAGTGAGTCTGTCATCGTGTCACGGATATATTCCAATGCCACGTTGGTGGCTGCTTCGCCAGCTTTCTGGCAGATACGTTTTGTTTCGTCCACCATCCATTTTCTATGAGAAGTTGATGTGAAAGCTGAAGCTTGGATGCCTGCCCAGACTCGAATAGTTGGTGCTTTTAGAACCTGAGCTGTTGTTAAAATCGTCTCAAAACTAAGTTTTTCTTCCTCACTTGAGCCAATCCGATAATAGGAACCATAACAGATAATTTCCATACCAGCTTCGCTGCTTTGTTTTTGCACTTTGCTGGCGACATCAAGTTCTCCGTGTGGCACGTGACGATCTGCGGACCACTCTATTTTTCGTAAATTTGCCTGAGTCGCTATATCAATGACTTCGCTTGGAGGCAACTGGCGTAATGTCGCAGAAACGAGCCCGATACTATAAAGAGACATCAATCAACAATGCCGTTGCTCTATCTCGTGCACAAGTTCAATGCAAATCAGGGTATTAACCAATCTGGGATTTGAGTCAGTTCCGTATGCGAATAAACTTCAAAGACAGGAATAGAAGTGAGTTGTTCGATGACTTTCGGGTTGGTTTGTGTGGAAAGGTCTTCTGAGCATTGATGGTGATTGAGGATGATGCCACGTATATCGCAGCCTGAATGTTGGATGCTTTCGATACTTAGCAACGTATGGTTGATTGTTCCCAGACTGGCTCGTGCAACAAGTACAATGGGTAAGCTAAGTTCTTTGGCCCAGTCTCGCACAAAGTAAGTTTCATTGATAGGTACTAACCAACCTCCAACTCCCTCGATGAGAAAGGGACCCGACTCTTGTTGCATTACTTTTTGCACAGTGGCATGAAGTTGTTGAAAATCGAAAGGTCTACCTTCAACAACACAGGCTGAAAAAGGTGCCAGTGGTGGCTCAAGCCAAATAGGGTTGATGTCATTCAGTGGAAGAGACTCTTCATTAGCTTTAGCTAGAATTTGCGCATCTGTTCTCTCCCCGCATACAATCGGTTTTAAGCCCAAAGCAGGAATTTTCTTATGGCGTAGATACCTGACCAAAGCAGCGGTGAACCACGTCTTGCCCACCTCGGTGTCAGTGCCGGTAATAAAAAAGCCTTTGCTTTTGCAGCTTGCATATTTATTCATGGTGAATCAGGTAGAATATCATAGATAGATCTAAGAAGAGCGTCAGCCATCTGGCGGAGTTCTTCCACTGTCGTAGAGTAAGGGGGCATAAGAACAAGAACGTCTCCCACAGGCCGTGTTAACAAACCATATTTTCGAGCAGTTTCGCACACTTGAAAACCTATTTTCTGACTCGAAGGAAATGGTTCCTTAGTTTTAAAATCTTTTACCAACTCAATAGCCAAAATAAGACCCTCCTGCCGGACATCGCCTACCTTAGAATGTTTCCAGAAATTTTGACTTACAACACTGAGTTCATCTCGCAGTGCTTTATGCTGGGAAATGCAAGGCTCGGTATGTAGCAGTTCTAAGTTTTTGATAGCTGCTGCACAGCCCAGTTGATTACCGGTATAGCTATGACCATGATAAAAAATACGCTCAGGACTACCACGAAAGCCCTCAAAAATACGGTCTGTGGTTAAGGTCGCCGCAAGAGGGAGGTGCCCTCCCGTCATTCCCTTGGCTAAAGCGACAAGATCCGGCTGGCAGTTTTCATGTTCGTAGGCAAATAGTTTTCCTGTTCTTCCAAATCCTGTCATGACTTCATCAAGCATGACAAAAGCACCTGTCGATTGAGCAATGTTTGCAGTCTCTTCCAGATAACCGTGGGGATGCATAATAAAACCAGCAGCACCTTGCACTCTAGGTTCTAAAATCCATGCAGCGTTTTCGTCCGGAGATTGAGTGACTTTTTCTGTAAAATGACTGACGCACTCTTTATGACACTTTGCATAGGTGCGTGCATCCTGTTTTTGAGGTTTTGCTTTGTTGTAAGGGCACCGATAACAGTTAGGCGAAGGTAAACATTCCGTTTCAAAAAGAAGGCTTTTGTAATGTTTATGAAATAAAGAGCTTTTCCCTATGCTCATACCGCCCACGGTGTCACCGTGATAAGCGGAACCCAGCGTAAAGATGCGGGTGCGTTTAGTTTCACCATTCTGTTGAAAAAATTGCCAGATCATCTTCAGGCCTGTTTCCATAGCTGTTGATCCATCATCTGAGAAAAAAACGCGTGCCAGTTCGGTTGAAGATTTTACACGATCTATGAGATTCTTGGCCAAAACCGGAGCGAGATTATTGGTCAACCCAAGAAATGAACTATGAGAAATTTTAGATAATTGATCGGTGATTGCTTGTGTTAAAGCAGCATGGGCATGTC
>JBCCWR010000043.1:0-17053 GCA_039193385.1 Verrucomicrobiota bacterium | reverse complement strand
TTTTAGTCTCTATCAAGGAAGGAATGATGTGCTTACCAAAGTCCTGATTTCGCTTCAGCTTTAATGCATCTTCCAGCACTTTACGCTTGAAGACATAGATACCCATAGACGCAAGAAAGAGTTCATTATCATCATTCGTTTGAATCTTTTCACGAATGGCCTGTGGCATACGGAGTTCATCAAGAACAGCATCTTCTGTAGGCTTTTCTTCAAAACGAATGATTTTATCCGCTTCATCCACATGCATAATGCCGAAGCCTTTTGCTGGTTCACGGCTTACTGGAATAGTTGCCACTGTAACATCAGCATCATTATTAAAATGCTGAAAAAGAATATCACGGTAATCCATGCTATACAGTTGGTCTCCAGAAAGAATTAACACAGTATCATGATTATGCGTTCTAAAGTGCATCATATTTTGACGCACTGCATCTGCAGTTCCCTGATACCACGAATAACCATCTCTAGACTGAGTTGCGGCCATAATCTCCACAAAGCCCTTAGGAAAATAATCATCAAAACGGTAACTTTGCGTTACGTGTCTATGAAGTGAAGAGCTTAGGTATTGCGTCAGCAAAAAAATTCTTCTGAGACCTGAATTAATACATAAGCTAATGGGTATATCCACTAGTCTATATTTACCTGCAAGAGGAACTGCGGGCTTCGCACGCTCCTTGGTCAAAGGATAAAGACGCGTTCCAGCTCCTCCTCCCAAAATGACAGAGATAACTCTCCCCGTATCAAGAAATTTTTGTTCCATAGAGTTAGATTGACGGTAACTAATCATCATCGCTAAAACAAGTGTCTTTCAAATTATGTGCGGAATTGTTGCTTACATTGGTGATCGAGATGCTCAGCCCATTCTTCTGGATGCTCTGGGTAGACTCGAATATAGAGGATATGACTCAGCGGGTATTGCTACGCTCAACGGAAAAGGGCTACAAATGCAAAAAAAAGCTGGTCGTATCAAGGACCTTATATCGTTGACAGGAAAGAATCCCAACCACGGATCAGTAGGTATCAGTCACACGCGTTGGGCGACTCATGGTGAACCCAATGATATCAATGCTCATCCTCATAAAGATCATACGGGCAAACTTGCACTGGTTCACAATGGAGTGATTGACAACTACCAGGCCATAAAAAAATTTCTCACGAATGAAGGTCAAAAATTCAAATCAAAAACTGATTCTGAAGTTTTAGCAAATCTTATCAGCTACCATTTTGAAAAGATTGATATCGAGAACTCACGAGAGCGTCTGGAGCAAGCTGTTAAAAGTGCTCTGAACGAAATCCAAGGAACGTACGGAATTGCCGTTTTTCATGAAAATGTTCCGAATTTGATCATAGGAGCACGAAGAGGGAGTCCACTGGTGCTTGGTATAGGAGACGGGGAACAATTCTTAGCAAGCGATGCCTTGGCTCTTAGTCCCTACACCCAGAAAGTCGTTTATCTGGAAGATTTCCAATTTGTTACACTCACCAAAGAAGACTTTAATATTGGAACCGTCACGGATGCAAAAACCGAGTACGAAATTCAGGAGCTTGACTTCAGTCCAGAAAGCTCAGAACTGGGAGAATTCCCTCATTACATGCTTAAAGAAATTTTTGAACAGCCTCAGGCCATTCAAAATGCTCTCAGAGGCCGCCTCAGTCATGAGGAAAATTCTGCACGTCTCGGTGGTCTGAATATGACGCCTAAGGAACTGCGAGATGTTGATCGTGTTGTCGCTCTCGCATGTGGAACAGCATTACACGCGTCCATGGTCGGTGAATATATGATTGAGACTTTATCCAACACACCAATGGAAGTCGATTACGCGAGTGAATTCCGCTATAGAAACTCACCTATTGACCGCAGCACGTTATTCTTTGTCATCAGTCAGTCTGGCGAAACGATCGATACACTCAGTGGTATGCGTGAGGCACAGCGTAAGGGTTATCGTTGTCTTGGTATCTGTAACAGCGTCGGTAGTACGATAGCTCGAGAATCTGACGGCGGTGTTTACATGCATGCTGGCCCCGAAATCGGCGTCGCAGCTACAAAGTCCTTTGTCTCTCAGTGTTGTATTTTCGGATTAGTCGCACTCATCCTAGGACGTATGCGCTTCATGTCGGCTTCTCAAGGGAATAAAGTGCTTGAAGCCTTTGAAGCGTTGCCGGGTCAAGTAGAACAAATTCTGGAGCAATCAGACAACATTCTTAAGATCGCTGAAAAATATGCTGAGTCTAAGAGTATGTTATTCCTCGGGCGTCAGCTCAATTACCCAATCGCCCTTGAAGGTGCATTAAAAATGAAGGAGATTACCTACATCCACGCGGAAGGGTACCCATCTTCGGAGCTAAAACATGGCTGCATCGCACTGATAGAACCCAAAGTTCCATCCGTTTTCATATGCCCGCATGATAGCCTTTATGAGAAAAACGTGAATAGCATTCAGGAAGTTAAAGCTCGCAATGGCTCCGTCATCTCACTAGCGACCCAAGGTGATGAGGATATTAAAAATATATCTAATGATGTCATGTATGTGCCGAAAACCATGGAAATTCTTCAACCTATTCTCAATGTCATACCCCTCCAATTATTGTCGTACCACATGGCTGTTTTATTAGGTCGTGATGTCGATAAGCCACGTAACCTGGCCAAATCAGTCACCGTAGAATAAATCAAACTAGAAAATTTATCATTTTCATGAGTAACAAAGATCAATGTCTTATTGGAGTTATCGGAGGTACAGGGCTTTATCAAATACCACAATTTGCCCAGGGCGAAGCAGTTGAAGTCGAGACGCCTTTTGGAGCAACATCAGATAAAATTACCATAGCCCAAATAGGCGAGCGTAAAGCAGCGTTTATTCCACGCCATGGACGCCACCATTCTCTGTCTCCCTCGGAAATCCCTTTTCGGGCCAATATTTATGCTCTCAAAAAACTTGGCGTAAAATGGATCATCAGTGCCAGTGCAGTAGGTTCCTTAAAAGAGGAACTTAAACCAGGCCATTTTGTTGTGCCTCTTCAATTCTTTGACCGAACAAAAAATCGGGAAGAACATACATTCTTTGGTAGAGGTATTGTAGCCCATGTTGGGTTTGGCCAACCAGTATGCGAAAAATTGGCTACCATCATTTTTCAGTCTGCCACCACTATGGGTGCAGAGACTCATTGGGGTGGCACTTATGTCAATATGGAAGGACCTGCTTTTTCAACACTAGCCGAGTGTCATTTTCATCGGCAGCTTGGATTTGATGTCATTGGTATGACGAACCTTGCAGAAGCCAAACTCGCACGTGAAGCCGAAATCAGCTACGCAACTCTGGCTATGGTCACAGACTATGACTGCTGGCATCCCCATGAAACAGAAGTCTCTGTTGAAACAGTTGGCGCTATACTAAAACAGAATGCTGCACTTGGCAGTAAAACCATATTACATGCTATCTCACAAATTCCTCTGGAAGTAAGTACCTCTTCACATACATCTCTGGCCACGGCCTTGCTTACCCCGAAAGCTCAATGGCCACTAGAACGTCAAAAAGAGCTTGAAGCTATTCTTCGTCCTTATCTCTAAATAAGACTAATAAAATCCACTATAATACCGCAACAAATCTGCGAACCGTATTGTAACTTTTTCTTTTGCTCATTTCTGAGTTCCTTTATGGGACTTAGAACTCAACTCCCTTTGGGTCTAGTTAAAGGGGAAACCTCAATATTAATTAAACACATCGACACATATAACTATAATTTGCTCAAAACCAATCTTGAAGAGGTTCACAGCACTCTTGATTCTTATCAGCTCGAATACATCACCTCGCTCGCTAAAAAAGTAACCTTTGGCCATCAAACCATTGGGTTTCCTCCAACGGGAACCATAATTATTCTGGTTGCAGGTGCTCTCTACTTATTCTTGTAGATAATCTGCAAGGGATTTAAATAAATACTTTTCAACTTGGAACTATAATATGAGGAAAACTTAGGCCTTGAAACTCGATCGCTTGAAGACATTTTATATTTTCTTATGAATCTTATTCTTACCGTGGTAATCATCAATCTAGCAACGCTACCACCCTTTGGAGTCAAGCCAGATGTTGATTTTGACATAGCTTATGAAGCTTTGGAATTTAATGGACAATGGCATAAGATGGATGAAGCCAAGTATTGTTACATTCCCACAAAATCAATAGATAATCCACAATGGAGACCCTATCGCGAAGGTCAGTGGATTTATACGGACTATGGATGGACTTGGAAAGGCGTGGAAGCTATAGGTTGGGCAACAGATCACTATGGCCACTGGGGAAGGCATGAAGATAAGTGGGCTTGGTTTCCCTCTCCCGTATGGCTTCCTTCAAAAGT
Organism: Verrucomicrobiota bacterium; assembly: GCA_039193385.1. GTDB lineage: Bacteria > Verrucomicrobiota > Verrucomicrobiia > Methylacidiphilales > JBCCWR01 > JBCCWR01. Next base: position 12,703 of record JBCCWR010000043.1, on the reverse strand, counting down.
GGAGTGGATGAGCAGTGGTGTCTACATTGGTTGGAGAGCGTCCGTGCTTGATCGTTTTGGAAACCCCACCGAGCCTGAAAATGTGCGTTATAGCAAACCTAATGAATGGAACTTTATTCTCAAAGAAAAACTGACTCAGCCACTCAAGCTATCTGATTTTGCCTCGGATGAAGAAGTGGCCAAGATTCTTCCCAGAGCTATACCACTCGATCATATTTTTCAGACATATCGCGAAATCGGGCGGCCTGGGCCACTACCATCTATTGGCTCGGGTAGTGAAATCGATCCACCTGTTATAACAGGTATTCCTCATGCTTATTACAAAGAATCTAAGCTCAAGCCTAACGCTTTCTACATGTACCGCCCTAAATTTCGCCAAGATGATGAAGGTATCATGAAACGAATTGAGTTACGCTTAAATCCACCTGAGCTACCAGACGAAGCGACTTTACGCACTCTCGTGCCCGAAGCAACAGAAGAAGAGAAAGCCGAAATGAATGAACTTATGCGAAAAGAGCGTAAATACAATGAGCGTCGAGAAAATAGCCGAGAAGCTATTTATGTGGGAGATTAAATAAAAACTTAAAACAAAAGCCTTCGGCACATGCCGAAGGCTTGAAAATGTCGTATATTAAAAACGAGGAGAAATTTACTTCTCTTCGACCTTTTCTGCTTCAACCTCCACAACATCTTTAGCCGCTTTTTTGGCAGCCTTCTTGGGGAGGTCTTGAGAATCCTGCTGTGAGGCATCTGCAACATCAGGAGTAGCGGTAGAGTCAGCTTCAACCCATTCTATTAAAGCCATCTCAGATGCATCACTGTTGCGCGGTCCAAGCTTGTAGATACGAGTATAACCACCAGCACGTTCTTTAAAGCCGGGAGCTATCTCAGAAAAAAGTTTACGAACAGCATCTTTATCATTGAGTTTAGATGCTGCTAACCTGCGGTGGTGAAGATCACCTTTCTTACCAAGCGTTACTAATTTTTCTGCAAATGGGCGTAGTGCCTTAGCTTTAGTGATAGTCGTTGTAATACGACCATGCGCTATCAAACTTATTGATAAATTGGATAACAGTGCATCTCTGTGTTCAGACTTTCTACCAAGCTTAAGGGTTTTCTTACGGTGTCGCATCGAATTATTCCTCAGTCAATTCGCCAGTGTCTACAAGACCAGGCTCAAACTTCATACCCAGAGACAAACCAAGCTGAGTCAGCTTATCTTTAATTTCGTTCAATGATTTCTTACCGAAGTTACGGTATTTTAACATTTCAGCTTCAGACTTCATAGCCAACTGTCCAACTGTTGTAATATTTGCGTTATTCAGGCAATTTGCTGCACGAACTGAAAGTTCAATTTCATTAACACTCATATTCAACAACTTCTTGAGACCGCTATTTTCCTGGCTTACTTCCTTCTTAGCCTCTTCAAACTCAATCGGCTCTTTATCAAAGTTAACGAATATATCCAAGTGATGACGAAGAATAGCTGATGCTTGTAATAAAGCGTCTTCTGGCGTCATACGACCATCAGTCCATACTTCCATGATAAGCTTATCGTAATCTGTGCGCTGACCAACTCGAGTATCTGTGACGGCGTATTTAACTTTTCTCACAGGTGAGAAGATAGAATCTATGGAGATAACACCAATGGGCTGATCATCGCTCTTGTTATCTTCACCACTTGCATAACCACGTCCTACTTTTACCTCAAATTCAGCCTCGAACTTTTGAGATTTATCCAAGGTACAAATAACCTGATCAGGATTTACAATTTCAACGCCTGCATCTAGTTGGATGTCGCCCGCAGTAACTGGTCCTTCTTTGTTAACATTCAAAAGCAAAATACGTGGATCACGACTAGGTAATCTAAACAGAACCTTTTTAAGATTAAGGATAATATCGGTAGCATCCTCAACGACGCCATCAAGAGTAGCAAATTCATGAAGTGCACCCTCAATCTTAGCTGAAGTAATAGCTGCACCTTCCAGTGAACTTAAAAGCGCCCTTCTCAGTGAGTTTCCCAGTGTGTGACCGTAACCGGCCTCAAAGGGTTCTGCTTCAAATTTTGCATACGTATCCGTAGCTGTTTCTTCGTCTTTGACGAGACGATTCGGTATTTCGAATCTACCTAGTTTTATTGCCATGATTTTTTATCTCCTTGCCGGGTTTCCCTCCATCTTACACCCATAAGACACAGGACCAACGGCGATTGTTATTAATTCAAAAGGTTAACGTGAATACAACTCGACGACCAATCGCTCGTTAACGATTGGAGCAATTTCTTCGCGAGTCGGCATGCGTTCAACCACACCTCTTAGCTGCTCCTTCTGCAACGTCAGCCAGTCTGGAACAGGAGTAAGTGAAGATGCTTCAAGGCTTCGCTCTGCAATCTGACGAGATTTAGGACTATCTTTAATCTGGATCACATCGCTCTCGCGACAACTGTAACTTGGAATATCAACTTTGGTTCCATTTACTTTGACGTGGCCATGGTTGACCATTTGACGAGCCAGACGGCGTGATGTTGCAAAACCTAAACGAAATACAACATTATCCAGACGTTGTTCCAACAATTGTAAAAGAGTGTCACCAGTAACCCCACGACGACGTTGTGCTGACTCAAAGTAAAGACGGAATTGGCGCTCTAAAACTCCATACATATGCTTAAGTTTCTGTTTTTCACCAATAGCGATAGCGTAATCGGATTGTTTGCGACGTCCTTTGGCTCCATGAACACCTGGAGGGTAAGGACGACGTTCTAGGGCCTTGGACTCACCGTAGATAGGTAAACCAAATCTTCTGTTAATCTTACTTCTGGGACCTGTATAGCGTGCCATATTTCAATATCCTATTTTTATTAATTAAACGCGTCTTTGTTTACGCAGGCGACATCCGTTATGAGGAATCGGTGTTACATCTTTAATCGCAGTAACTTCTAAACCAATAGCCTGAACTGCACGCACTGCAGACTCACGGCCTGAACCAGGACCCTTCATACGCACTTCAACTTCTTTTAATCCGTGTGACATGGCTTGGCGACATGCATCTTGGGCGACAACCTGTGCGACATAAGCTGTAGATTTCTTAGAACCACGAAACCCACACTTGCCAGAGCTCGACCAGCCAAGCACGTTTCCACGTGCGTCTGACACACTCACTAAAGTATTATTGAAAGAGGCTGAGATATGAACAATACCTATAGAGACGTTTTTACTGCCTTTCGCTTTGACGATTTTCGGCTTGGGCAGCTCCTCATCCAGTGAAAGATTTAGGGACTCAGAGGCTGGTTTATCTTCTTTTTTAGCATCCTCTTTTTGGGCTTTGCTCTTTTTCTTAGCGGTGGGTTTTGCTTCTTCAGATTTTACAGAATCAGTTTTGGGCGCTTCTGCATCTTTTGCTTTAGACTCTGTAGGCTTATCTTCTTTAGCAACCGTTGGTTCTTCTTTTTGCTTAGGCTCTGCTTCTTTAATTTTCTTTTTGGCAGCTGTTTTTTTCACAGCTTTAGCAGCTTTTTTTGCAGGTTTAGCTTCTTCAGCCTTCTCGTTTAAACTCTCTTGATTTTCTTCAGACATAGTCAATTTTTTTTGCGTTAGCGGCTCATCGCCTTATTTTTTACGTACCACACCCACTGTTCTTCTAGGACCTTTACGAGTCCGGGCGTTTGTTGATGTTCTCTGTCCGCGAACTGGCAGACGCTTTTTATGACGAATACCGCGATAGCAATTAATAGCCTGCAAACGCTTGAGGTTCCCTTGAATCTCACGACGCAGATCACCTTCAACGAGAATGTCATTCGCTCTGATAACTGACATGACGCGGTTCATCTGGTGGTCATTAAGTTCTTTCGCACGCAGATCGGGATCTACCTCAGCTTCCTCCAAAATTGCTCTGGCGCGGGATGCCCCAACTCCATAGATGTACTGAAGGGACATCTCTATTCTCTTATCTCCAGGAATATCTACTCCTAATACGCGTGGCATAGTCTTATCTTTCTTTTAACCTTGCCTTTGCTTAAGGCGTGGATTTTTCTTATTTATAATATAAATTTTTCCTTTTCTGCGTATAACCTGACAATCTGCCGTTCTACGCTTAACTGAAGCTCTAACTTTCATACTTATTTACCTTATATATTCTCTATCTTTGCCCCTATGGAGAGAAAGGGACGAAATACTACTTAAATCCATCTTGCTTGCAAGAACGTATTTAAGTGGTTTTTAAATTTCTTTTTCCTAGCATCCTCATTAAGTTTTAACTTTTCTAGAAAGCTCTTCTTGAGAGACTGTCAAAATTTCCGGATCACTATCTGTAACTAAAACCGAATGCTCATAATGAGCCGAAGGCTTTTTATCCGAAGTAATGACTGTCCAACCATCTGATAAAATTTTCACACTGGATCGCCCCATATTCACCATTGGCTCGATAGCCAATGTCATGCCTGGTTTCAGCTTAGGGCCTGAACCACGCTTACCGTAATTAGGCACTTGTGGTTCTTCATGTAATGAACGTCCCACACCATGACCAACAAACTCTCGCACGATAGTGTAGCCGTTTTTTTCAACATGCTTCTGAATGGCTGAGCAAACATCTCCAAGTTTTCTTCCGGGTCGAGCGAAATCTATGCCTCTGTAGAGTGATTCTTCGGTAATCTGCAAGAGTCTTTCCACTTCTGGAGATATGGCTCCAACTGCTACTGTGGTAGCATTGTCTCCTACCCAGCCATCGAGAAATACGCCTACATCTAGCTTTACGACATCACCATAAGCGAGTTTCTTTTTGCCGCCAATGCCATGAACTACTTCTTCATTAACAGAAACACAAAGATGGCCTGGAAATCCACGATAACCTAGAAAAGCGCTTATTGCCCCAGCCTCTTTAATTAGCTCGGCACAGTAATCATCTATTTCACCCGTTGTGACACCAGGAGCTGCTTTAGAAGAAACTTTGTCTAGAATTTCTCGTGCAAGCTGCCCACTTCTGCGCATGAACTCAATTTGCTCAGGCGTTTTTATGGGTATCATCTGTCTGGTATTTCAAAGAACAATTTATTGGTTAACAAACATCGCTACGATACCACCTATGATGATGACGCCTACGATGAAAAGCAACCAACCGATACGCTCTGCCGGTAATGTATCCGACGTTTGATATCGATCTATACTTGAACGCCCTTTAATACGTCCTTTCTTGAGAAATCCATCATAATGCCTCTGTAGTAAGTGCGTTTCTGCCTGACGCATAGTATCGAGCATAACCCCAACAATAATCAGCAAGCTTGTGCCGCCAAAGAAAGAGGCCGTAATCATAGGAACACGCATCATGCCATTTACAAACATCGGCATCACCGATAGAGCAACCAGGAAGATAGCCCCTGCGAAAGTCAAACGTGTCATTGAGAAATCAAGAAAACGTGCAGTAGGGTCACCTGGGCGAACACCTGGAACAAAGCCTCCATTACGCTTCATATCGTCTGCAATCTGAGTGGGGTTAAAAACCATCGCAACCCAGAAATAACTGAAGAAAAAAATCATTGTTCCATACAAGGTGTAGTAGAGCATACCGCCGCTGAGCATAGTGCCAATTTTATTGGCTAATTCGGATTCTCTAAAGAGCATGGTGATCATTGTCGCGGGAAACATAAGAATAGCGCTGGCAAAAATAATGGGCATGACACCAGCATAATTTACTTTTAGTGGAAGGTAAGATGTTTGCCCTTGAAACATTCTATTACCACGAATTTGCTTCGCATAAGAGACAGGAATCTTGCGCATAGCCTGAATAATCATCACCGTAGCAGCAATAACAATAAAGAAAAAGGCGATCAATAAGACTAGAACAAGGGGTGGAAGAGCAGCACGCTCACTACCAGCAGGAGGAATGAAAGCATTCCAGCCTTGCACAAGTGCCGCAGGAAATTGTGCAAGAATACCTACAGCGATGATTAAAGAAACCCCGTTTCCAATACCACGATGGGTGATTTGCTCGCCCATCCACATCATCAACATCGTGCCCCCCGTCAAACAGACAACCGTTATCAAACGAAACATAATGCCCGGTTCCGGCACAAGAGGTCCCATGCTTTGCATAACGTCTCCGATGCCCGCAAGCATAGGAATTCTTTCAGGGTTTTCAAAACTCAGTGCCAGAAGGTAACCCTGAACGATACATAAAAATAGTGTTCCCAGACGCGTGAACTGATTGATTTTCTGACGTCCGCCTTCCTCACGAGCAAGTCTTCCAAGAGCGGGAATCACACCCTGTGCCAGCTGCATAATAATACTCGCACTGATGTAAGGCATAATTGTCAGGGAAAAAATAGCGCAGTTCTCCAAAGCCCCACCACTGAAGAGATTAATCATACCAATGACATTGCCTTGCGAACTCTGTTCGATTGTATTGCGGAAGAATTCGCCTAATACTGCTGGGTTAATGCCTGGGCATGGAATCGCAGATCCCAGACGCACAAAAACAAGAACGATTAGCGTAAAAATAATTCTCTGACGTAATTCAGGAATTCGAAAAGTGTTTACAAAAGCGGCGAACATTTTTGTTTTATCTTGATGCGTATTTTACAAATAAAAACTCTGTCTGATTTACAATCTATTTATGACTTCTCAGATTCAACTTTTGCAGTGACGATTTCGATCCTGCCCCCGGCTTTTTCAATTTTTTCAATTGCCGCCTGGCTCGCTGCATTCACTTTGAGTGTCAGCTTCTTTTTAACTTCTCCAGTCCCGAGTATTTTAACGCCGTCCCATTTACCCGTAACCAATCTCTTATCTCGAAGAATAACTTCATCGACTACGCTTCCATCCTCGAAGGCCTCCAATTTGGATAGATTCACTGGGGCATAAACAGTTGCAAAATTTTTGTTGTTAAATCCACGCTTGGGCAAACGACGAATCAAAGGCATTTGTCCACCTTCGAATCCGGGGCGAATAGAACTACCCGCACGTGAGCGTTGTCCCTTCATACCTCGACAAGAGGTCTTCCCGTGTCCTGAGCTTTCTCCGCAACCTAGACGTTTCTTACGGCGTGTTGATCCTGGACTTGGTTTCAAATCATGTAATTGCATGGCTATTCCTTAATTATTTGGCCAGAGCCTTTCCTCTAGCCCGGAAGATTTCTTCTTTAGTGCGTAACTGCTTGAGAGCATCCATTGTAGCTCTTACAACATTGGAAGGATTACCAGAACCCAGAGACTTACCAAGTATGTCCTGAATACCTGCTGACTCTACGACAGCGCGGACTCCACCACCTGCGATCAATCCTGTTCCTTTAGAAGCTGGCTTAAGAAGAACACGCGCTCCACCAAACTCTCCTATTACTTCATGGGGAATAGTTGAACCTGAGGTTCTAATTTCATTCATTTCTCTGCGGGCATTCTGCCCCGCTTTACGAATGGCTTCTGAAACTTCATTTGCTTTACCAAAACCAATACCAGCTTTTCCTTTACCATCGCCGGAAACTAAGAGGGCACTGAAGCTAAAGCGGCGTCCACCCTTTACCACCTTGGCACAGCGGTTAATGAAAACGATCTTTTCCGAAAACTCTTGGTCTTCTTTACTGGCATCATCATTTTTACCACGACCTCCACGTTGGCCACGTCGCCCGCCAGGTCCACCACGATCTCCACCCATTCTTCTATGAGAGTCCCTCTTGAAAGGAGGAGCTTTCTCTGCAGCAGGAGCAGGGGTAGGAGTTGTTGCCGTTGGTGTTGCTGACGCAGTATCCGCTGCAGTTTTACCTTCTTCTTTGTTTGTTTCTTGCGCCATAATTAAAATTCCAATCCACCTTCGCGTGCCGCATCGGCTAATGCTTTAACTTTTCCATGATAAAGAAAGCCACCACGGTCAAAAACTACTTTGCTGATTTTCTTATCTTTTGCTCGTTCTGCTATCATCTTACCAATTTCTGATGCCCCATCGAGATTTGGGCGAATCACTTTACTCTTGAGAGATTTCTCAGTCGTCGAAACACCAACAATGGTTTTTCCCTGCTGATCATCAATCAATTGCGCGTAAATGTGTTGGCCCGTGAAGCAAACATTCAAACGCGGTTTCTCCGAAGAACCGCAGATAGACTTACGCACACGTGCATGTATGCGTTTTCTCCTAAATTTACTGCTGACTTGTGCTTTCTTCATGAATTTACGATCTCCTTCATTTATTTACCTTGAGCAGTCTTTCCTTCTTTACGACGCACATACTCACCCTCATAGCGAATCCCTTTGCCCTTGTAAGGCTCAGGTGGATAATAGCTTCTAATCTTTGCCGATACAGCGCCTACCGCCTGCTTATCAATACCTTCCACAGTAATTTCCGTATTATTATTTACAGAAACTTTAATGCCTTGAGGAATTTCATAGTTAATAGGATGAGAAAAACCTAGATTCATGTTTAATACGTTCCCTTTCATCGCAGCACGAAAGCCAACACCCTGAATTTCAAGTTTTTTGACAAAACCCTCAGATGTACCGATGACCATATTATTGACTAAGGCACGAGATAATCCATGAAGCGCTTTATCCTGTTTGTTTTCGCTTTTACGAATAAAGTTTACCTTACCATCTTCAATTTTGGCGGAGATACGGTTTGGCATTTCCCATTCAAGCTTGCCCTTAGGACCTTCCACATTCAGCTTCTGGTCTGTGACAGTCACCTTGACCTTATCTGGGATTAATACAGGTAGTTTTCCAATTCTAGACATAGTCGTTTACCATACCATGAGGAGAAGCTCGCCTCCTACATTTTGTTTTTTAGCTTCATCGCCCGTCATAACGCCACTTGATGTGGATATAACAGAGATACCCAAGCCACCGAGCACACGAGGAATATCTTTCACTGAAACATATTTTCTTAAGCCCGGACGGGATACTCTCTTAATGCCACGTATGGGTTTATCACGCTTAGTGACTTTCATAGTCACTTTGAGTGCTTGAAAACCTTCTTCATCTTTCTTAACAACTTCCACATCATCCACATACCCCTCTTGCTTCAGAATATTTGCCACATCACTCTTCATACGAGAGTAAGGTGTTAATAATTCAGGAAGCTTTGCTGTGTTAGCATTGCGAATTTGTGTCAGAAAATCTGCTAATGGATCAGTTTGCATATCTATTTACCTCTTACCAACTTGCTTTAACCACTCCGGGTATTTCTCCACGAGACGCCATTTCTCTGAATGTGATACGACTCAGTCCGAATTTACGAATGTAAGCGCGACGACGCCCCGTAATATTACAACGGTTATAACTACGTGAAGAAAACTTCGGCTTACGCTTCTGCTTTGCAATCCAGGATTTTTTAGCCATTTATTTTATTCCTTTTCTATGATGCGTTAGCACTTGCAGCAGCCTGTTCAGGTTTAGGAACCCTATCGATAAACGGCATGCCCATTAGCGCAAGCAACTCCTTAGTTTCTTCTTTATCTTTACCAGTGGTCACGATCGTGATGTCAAAACCAATGGTTCTCTTTACTTTATCCAGTTCGATTTCCGGAAAGATCGTGTGATCTTTAATGCCAAGTGTGTAGGCACCACGTCCATCGAATGCTTTACCTGAAATACCTCTAAAGTCTCTAATACGTGGAAGCGCTGTTACAATCAAACGCACAAGAAAATCGTACATGTTTTTACCGCGCAGTGTTACTTTGCAGCCGATATCCATATCTTCACGAAGCTTGAAGTTTGATATACTTTTCTTTGCTTTAGTAATGACAGGTTTCTGCCCTGTAATGGTCACTAATTCCCGTTGAGCATCTTCTAAAGCAGCTTTACGGTCTGAAGCGGAACCTACGCAGCAGTTCACAACCACCTTATCAATCTTAGGTAGCTGATGCGGGTTTTTAACTCCCAGCTTTTCTTTGAGCTTCGGAACGACATCGTCCTTATAAAATTTCTTAAGATCCATAGCGTTTATTCCTTATCTGCTACTTTTTCTTGGCAGCCTTTTTCGCTGCTTTCTTAGCGGTAGCTTTCGCTTCCACCTTTTTTACGTTAGAGACATGAATAGCTGTCTCTTTTTCATCAAACCCTCCTTGTGGATTTGTTTGCGAAGGGCGAATCGATTTCTTTCTGACATTGACGCCTTCAATGATGACACGATCATTTTTCGTCAGAACAGATAAGATTTTGCCACGACGGCCTTTATTGGCTCCGGTAATGACTTCGACCTCATCTCCCCTCTTAACATGAAATTTTGCTACCATAACTTGCTTAACCTTTCCTTACAGCACCTCAGGAGCCAGAGAGACAATCTTCATATATTCCTTGTCGCGTAATTCTCTTGCTACAGGACCAAAAATACGAGTGCCCTTAGGGTTTTTGTCCTTATCAATAATAACGACTGCATTGTTATCAAAACGAAGCTCTGAGCCATCTGATCTTTTAATGGGAAACTTAGTTCGAACTATAACCGCACGAACCACATCACTTTTTTTAACAGAGCCATCAGGTGCAGCCTCTTTGATGTTCGCAGTGATGACATCGCCAATCTGCGCTGACTTACTTTTTTTACCAATAACACCGATCATCTTCGCCTTACGCGCGCCCGTGTTATCGGCCACATCAACACTGGAAAGTAATTGTAACATTCTATCTTTCTCCTTAATGCTTTAGTATTTCAGCCAGTTCCCAGCGCTTAGATTTGCTCTTAGGAGGCGTTTCAATGATTTTTACGCGATCGCCCTTAGCCGCTGCTTCCTTCTCATCATGCACATAAAACTTACTAGACATCTTAACGATCTTCTTAAAACGTGGATGCGGCACTCTGCGTGTCACCTTGACAACGCATGTCTTCTGCATCTTCGTAGAAACAACCTCGCCTATACGCTCTTTGCGTGAAGACTTTTTTTCTTCAACTGATTCTTTTTTAACTTCGCTCATGTTCAAAATCCTTTTTTAGCTCCATTTGGTTCCTGCTTAGGCCGTCTTCTCCATTTGTTGTTCACTTGCTGCTATACTCTCAAGTCGTTTTTCACTCAGTATAGTCTCGATGCGAGCAATACTCTTACGAATTTCATAAAGACGACTGGGCTTTTCAAGCTGGCCCGTCTGTTGTTGAATTCTTAAGTTAAGTCTTTCCTGGCGTAACTCCTGCGCCTTTGTCCTCAACTCGATTTCACTCATCGCTCTAATATCTGCTACCTTCATGCTGCAAATTTCCTTTCTCTGGTAATGAAACGTGTATGCACGGGAAGCTTAGATGCTGCCAGACGGAGAGAATCTTTAGCTACTGACTCAGATACACCGTCGAGTTCGAAAAGAATATTACCAGGGCGAACTACGGCCACCCAGTATTCAGGATTACCTTTACCTTTACCCATACGCGTTTCTGGAGGACGTGCCGTAACAGGTTTATCAGGAAAAATACGAATCCACAACTTTCCTCGTCTTTTCATATTACGGGTTAGAGCAACACGAGCAGCCTCAATTTGAGTATTAGTAATCCAGCCACGATCAAGGGTCTGTAGCGCGTATGAACCGAAATCAATCTTCGTATTACGAGTCGCGTTACCCGAACGTGATCCACGCTGTGTTTTACGGTGCTTAACTCTTTTGGGTAGTAATGGCATAATTCTCTAAAACGGGGCTATTCCGTCTCCTCCTTTAAACAAATCCAAACCTTAACACCAATGACACCAGCCACAGTAGTTGCTTCTGTAAAACCATAATCAACGTTGGCCCGTAATGTATGTAGAGGCACTTTACCTTCACGGTACTCTTCTGAACGTGCAATTTCTGCACCTTGCAAACGACCCGCACATCTTACCCTGATACCGTTTGCACCAAAATCCATCGTTGTTTGAATAGCTCTTTTCATAGCACGTCTGAAGGAAATACGACGCTCTAATTGCATGGCTATATTTTCTGAAACAAGTTGAGCATCTAACTCAGGATTTTTTATTTCCTTAACATCAACCAACACATCACGTTGTGGAACAATGTCACGAATTTCATTTTTCAAACGATCGAGTTCGCTTGCTTTACGACCGATCACCACGCCGGGTCTAGCTGTAAAAATATTAACTCGCAAACGATTTGCCGCTCTCTCGATAAGAACTTTTGAAACCGCTGCTCCGCTGAGACGTTTCTTCAAAAAACGACGCACCATATGGTCTTCCGCAATAAATTCAGGAAATTCTTTTTTTCCTGCATACCACACAGAGCGCCAGTCACGTCTGACAGCTAAACGAAATCCTGTTGGATGAACTTTCTGTCCCATTCTTATTATTCCTTATTTTCGCTTTGAGCAGCTTTCTTTGCCGCAGCTTTTTTCACAGTCTTCTTAGCAGCCTTTTTGGCCGCTGTTTTTTTGCCAGCTTTTGAGGCTGATTTCTTAGCAACAGTCTTTTTCTTATCCTCTTGCTTTTCTTCTCGTTCAGTCAATATGATGCGAATATGACTGGTTCGCTTACGAATAGAACCAGCTCCACCACGAGCCCGAGGACGGAATCGTTTGATCGTAGGACCTTCACCTACGACGGCCTCTTTCACCATCAAAAGATCAGGATCCAGTGCATTATTATTTTCCGCATTCGCAACAGCTGTTTTCAAAGTTTTACCAACAAGGCGGGCTGCTTTTTGGGGCGAAAAGCGCAAGAGATCCATCGCATCATTGACAGGCATACCCTGAATATGACGCGTCATATTTCTCGCTTTAAAAGCGGAAATCCTTACATACTTCGTAATCGCTTTAACTTCCAT
>JBCCWR010000042.1:0-17118 GCA_039193385.1 Verrucomicrobiota bacterium | reverse complement strand
GCTGATGATTATGTGACAAAACCTACGCAGATGGCCAATCCTATGGATGGGATCGATACGCTTAAACAAGACCTTGTTCCCAAAGTTCTTGAACTTTGCAAGAGAGCTCAAGCAAAGGATGAGACTTCAAATGACACTACATTGAGTATTGAAAAAACAATATCTGTATCAAAAAGCAAAACACCGAAAACAGAATCTGGTTTTAAAGTGTTAACCATAGGCACATCAACGGGGGGGCCGAATGCGCTGGCAGATTTCTTTGAAATGATGCCAGGCAAATTAGACGTTCCGATACTTATTGTTCAGCACATGCCTCCTATGTTTACTAAAATTCTCGCCGAACGTTTAACCAAGTTGGGCCCTACAGAATTTCATGAAGGAGAAGACCATATGAAGGTTCAACCTGGGCACGCATATATTGCCCCAGGAGGAAAACATATGGTTGTTGAGAAAAACGGTTCAGGTGTAGTGATTCGAACCAATGAGGAGCCATTGGAAAATTCATGTCGACCAGCGGTAGATCCCCTCTTTAGATCGATAGCTCGAGTTTATGGTAATAAAGTACTGGCTGTAGTCATGACAGGAATGGGACAAGATGGCGCGCGTGGATGTGAAGTCATCGCTGAAAAAGGGGGCTATATTGTAGCTCAAGATGAAGCTAGTAGTGTTGTTTGGGGCATGCCTGGATACGTTGTGGGTTCTGGATTAGCGGATGAGATTTTATCATTAAGAGATTTGCCAGTAGCAGTTTCAGATAAATTTTAAACAAGGATTTTTAAAAATATGTCAGTAAGCGAACATGATTTTAACTATGTCAGTGCACTTGTAGCTCAATTATCGGCCATTGTTCTTGAACCGGGAAAAGAATATCTAGTAGAGACACGTTTAGAACCTTTAGTTTATAAGGAAGGTTACGATACGATATCCGATCTGATAGAAAAACTAAAAGCCCCGGGTTGCCCTGCTTCATTAATGGATAAAGTAGTTGATGCCCTTACTACGAACGAGACCTCTTTCTTTCGTGATATTCATCCTTTTGAAACCTTAAAAACAGAAATTATTCCTGAGCTTATAAAAAGAAATGAAGCGACAAGGAAGATTCAAATATGGAATGCCGCGTGTTCAACGGGTCAGGAGCCTTATACATTAGCCATGATGATCCGTGAGAATTTCCCACAATTGAATGATTGGAATATTGAAATTTTAGCTACGGATATTTCTAGCGAGGTTCTGGCAAAAGCTCAAAAAGGATCTTTCAGTCAACTCGAGGTAAACCGCGGATTACCCGCTATTTATTTGTTAAAATATTTTTCCAAGGGTCCTAATGAAACCTGGCAGATAAAAGATGAAGTGAAAGACATGATTGTTTTCAAAAAATTGAATCTTATTGAAGCATGGGGAATTATGCCTTTGTACGACATCATCATGCTTCGTAATGTAATGATTTATTTTGATAATGAAAAGAAGAAGCAGATATTGGATAACATGTGCAGATGTTTGCACCCTGAAGGTTATCTTTTTCTGGGGACAGCTGAAACAACACTTAATTTAAATAATACATTGCGTTCTGCAACATACGGTAATGGTAAAACAATTATTTTTCGAAAGATGTTGGCTGCTCAGGCAGCTAGTTAAATCATAACAGCTGTTTTGATCCATAATACTTCATTTAAATTAGTATTACTTTTTATTCAGGACAATGTTTACCTCTTTACTGAGGCGCGTGAAGGTTAAGACACGGTGTACAAGCGGTGAGCTAGTTATGATTTTGATTTCCGCTCCTGATGCCTTATTGCGTTTGACTATTGATATGATGAGGTTAAGGCCTGCTGAGTCAACCATTTGAGATTTGGATAAATCTAAAATTAAGAGAGACCATTTTTTCTTATGTGATGTGGATGTTTTCTCGTAAATGTCCTCAAGCTCATAACGCATAGAATCGACATTGGTGCTGGTGACATCTCCTTCCGCCGTAAGTTGTAGCGTAGCGTTTTCCGAGTCGTATTGATGTTTCATAATGCTCCGGTTTATTCATTTTTAATACTAAAGATTGCTTTTACGCATGAACCTGAATCTTCGATTTTTAAGTCTTCTGCTAGGCCATAGACAATCGACAAACCAGTTGATGCATCAACTAGCTCATTTTGCATATTTTCAAATTGCTTCTTGAAATCAAAACGATGCCCTTTCCCAGGGTCTCTAACACATAGACGCAACTTTTCGTCTACTGGATTATAAGCAATTTGAAAATGGCATGCTTTTTCTTCGCTGCCTTGACATCCATGATTCAAGCCATTAAGCAGGATTTCACGAGCGCATAGTAAAAATGCTATAAGATGTTCTTGATTCAGGTCTTCTATAACTAATTTCAGACTATTTTCCCATGTGCTTTGGAAGGCGTCTACTTCATTAAACTCGTTACCTGAGTACATTTCTGAAATGATAGGGTAATATTCTGGGCTTTCGTTGTCGGATGGAATGACGACGCGAACTAATAAAATGTCGTCCTTTGATTTTTTGATGCAGGGTGGTTGGTTTCCCATCTTTTTGTAATGGAATAAGTGGTAAGCCAGAGCCATCCGGTCGACATTTAAGGCCAACGCTAGATCTTCTAATCCATCCGTCCATAAAGTAAATGTCGAAAGCTCAGGTATGGGATAGAGAGTATGTTCTGATTCCAGGCTTTCAAACCAGCCTAAGGGGCAGTTATTTTCTAGAACAGCCCGTTCGTGATAGCCTTCACCATCAGTATAATTTGCGGAAGGAAATCCACTGTTGATGACCGTGGCGTTTCCTGTTTTAAGATTCATCTGAATGGCACAGACCGCCAGTGAGGTAACTACATCATGCTCAGAGTTCTCAGGATGCAATTTAGACCATTCATTCAGCAGATAATTGTTAAAGAAGCGTAGTATTTCTGTAATAGGAGCTTTGCGTTGAATCATTCCTCTAAGGAGTCCTTGGAAGAAAGTGGAAACAAAAGCTGCTTTTAAATCGTGGCCGGATACGTCTGTGACAACGACAAGTACCTGATCTTTATTAACGGGAATAATCGTCAGCGAGTCGCCACCAGCCTCTTTTTGTGGAAAATTACATGTAAAAACCTCTACTGGGAGATTGGGAGGCTTCGATTGAAGCAAGTAATTTTGGAATTTTCCAATTTCCCGTAAAGATTTTTGAGTTTGTTGTGCCTCGCGTTGTTGTTTAGTGACTTCAACTGCATTGGTAACGGATTTAAATAATACTTTTTGATTGATGGGCTTGGGAAGACAATCAACAGCTCCCGAGCGAAACGTTTTTTTAATAACATCTGTTTCTTCAGTGGACGTGAGAAGAATAGTAGAGAGAGTAGGTTGATAATCCTGGATCCACTTAATAAGTTCGATGCCGTTTTCCCCTGGCATATAGTAGTCTGTGATGACACAATCATAATCACTTTGTCTTTCTTCAGACAAGATGTTGCGAGCTTCTGAGACGCTATTAACCTGATCAGCGATGTAGCCGCGTGAAGTAAGAATCATCCCAATCATCGTTCGCATGACTTTATCATCATCAACAATGAGCACGCGTTTATAATTCTGTTGGGACATAAGTGAGTTTTTCTGATATATAATAAATATAGTAGTAGCCTATAAATCGGATATTGACGGTTAATCTTGAGATGCAATGACTCGTTAGACTAAGATTTTTACCCGAGACTTATATCAAAAGAAGGATAATACCAATATATAGTATGTATATGCATTAAATAGACAGTAAAACCACTAATTTTAGAAAAATTTTTCCAGAAAATGGTTGTATAAAGACAAAACAGCCACTCTGGCTGTACCCAAAGTGACTGTTAAAAATTTAAAAAAATTCTGAATGAAGAAAATGGTTAAATAGCTTCACCAACAGAATAACGTGCAAACCGCCGTATCTGCATATTTTCTCCAAGTTCGCCTATTTTTTCATTAACAACGTCTTGAATGGTCTTGTTTTGATCTTTAATGAAGGGCTGCTCCATCAGACAAATAGTGCTGTAGAACTTATCAACTTTACCGTCGACTATTTTATCAATAACGTTGGCAGGCTTATCCTTAACTTGCTCTGCAAATACTTCTCTCTCTGCTTCAATTAACTTAGGGTCCACATCCTCACGAATCAGATACTGAGGGTTGGCCGCTGCGATATGTAAGGTGATATCCTTAACAAAGTCGCGGAAATTATCATTTTTAGCCACGAAGTCTGTCTCACAGTTCACTTCTATTAAAACACCGACTTTTCCTCCCATATGGATGTAAGATGCGATGACACCTTCTGATGTTGCACGGTCTGCCTTTTTAGAAGCGCTAAGGTTTAATTTTTTACGAAGGATCTTTTCTGCTTCCTCCATATTACCTCCAGCTTCTTTAAGAGCTTTTTTACAGTCCATCATGCCAGCATTCGTACGGCCACGAAGTTCCATGACAACTTTAGGATCGATATCTTTCTTAGCTTTTTGCTCAGGAGCAGCTTCCTTTGCTGTTTTTTCTGTCTTATTAGACATAGTTTTCCTTTTAGTTTTCTAAATGTTCTCTGTTGGTTGGTTAAAATTTAGCGTGTTTAAGCAGAGATGGCTTCCATCTCCTCTTTGGTAGTATCTGTAGGTTTTTCTTTTTCCTTGGTACTACTTTTTGTGCCTTTGTATTTAGCACGTCCTTCTTTTATGGATTCGCCGAGAGATTCTAGGATAATGCGTATGGAGCGGATAGCATCATCGTTACAGGCTATAGGATAGTCGATATCATTTGGATCAGCATTGGTATCTGCAAGTGCAACGATGGGGATATTAAGTCGAAGTGCCTCTTTGACGGCAATAGTTTCACGGCTAACATCGACAAGCACCATGACTTGAGGAGGAGCTTCCATATTCTGAATGCCATCTAGATAGCGATGCAGTTTCAGACATTCGCGACGTAGTGCCGATACTTCCTGCTTGGGAAGACCTTTCATTTTGCCACTTTTTTCGCGGTCATCTATTTCTCTCATACGGCCAACACTGCGGCGTATGGTTGGCAGATTGGTTAATGTACCTCCGAGCCAACGTTCCGTGACGTAGAATGATTCAGATTCTTGGGCTATTTCTTTAATCGCTTCCTGAGCCTGCTTCTTACATCCTACAAAAAGAATCTTTGCGCCACTGGCAGCTTGTTTATTGAGAAAATTATATGCTTCATTAATTTGCTCAGCAGTTTTGGTTAGATTAATAACGTGAATACCGTTTCTCGATTCGTAGATGAATGGCTTCATCTTAGGGTTCCACTTTTCTGTCCTGTGACCAAAGTGAACGCCTGCCTCTAGTAATGCTTTAATGTCTGGTTTTGACATAAATTTTTTTATACCGCCTGTTTATGATCCTAAATATGAAGGACTTCCCTTTCTAGGGAATATATTTTTGTTGTTGTGCTCGCTTTTTATGTTTTACACCTTATTAGAGCGAGGGTTATGTCAAATCTTACTGATTTCTGACAATGAAAGGTCGAAATGCTATCAGATGATTTCGAGCTGCCAAGTCTAATAATTAATCTTTTTGTAGCAATACGTTTTCAAGAATTTTATTGAATGCTTATACATTTAATATTGGACTTTTTATATATGATTGTATAAAAAAGTTGTGTTAATAATTTGACCTTTATGGATAGTAGTACAGATTATTGTAAGATGTTGTGCTTTGAACAGAATCCTTTATGCAAAATAGCTGCCTTGATCTTATGTTTTGTGTTCGGTTTTACCCCAGCAGAATCGAATGCTGCGACGAAATTTATAACCTTGGAAGATGTTAAGGTTTACTCGAATTATCCGGTAAAAAAAGATATTATGACAACCTGCTTCTGGGTTGGCGAAGGTGCTAGTGGTTATAACAGTATGACCAATTATAAAAGTGCTTGGGATACAAAGTGGACCAAGAGTTTTGGTGGTGTAGACGCTCCTCAGTTCCGTTTTTCGATTTCAGACGGCTTAATCTCCTTGCCCAAGAAATTTGCACCTACACTCAATCCATTTTATGTAGCACTTCCGTATAATGATATTAAATACCCCAAGCTTTCTAGAAAGTATGTGCCATGGTGGAATGAAAGTGAATATCGCAAAAATCGTTATCGCTCTCAGTGCAAAGGACGCTGGGTTATGATCGAAAGAAATGGCCGAGTATGCTTCGCGCAATGGGAAGACGTAGGGCCATTTCGTTATGACCATGTTAGGTACGTTTTTGGTGAAGAAAGACCGACGATACATTCCAAGGCTGGGCTTGATGTATCACCGGCAGTTCGAGATTATCTTGGTATGAAAGGGCTTGAAAAAACGAACTGGCGTTTCGTTGAAAGTGATGAAGTTCCCTATGGTCCATGGATCAAATACGGCGAACAAGCCATCATCTTTTCAGCTATCAAAAGACAAAAGCAAACTCTTTAGCTTTCAAGTTGGTTCATCCAGTTCAGAATGTCTTTCATCAATTCGTTAGCTTCTGCAACATAGGTCTTACAATCATTACCCATAGTTTTTTTGGATTGGACAAAAGGTTTGTCTGTTGGCAAATCATTCCCACAGGATTCCATAAGTTTATGGACCGACTCTTCTGTGGATTCAGGGTGGAACTGTAGAGCTAGTGTTTTAGGTGGATAGAAAAAAGCCTGATTTTTACAGGCTTTGCTTGCAGCCAGAGGGATAGCTTTATTAGGAATAGAAAATGTATCTCCATGCCAATGATAAAAGGTCATTTTTTTAGGCAAAGGAGGTAGATCATATTCCCTCTGATAATAATCTTTGGTGCGTTCAACGGGGAACCAACCAATTTCATGGTGTTTATTTTGTGAAACTTTAGCTCCTAATGCATGCGCTATGAGCTGAGCACCTAAACAAATTCCTAGAACTTTTTTACCTTTATCAATAGCTTGTTTAATGAAGTGAGCCTCATCAGCAAGCCAAGGGTATTGTTCATACTCATAAATGTTCATAGGGCCTCCCATAATGACAAGCCATTCAAAAGAGTCGATATGAGGCAATTTTGCATTATTAAACATTTCAGTGCAGGTAATGGTAAAATTTTCGTGCTTAGCCCATTGCTCTATATAGGCCATATTTTCAAAGTGAACATGTTGCAGGTAGTGTAGTCGCATGGCTTTAAAATGGGGCTGTAGCTATGTATGCAGAACTTGTAGCATATGAAGTTAATATTGAATAAAAATGTGTCTAGCGTGCTCTTTGCTTTAAATACTTGGAAAACTGGTCTAGTTTGCAACAAATTTTATGTCAGAGCCTAAAGATAGTGTGCCTTCAGTTGCGGATAATAAAACTCTAAAATCTAAAGGAGGGTGCTTGAAAATAGCTTTTATGTCTGGAGCAATCATTGTGTTAGTAGGCATTTTGCTGGTATCTGTGGCTATATTAATGACGAATGCTTATATCCGCTCTGATGCATTCAAAGAACGTGTGAGAGTTCAAGTCTCAGAAACGATTGGAACAGAAATTGTCTACCAAGATGCATCCTTTGATCCACTTAAGGGAGTTGTTATAGAAACCTTAGTTATTAATAATAATGAGCCATATACTGAACACCATTTTTTAGAAATAGGAAAATTATCTCTTAGTTATTCTCTTTGGTCTCTATTCAGTGGAAGTGAATTGATTTTTGATCGAATTGAAATAAGGCATCCTCGTCTCAACGTTTACCAGCAAAAAAATGGTAATGTTTCTTTTCCCTTTAGCACTAAGATAAAAAGCGAAACTAAGAAAAGTGACCAGGCAACCGAATCCACTCAAAAGTTCGGTTTAAAAATTCCTCACATAGAAATAAAGGGTGGAGATGTCATTTTTCATGGTGCAGAAAAAGAAAAAATCGTCACATTTTCTGATATACAACTGCAAAGTAATTATGAACTTCCTGAAGATTCGGCAGACATAGGCTTGTCACAAGCAGAGGGTCAAGTTTTAGTTGAAAGATTACTTATTGTACCGGGCCTTTATTTGACAGATCTAAAATCACCCTTGCTGGTTAAAAATGAAGTTTTACAGCTCCCGGAGATATCAGCAGATACGTACGATGGTAAAATAAGTGGCCAGTGTGAGATAGATTTTAATGGTAAGGAACCCAATTTTGAGTTTGCTCTTAAACTTGAAGATAGTTCGTTATCCAAAATGCTGAAAAGCCTGGATCAAGATCACGAATTGTTGCAGGGTCAGCTTCAGCTTGAACTGGGGTGTCAGGGAAAATTTAGTTCTCCCAAAGATCTAAAAGGTAGTGGAACGTTTCGTATTGTTCCGGCACGGATGCCTAAGCTCAAAAAAATGCAGCTATTGGGAGTTTTGCTGGATGTGGATGCTTTGCAACAAGGAGCATTTGATGTTATCCGAGGGAGTTACGCCATTTCAGAGCGTAAAATTCAATTTAAGAAACTAAGTGCTACTTCTAAAGATGTGCTGTTTGATGTAACAGGGTGGATAGGATTTAATGAACAAATTCGTATGAGTGGGAATGTAGTTCTTATGTCCCAGAATGCTGGCTTGCTGATTGATACTTTGCGACTTGCTACTGGAGTAAAAATTAAACCAGCGGACGATGGTAAATATTACGTTCCTCTTAAAATAACGGGTACTGTAGGTGATCCTAAAATCTCTATTAGCGGTTGGGAAATATCAGATGATTTAAATCCCACTGAGCTATTAAAAATGAACAAAGACAATCTCTTGAAAATGTTTTTCAACACAGAGGCGGATGCACCTGAGAATGAAAAAGTGGATGTTATTGATGAAGGTGTAAAGAAGCTCTTTAAGCATCTTCCTTTCTAGTTGACGACAGAAGCGGTTCTGATTTCCTGATAGTCAATGAGTTTCTGACTGAGGTCGTTGAGACAGGGTAGGGTCTCAGCAAGCTGCGTCGTTTCTTGGAGATTACTTAAACCTTTGGGTATGTGCTGAAGAAAGTCTGTCTTTTTACGTTTGAGGCCGAGAAATCCATAGGCTCCAAGAGCTTGCATCAGCCTTTGGGCAGCAGCTTCGTGAAAGTGTTTACAAAAAGCTTTCCAGTTATGAGTACGGTTCTGCTTAAGCTTGTAGTAATACTCCAGAAGTTCGAGACGCTGATCGATTGAGAAATGAACATAGGGATCATAAAGCAGAGAACCTAAATCATAAAAAAGACAACCAGGCCGCATTCCCTGGAAATCTATTAAGTAGGTTTTATCATTTTTAAGAAGAATGTTTTGTGACTGAAAGTCGCGGTGGACGATAGCAGGAGAAGTCACAAGTAAGGTGTTTTTTAAATGCCCCAGTTCCTCTCCCAGAGAAAGTGTATCATGATCATCCA
This sequence comes from Verrucomicrobiota bacterium, assembly GCA_039193385.1. Lineage (GTDB taxonomy): Bacteria > Verrucomicrobiota > Verrucomicrobiia > Methylacidiphilales > JBCCWR01 > JBCCWR01. The sequence goes on along the minus strand of JBCCWR010000042.1, from coordinate 7,796 downwards.
GTGTGAATTGAAAATATTCATGCACAAGATTTTCTAGAAAGTAATGATGCTCCCATTCGTATTGATCTAGATTAAACCCCGGAAGCGTTGCAATCTGGCGTTGGTCAATTTCATGGACAGCTCTATCATGTAGAATATGAATTTGTTCAAGAACTTGCTTATAATAAGATGAGCGTTCTGTCCATGAGGTGTCTTTTTTGCTATGCAAATCTGTCTGACCAAGATCCTCCATCCAAATGATGAGATTTTCTGAATCATGGCCCAGGATGCCGGGAGTATTAATGGCCATATCTTTGAGAAAACGAGCCAGGTTTGCATAAAGAGCATTTTCTTTTTTCTCCTTATTGTAAGAAATGAGGATGCATCGCGTATCATACTCTTGGGATTTGATGTGGACGCGAAAGAATAGTCGATCCGACCCGCCTTTATAAATAGGGGTAAATTTGACTGAAGCATTAGCTGGAAGATTTAGTGAAGCCAATGTGAAATGGGTAAGTTGTTCTTCGGACTGATGCATGAAAGTTGAAGTAATGTGATTTTAGATTCTAAGTAAAACGCTTGGAAACCATTTTGAATTCCTCATGTGTTCCAATGTCTGACCAATATCCATCATTAAGGACGATACTGTCAATTTTTCGTTCTTTGCCTTCCTGGACATTTTTTAATAACTCCAGAAAAAATGGGATAATGGAAATTTTTTGATTAGGTGGAATACGATGAATAAACTCCTTTTTTAGACAGTAAATACAAGCGAATAGGCAATCCATTACTGAGGGTGCTTTAAGCTGATGTCTTATGTCGGTTATAAGACCGTCCTTGTCACAGTTAATGTGTAAAGGCCCATCCTGATTACGCAGAGACATGGTAACTTCTTTGTTAGAGGCGAGATGTCGGTCAATGATGGGTTGGATGGGTATGTTCGTAATGATGTCACCATTATAGACGAGAACGTCTTGAACATGGTTTTGTTCCAGTATATGGAAAATTTTTCGGATACCTCCACCCGTTTCAAGAATTTCTGGTGATTCATGGCTGAAGGTCAAAGGAATGCCGTTCCACTGTTTATCAGGAAAAACTTCATCATACTTTTCTGCACAATGGTGTGTGTTGACAATAATGTGACGAATGCCAACCGTTTGCAGATGCTCAAAAGCATACGTAATGATGGGGCGCCCTCCTATTTTCAATAGAGGTTTAGGGCAATCAAGGGTAAGCGGTCGTAACCGAGTTCCCAAACCTGCACCTAGAACAAAGGCTGTCGTGACATTTTTCACAAGTATGGAATGATGGCTGCATGAGAGATTTTTTAAAGCAATTTGGTTTGCTGAGTCTAGTGGTCTTTTTGAGTGATATAGCATGGGCCAATGAGCAAAAAAGAATTCAATTGGGTGATGATGATGCGATGCGTATAGGTAAGCGCATCTGGAAGAACGAATGCTCAGGCACAGTAGAGGGTTTGACCATGTGGAATAAGGGAGAGGAATTTCCTTCTTTGGGCATAGGTCACTTCATCTGGTATCCAGTCGGCTATGAAGGGCCATTTGCAGAAAGTTTTCCCAAGGTAGTTGCCTTTATGCTTGAGCAGGGTGATCCTGTTCCTCAATGGCTTCGCACGGCTGTTAAGCAAGGCGCCCCCTGGCCGGATCGGGAAACTTTTTACAAAGTATATAATAATGAGCAGATGCGACAGCTCAGGCATTTTCTGGTTGAGACAATTAAAACCCAGGCGCGTTTTGCGGCAAGGAGGATGGAGGAAGCTTTAGATAAAATTTTGGCAACACTTGAATCATCCCAAGCGGCTCATGTTAAAAAGCAATTCTATCGTGTAGCCACTCATCCACATGGAGTTTATGTTCTTATGGATTATGTGAATTTCAAAGGTGAGGGCACGAATATCAATGAGCGTTATGCCGGTAAAGGTTGGGGGCTGCTTCAGGTTTTAGAAGAGATGCAAGGCAGTGAAGCTGGCGAGCTTGCCTTAGATGAATTCGCGGATAAGTCGATTTTTGTACTGCAGCGGCGGGTTCATCATTCGGATCCGAAGCGCGGAGAACAGAGATGGATGGCTGGATGGACGAATCGGTGTAATACGTATCGAATCAGTGGCTGGGACAAGCTTCTAGAATAACCAACCGAAGAGACGAAGACCGTGGAATGGCTTGCGATCTTGTGCATTGCCTATAGGACCATCTGTTTCAACACCTTCGCTCAAGTTTTGCTCACCATAGCCAAGCTTAGTATCAGCCATAGGATTAATGACTTCCAGACCATGTTCGGACATTTGAACGATGATGCCTGTGGCTTTAGGTTTAGAGATATCTTCAGGAGTTTTCTGAATGAAAGATTTTTCCTCAGGTTTAGAGGTTTGAGTTCTAAACTCAGAACCAGTCTGAGCAAAAACTGGTGTTGTCAGTGTAAGCATCAGCAAAAGGAAAAGATATTTCATGTGGGTACGTTCGTCGCGTCAGAATCATTTGTCAAATGCATTGTCACAGTCAGAGATTGAGTCACGGCTGCAGCGAGAGTAAGATTTTTGCTTATGTTTGAGGTGGAGAGCAGTCAAGCGAGGAGTTATGTGCGTGTTGTGCCTGAGGTGGCTTTAGATCGCTGTTTTGATTACACCATTCCTGAGACGATGGTGGGCAAAATAGAGATGGGGCATAGGCTTCGTGTGCCTTGGGGACGTAAAACTACTTTGGGCTATGCCGTCGCCTTTCCAGAAAATCCTGAAGTTGAAAAGTGTCGTGATGTTTTGGAAGTCATAGGAAGCGAACCACTAATTTCCAGCAGTCTGGTCAAGCTGGCCCGTTGGCTGGCGGATTATTATTGTTGTGATTTTCCATTGGCGCTTCGTGGTGTGCTCCCGGGTACCATTCGTCAAAAAGAAGACGCTTCACGCAAGCAGTTGTGGGTTAGCGTGCCCAGCCATTTTGAAGACAGTGAAGTCCTCAATGCTTTAGGAAAAGCAAAGGCTCAGAAAAAAATATGGATCGAGGCGCGTAAACGTGGTGGAGCCTGGAAGGCGGAACTCATTCGAGACACAGCCACAAGCCCAGCTGCTGTCAATGCGCTTGTCGATAAGGGGTATCTGCGTCTGTCGAAAGAAAAGATGGAGCGTGATCCATTGACAGGTGAGATTAGTCAATCGACGCCTCTTTTACTAACTGAAGAGCAGAAAATAGCCCTGCAATGTATTCTCAAAGAGATAACAAAAGGCGCCGAAGAGAAATCTCAACCTATTCTACTGCAAGGAGTAACGGGTAGTGGAAAGACGGAAATTTATCTGCAGGTGTTAGATGAAGTATTGAAAAAAGGAAATACGGCCCTGGTTTTGGTGCCGGAAATTGCTTTGACGGGACAGACGGTGGATCGCTTTCGTGCTCGCTTTGAAGGCCAGTCTGTAAGACTTGCAGTATTGCATAGTCATCTTTCGGCAGGTGAGCGTTATGATCAATGGAAGATGATTCATGAAGGACGGGCCAGGATTGTCATTGGTGCGCGATCTGCGGTTTTTGCCCCTCTGCAAAATCTTGGAGTCATTATTGTCGATGAGGAACATGAGTCGAGTTACAAACAAGAAGAGGCACCTCACTATCATGCTAGAGATGTGGCCGTGGTGCGTGGTGCCATGCAGAATGTGGCAGTGGTGTTAGGAAGCGCAACACCGTCGCTTGAATCAGTCCACAATGCACAAAGCGGAAAATATATTCTCAGCAAGTTAACACAAAGAGTGGAAAAACTTCAGTTGCCTACAATTCATGTGCTTGATCTTAGGCGTGATAAAAAGCTTCAGCATAAAAATGCTTCTGGCGTGGTTTTGGCAGAACGTTTGCGGGATGCTGTATTGGAACGACTTGAAAAAAAACAGCAGTCTATCTTATTTCTTAACCGTCGAGGTTATGCAACTTCTTTGCAGTGCCCGAATTGTGGGCATGTTCAGGAGTGTCCACATTGTGCGGTACCACTCACTTATCACAGAACAACTAATCTGTTACGCTGTCACTTTTGTGATCACCAGGAACAGATTCCTCAGCGTTGTCCCGAGTGTGAACACTTTCAGTATAAGTATGCTGGAGTTGGTACACAGAGAATAGAGGATGCTGTGGAAGCTTTTTTCCCAGAGGCAACATTGCAGCGTATGGATTCAGACAGTATGAGAGGTAAAAATGCGTATGACCAGGCATTGGGAAATTTCAGATCGGGAAAGACGGATATTTTGCTTGGCACACAAATGATCAGCAAGGGCTTACATTTCCCCAATGTTACTTGTGTGGGTGTGATTAATTGCGACTCAGCTTTGCAGTTGCCTGATTTTCGCGCGGCGGAACGTGTTTTTCAACAACTGGTTCAAGTTGCGGGTCGAGCGGGTCGTGGTTCTACTCCGGGTGAGGTCTTTATCCAAAGCTACACACCGTTTCATCCTGCTATTCAATTTGCACGTCATCATGATGTAGAAGGTTTTCAGGATCAGGAGTTAGAGTTTCGCAAAGCGGAGTGGTATCCGCCCTATGCAAGAGCTGTGCTGGTGACGTTCAGAGGCAAAAGTGAAAACAAGACGGAATATTGCATTCGTCAAGCTGCCAAAAAAGTGCGAGCCAGAATAAGTCATGCTAGCAGCAAAACGGATGTGCCCGAACCGGGTCCAGCGCCTTTAGCAAAATTACGTGATGAATTTCGCTATCATCTTTTTATTCGTACCAATGCGATTCTTAAATTAAGTCGCATCTTGAATGAAGAAATTCGTGGTGTTGCCTGGCCCGATGGCATCAAAGCTTCAGTTAATGTGGATCCACTAAACTTGCTTTGAATGAGATGCCAGAGTTATCTAAGAATCATTTTTTCATTTCTAGCGAAGACTTTGAAGAGCTGAGTCGTATTAAATGAATGAACCCTATTGGTTCGGAAATATAAAATTCAAAGTAGGATAAAAGTAATGAAAAAAAATGTTATGATTACATGTGTATTGGTGCTGGTGTACCTTATTGGCGGATTGGCTACGACTCAAGCTAGGGTTCCTTATGGCGACAAGCGTATGCCAGAGGAAGCCTTAATGGCTCTTAGCGAAGAAAAAGAAATAGCCTTTCATACAGCTATGCGTCAGATGAAAAAAGACGCTGTTCCTAAAATGAAAGAGATGCGAGAAAACGTCTCTGATATGCGTGAATTAATGGCCGCAGAGAAGTTTGATGAACAAGCATTTCGTAAACAGGCAGAAAAGACGCTTAAACTGAAAGATGAACTGATTGATCTTAAGATGGAAATGATGATCGATCTTGTAAAGGACTGGTCAGCAGAAGAACGACAAGCAGTCGCTTATGTCTTACAAAGTCATCGTTCCAAAATGCTTGATAAGATGAAACGTCATGACAAAGGACATGGAACTATTTTCGACTAAAAAGAGAGCATAATCTTTTGTTGCAGTGAGTCAGCGTCACTCTGACTCACTGAATTTAGTATTAAGATTATTAAAGAAAATGGAAGTAAACAGCGACGAAGACCTGATGGAACAAATATGCCAACAGCGGCATGAAGCTTTTACAGTTCTAGTTCGTCGTCATACTGATAAATATTATTCTTTGGCCTATAGAGTTTTGGGAGATAGAGGTGATGCTGAAGATGTTGTACAAGAAGCTTTTCTACGCATATGGAGAAAATCTGGAATGTGGAATAGGCGCAAAATGACAAAGTTTACGACTTGGTTTTATCGCATTACCCTAAATTTGGCTTTGGACTACAAAAAGAAGCGTAAGCCTATACTTGTGGATAACCTTCTTGAGATACCAACAGAAAATCCTGATCGAATAGAGATTTTAAAAAATCTGGAACAACAGCGACAGTTAGAAAAGGCTATCCGGTTATTGCCTGAAAGGCAGCAGACTGCTCTTAATCTTTGCTTTTATGAGGAATTGAGTAATAAAGAGGCTGCTATGATTATGGGTATTAGTTTGAAAGCATTACAGTCACTTTTGATGCGTGGAAAAAGTGCTTTGAAAAAAGAATTAAAACTAGAAGGTGCGTTATGACAGATCAAGAATTGGAAAATATCATGAAGAATAGACGCGAGCCTGAAGTTAGCCCTTGGCTGACAGACCGCATTATTAATGCATCACTTACGCCTGCAAGTAAGAATGAACTGAGTGTATGGTCTCTATTATTCTCAACTAAATTGACGGTTGTAGCTGTGTGTCTGATGTTGTTGGGATTAGTTGCAGGTTATATTCTAGATAATCAACAGGAAGAACTTATGTTCACACAATCTAAAGATGTAACATGGAGTGATTATTTTGCTTACAACGGGAGAATTTATGAATAAGACCATTTGGATATTAATCGTATCACTTTTATTGAACGTGTTCTTACTTGGCTTGGTAATAGGTAAATGGGGTCACCGTTCTGCTGATAGGTGGAAATACAATCCCGAATTTAATAAGCACAATGTGGAAGCACAGCTTTCTGCTAAGTTAGGTGAAAAAGTTTTACCGCGTCTAATGCAAATACATAGCGTAGCTATGGATCTACGAGATGAAGTTATGCAAACTAGGGGTGATATTCTCGAAATTATGACGGCTGACAATTTTGATAAACAAGCTTTTCAGGCTGAGGTTATCAAAATGAGCTCTTTGCATGAAAAGAACGTTCAAAAAATGGTTCAAGTTCTAAGTGAGCTTGCCTCTGAGTTATCAAAGGAAGAGCGAGAGATATTAGCCCAATTATTAATCCACCATGGTCCAGGACTATATTTTAAGAAACCTTCGAGAGGTCCGGAAAAGCTTATGATGAAGGATTATAAAGACTTTGTGAAATAAGTTTTTATCAATACTGGATCTGTTTTATAAGCCCAATGGTATCTTTGACATGTTGCTCAAGGCTATAATTCATTGCGCATTTTCTGGCTTTTCTAGAGATGTTTTCATGAAGCTCTTTTGATTGATACAGTTGGTCGATTATTTGAGAAGCCTGGCGTATTTGATACGCATCTTTGAGGAGAAAGCCATTTTCACAGTGATGTATGACTTCGGAGGCTCCATTGGCATAGGTGGTGATGACTGGTAGACCCGCAGCCATCGCCTCAAGTGTCACATTAGCAAAGGGATCATAAAGTGTGGGTAGCAGGAATACGTCAGCGGCAGCATAAAGATCTTCAACAGGACACGCTTGTGCTTTATCAACGATGATAAGTTTAGGCTGACAAAGTGTATGTTTGATGATTCGTTGGGCCTGCCTATGTCCCTTGCGTTCTTTACCATGACCTATGAGTAGAACGACAAAATCATTCTTTGCTAATTTTAGGATCTTACGTCCATTGTCTCGATTGCCAGACGAAAAGCGTTCTATTTTAACGCCATTATGGATAACAGATATCTTTGTTTCAGGATAATTGGTGAATTTTAGAATATCATTTTTGACCATGGCAGAGTTAGCGATGATCTGCTCCGTATTCTTTATGTTGAAGGTAAATTGTTCAAGTTTCCGGTAAATCTTGTTTTTTGTATTAAAAATATTTTTGCAATGTCTAATAATTTTAGGAGTAGCATTTGCACGTCTGGATAACCAGGCAGCATGTACGCCATCGCCAGCGCGGTAAACATGAGCACAGATGCCCCGTTCCATAGCAAAAATAATGTGATTGTTGGAAAGCTCCTGGAGCTTTCGGTTAGCAATCTCGGAGAATTCTTGAATGCAGTGGATTCTTTGATGAAGCGTGTGGATTTTGCTGAAGGGCGAGTTTTTTGTCTGCCATGTTTCACAGAGAAGAGATGAAGGGATGTCCTGTTCTTGTAGTGCCCGGGCAAGGC
>JBCCWR010000041.1:0-17137 GCA_039193385.1 Verrucomicrobiota bacterium | reverse complement strand
GTTCAATCGAGACCATTAACCCACCCCTTATTCCTCTCTTCATCTCTGACGACGCGTGCCCTACCACCTCACCAACACGGTGAAACTCGCGTCGATTCAGGCTCCGGGGTGCCTCATGGAAGGGTCGGCATCTGTGAAGGTCTTTGACTTCGTCGTGAGGTGCACGGGCCGCATCATCTTATGAGCCCGATAGACTGGCGCGTTGGGGAACACAATTACATGACCGCTGGATGCTTCCTCATTTTGTCATGAATGATATGACGGATATTTGTGAGGACATGGATCAATGGGGAATGCCTTTTGATACTAACTGGTTTGCGCCTCATTATGATTTTCGTTATCCGAAGTATGGAGAAGTAGATTATCGAGGTATGTCGCTGGAGTTGCGTCAAGCGCTTGAGCCCTGGCATGTTTTGGGAGAGAGTGCGGCTGAGGGTGGCACTGTGCGTTACGTTGATTCATCTGTTGAGAGAGTGCAAGTTAAGCTTTCCGGCTTAGTTAAAGAACGTTATGCCCTGGCTTGTAACGGTTATCGTGTACCACTTACGCCCACTGGCGTGGAAGGAGAATATGTAGCAGGTGTGCGTTATCGAGCATGGCAGCCGCCTACCGCGTTACATCCTACAATTCCGATTCATTCTCCATTACGTTTTGATCTGGTGGATCAATGGAATAACTGCTCGATTGGAGGGTGCCGTTACCATGTGAAACATCCGGGCGGTCGTGGTTATGAAGACTTTCCTGTCAACGCGCTTGCTGCAGAGAGCCGGAGACTGAGCCGCTTTGAATCCATGGGGCATAGTCCGGGAGCTTTGGCAGTTGAAATGAGGGATAAACAATCAGTAGAATTTCCCATGACTTTGGATTTGAGGGAACCAGTTAAATCTTTCAACTGGACTTCATAATGACCATACCACTTGATTATACGGAGAATAAAAAGCCTATGTTATTTCAAAAACAGATCAGTGAAAGTGATTCCGTTATAGATGTTGAGAAATATAGACTGGATGATTTTTATGACGAAATGATTTCTTCGGATCAAGAAGTCAGACCGCATTATAAAAACCTGAGTTATGAACTCTCCAAGCTTTCTAAAGCAGACTTCATGCGTAAATGCAAGACAGTGGATCAGTCTATGCTTATGCAGGGCATCACCTTTACGGTTTATAATAATGATGAGGGAACAGAGCGTATCTTTCCCTTTGACTTAATACCACGTATCATTCCCTACAGCGAGTGGCAGGCGGTTGAAAAAGGGCTCGAGCAACGCATACGCGCACTCAATGCTTTTGTGCATGATGTTTACCATGATCAGAAAATTCTCAATGAAGGCATAGTTCCCAAAGAACTTGTTTTTGGTGCTAAACATTACCGCCCTGAGTTTTGCGGCTGTCATGTTCCTAAAGATATTTACATTCATATATGTGGAACCGATATGGTTCGTGGCGATGATGGCCAATACTATGTCCTTGAAGATAACGGCCGTTCACCTTCTGGCGTTTCTTATATGCTTGAGAACCGTAGTTTGATGAAACATGTTTTCCCCAGTCTTTTTCTCAAGTCGGGTGTATTGAGTGTTCGTGATTATACCAAAAACTTGTTGCGCACCTTGCAACATATTGCTCCAGAAAATGTCAGCGAGCCCAATATCGCGGTATTGACACCGGGCGTTTATAATAGCGCATACTTTGAACATTCTTTCCTGGCGCGTGATATGGGGGTGTCCATTGTGGAAGGGCGAGATTTAGTGGTTCAGGATAAAAAAGTCTTTATGAGAACAATCAGTGGGTTGAAACCGATTGATGTGCTCTACCGCCGCGTGGATGATGATTTTTTAGATCCTGATGTGTTTCGAGAAGATTCCCTGTTAGGGGTAAGAGGGTTAGTTGAAGCCTATCGCGCAGGAAATCTTGGTCTGGCAAACTCAATCGGTACCGGTGTTGCGGATGATAAACTCATCTATACCTATGTGCCGCAGATGATTAAATACTATCTGGATGAAGATATATTGCTGCCCAATGTTGAAACGTATTTGGCTATGGATGATAAGCAGCTGCAACACATCCTTGATAATGCGGAGAAGCTAGTCATCAAGCCTGTTAACGAATCAGGGGGTTACGGTATTTGTGTTGGGCCTCATGCCAGTAAAAAGGAAATTGCCAAGACTAAAGAGTCTGTGAAAGCAAATCCGCGCAATTGGATCGCGCAAAAACCTATTTCACTTTCGCGTCATCCTACATGGTGCGAGGGCAAGTTAGAGGGACGCCATGTCGATTTGAGACCTTATGTACTCTATGGAGATGAGGTCAGAATCACTCCGGGCGGATTAACCCGTGTAGCGCTTAAAAAAGGCTCTCTGGTTGTTAACTCATCCCAGGGAGGTGGCAGTAAAGATACCTGGGTGGTTAAGAATGAATCATAAGTTAGTGAGATAAATCTATGATGTTATGTCGTGTCGCAGATTCGCTTTTTTGGATGAGCCGTTATATGGAGCGCGCAGAAAACACCGCGCGCATGGTTGAGGCCAATCTTCAACTGATGCTGGATTCACAGACATTGGGACTGGGCCCTGTCGATGAGTTCTGGTCTCCTATATTGGGCAGTATGGGAGATGATATTATTTTTAATAAACAATATGATCAGATGAATAATCAGAATGTTATGGATTTTCTGGTCTTCAATCGTAAGAACTCGAGCTCTGTTTTAAGTTGCGTTATAGCGGCTCGGGAAAATGCCCGTATGGTGCGGGATCAGATTTCTGATGAGATGTGGGAAATCACCAATCGCCTCTACCACATGTTATTTAAATCTTCATCCTATGCGGTAGGCCACAGTGAGCTTTATGATCAGTTACGTCAGGTTCGTGAATTTTCCAATCTACTGGTTGGAGCGACAGAGGGTACGTACAACCATGGTACCGGCTATCTCTTTATCAAGGCGGGACGTTTTCTTGAACGCGTGGAGAAAACAGGGCGTATGTTGGATAGCAAAAAGCATTTGTTTTTATTTGATGAAGCTGACAGCACTTTAATTATTAATCTTGAAGCTGTCTTACGTGCCTGTTCTGCCAGCACGGCTTATCAGCAGACTTATGATGCTGACCTGACTTTGAAGAACGTTTTGCAATTGATGATTCTTTCGCGTGAATTTCCTCGTTCTATGCTTTTCTCTATGAATGAATTGCAGCTAGCTATTCATGGTATTTCTCAATGTCCTATTACACATTTTTCTAACGAAGCTGAACGCATGTGCGGTTTGATGATATCCAAATTAAATTATGCGTCTGTGGAAGAAATTATTAAAAGCGACGCTCATACTTTTCTCATGGATATTCATCATATGACGCAGAAACTGACTTTGAAACTGAGTCGAGAGTATATGTTTTTTGATATTGTGGACCCGGCTGCGGAAGCTGTCTCTCAATGAGGTATTTAAACAGGTTGCCTATGGACGACAAAGTCGATAAAACCTTTAGGCACTAAAATAGCTGTCGTTACATTTTATATGGCTTCTGCACAAAATACTCAGGAATCCATGTCCGAAGAAAAACCTCTATCTCGTGACTGGGTGGATCAATATGAAGTGGGCTCAGGACAATTTGACGAATGGAAGAGCGCCTCGGAAGAAGTTTCTGAAAGTTGGAATGGAACCGTCGAAAGCATGGCGCGCATTGGTTTGGATGGCATGGGTCAACGTCTGGCTCAGTCTCGCCGTATCATTCGTGAAAATGGTATAACTTATAATTCGTTTTCTGAAGTGGATGATAGCCGTTTGTGGGACATGGATCTTGTTCCGCTTATTTTGGGTTCATCCGATTTACGAGTGCTGGAAGAAGCCTTAAGCCAGAGAATGCACCTGCTTAATCTTCTGCTGCAGGATATTTACGGACCGCAGAAGCTTTTGCGCGGTGGGAAGTACCCCCCCCAGCTGGTTCTGGGAAGCCCCTCTTTTTTGCGTCCCTGTTATAATTTACTGCCCAGAAATCGTCGTTACTTACATATTTATACAGCCGATGTGGCACGTTCTCCGGATGGTAGCTGGTGGGTGCTCTCGGATAGAATCGATGCGGCTTCCGGTATGGGCTATGCTTTGGAAAATCGCTATGTCTCCACTCGTGTCTTATCGGATGTTTTCCGCTTCCAGAATGTTAAAAGATTAAATCCCTTCATTCGTCAATTTTGTGATGTCATGGAACGTCTGGCACCACGTGAAAAAGAGAACCCTCTTATCGTTTTACTGAGCCCCGGCTCGTACAGCAGCACCTATTTTGAGCATGTCTTTCTGGCGCGAACTTTAGGCTATGCACTCGTTGAAGGGGCTGATTTAACCGTTCGTGATAACCGTGTTTATCTTAAAACGACCAATGGCATGTGTCAGGTGGATGTGATCATTCGCCGGTTGGAATCTGAGTGGTGTGATCCTCTTGAACTGCGTAGTGATTCCTTGTTAGGCGTTCCCGGGTTATTGAGCGCGATTCGCCATGGCAATGTGGCAGTGACGAATGTACCGGGGTGTGGTGTCATAGAGACACCCGCACTGATGGCCTTTCTGCCAACTATTTGCCGGAGTTTGTTGGGAGAAGAGCTGAAAATTCCCTCAGTCGCCACATGGTGGTGTGGTCAACCGAAAGAGTGCACGTACGTTTTAGAAAATATTGAGAAGCTTGTCATTAAGCCGACTTTCAGGACAAAGGAATTTCATCATGCTTTCTTTGGTCCGGGTTTGAGTAAGCAGGAGCGGGCAGAACTCATTGATAGAATCAAACAGGATCCCGAACTATATACTGCGCAAGAGATAGTGACCAAAGCGACGACTCCAGTCTTTGAAGGAAAGAAACTGGAGGCTAGGCCTTTTTTATTGAGGCTTTTTATGGCGTTACCTCAAAAAGAGTATGGCTTTCTCATGCCGGGCGGTTTGGGGCGTGTGGCCGGCAGTATACAATCCCACAATATATCTGTGCAGGATGGTGGAGCGAGTAAGGATGTCTGGATCATCGGCTCGAAAGAAACGCTGCAGGAGGAACCATTGACCTTGAGTCCACGAGGGGGACGCATGTTGCGGCGCGCTCAGGATAACCTCCCCAGTCGTGTGGCAGATAATCTTTTCTGGCTCGGGCGCTATGTAGAGCGTGCTGATAATCTGGTGCGGAGCATTCTGGTTATTTCGCGAGCTATTCAAGAATCCACAAATGAAGATGAGATTGCGGCTTTGTACCCCTTTGTTAAAGGAGTCACGCCTTATAAGTTATTGCATTATAAAAATATAGAAGATGCGGATATCAGTCCTATAAAGCTCGTGGAGCAAACGACACTTAAGTTGCTGTGGGATCGGGCCAGTCATGAGTCTCTTCTCAGCGTGCTGGAACAGACACAGCGTATTTCACATACGGTTAAAGAACGTATATCGGGTAACATTTCCTATGTGTTGGATGATGTTCCTATTGTAGGCGAGTTTCTAACGGAAAAAGTAAACAGTCAGCTGAATGAGAACTTGTACAATGACTTACTAAAATTACTCGACTGCCTCACAGCATTCTCTGGAACCATCGCAGAAAATACCACACGCGGGCAAGACTGGTATTTTATGGATATTGGACGTCGTCTGGAACGAACCATGTTACTGGTAGAAGTTATGTATGCCTGCCTTGAAACAGAGACCGAGCATGAGGAATACCTCTTGTCCCATATGTTAAATTTTGCTGATAGCACTATTACCTACCGACGTCGTTACTTGAATAATATCTGGCCTGAAGCAGTCTTGGATCTCATTGTTTCGGACACAGCTAATCCGCGCTCTCTGGCCTTTCAGGTTAAGTCGATCAAAGAGCATTTGGAATGCCTACCCCACTTCGATAGAGATATTCAGCATGATATTGACCGGAAGGCCCTGGAACTCTTCAGCCGTGTGCTTCTTCTGGACGTGCAGAAGTTCCTGGAGGTAGATGATGCGAAAAAGAGAGATGCTATGAAGCCTTTTTATGACGATACCTCAGATTATATATCAGAAATGTCTGACTTAATCGGGAAGCAGTATTTTTCCATTACAGCCAAGAAAAAGAAATAAGCTCCATGGCCAGGTATCAAATACATCATAAGACAATTTACAGCTATGCTTACCCAGTGGCTGTGTCTCATCACTCGGCACACCTGAAGCCTATGGATAGTTCGGTGCAAAGTTGCCTCCAGTATCATTTAAAAATTTCTCCAGAACCCAGTGACTTAAATGACCGTAAGGATTACTTTGATAACACGGTTTCCTTTTTTTCAGTTCAGGAAGGGCATAATGAACTGGTTGTCGATGCCAACAGTGAGGTCTCGGTACAGCACACACAGCTTCCTCTGCCAAACATCATTCCTGATTGTCAACAGGTTGTTAATGATGTGACCAATCGCATCAATGATGAATGGCAACCTGAAACCATCAATGCGCTGCAGTTTATTCATGCATCTCCCAAGATTTCTATTTCTGATAAAGTAAAAGAGTTTGCCAAACCTCTCATCGCGCCAGATCAGAACTATCTGGAAGTGGCACAAAAGCTTGCTGATCACATCCATCAGGAATTCAGCTTTGATTCTACCGCTACAGATGTAACGACGCCTGTGGATGAGGTTTTAGAAAAGAAAGCTGGGGTATGCCAGGACTTTGCTCATTTGATGATTGCGGCATTACGCTCAGTGAAATTGCCCGTTCGTTATGTGAGCGGTTATATTCTGACGGATCCTCCGCCCGGGCAGGAACGTCTCTTAGGAGCGGATGCTTCCCATGCCTGGGTTTCTATTTATGTGCCAGCGTTTGGCTGGATTGATGTGGACCCCACCAACAATCAGCTTTGTGATGACCGCTATGTTACGGTGGCTGTAGGAAGGGATTATAGTGATGTCAGCATGCTCAAAGGGGCGGTTACTGGTGGTGGAGATCACAGCATAGGCATCCAGGTTACCGTTACGCCTCTTGATTCTCTAGAGAGGGCGAAAAGCTAATCTGTTTTATTCATGATAGAGAAAGATGAAATCTACGCTCATCCCAGGAGCGAGGTTAGTGCTTTTGCCTTTGATGCAGAAGTGGCGGATGTGTTTGAGGATATGATTCAGCGTTCGGTCCCAGGCTATAGAACAACGGTGGCTATGGTGGGTATTCTGGCGGAGAAATTTGTGCGTGAGCATACGTTTTGTTACGATCTCGGTTGCTCACTGGGCGCGTCCACTCTGGCTATACTGGATAAAACACGCGGTCGAGATTTTACCATGGTGGCAGTAGATAATTCTGCAGAGATGCTTGAAAAATGTCGTGCCGGCTTAAGTGCGGTTCAGAGTGAGGCGGTTGTTGATTTACGTTGTGAGGATGTTTGTGACGTGCCTATGCAAAATGCTTCTATGGTGATAATGAATTTTACCCTGCAGTTCATTCCTCAGGAAAAACGACGGGGTTTAATAGAATCTATTTATCGAGGTTTGAATGCAGGAGGTGTATTTGTGCTCTCGGAAAAAATCGCCTTTGAGCATTCAAAGATGCAGGATTTGAGCACAGAGTTGCACCATCGATTTAAAAAACTTCATGGCTACAGCGATCTAGAAATCAGTCAAAAAAGAACTGCATTAGAAAATGTCCTTATTCCTGAAACATTGAAGGATCATCAAAAGCGATTGAAAGAGGCTGGTTTCAAATTCTGTGAAGTCTGGTTTCAATGTTTTAATTTTTGCTCTCTGATTGCTATTAAATGAAAATGTTCTGGGATTATGAGTTCCTCTATCGTGAGCTGGAGAGTAGAGGCCTTGATGCGTGGGTTTTACAAATGCGATCCCAAGTTGCGGATGCTTTTGACTTTGCTAAGAACGGCCATCTTAAAGAATGGCACCAGGCCATCACTGACCTACCTGTTTTGGAATCGGGTGAAATTCAATTGACTCAGGGCACGGTTACGGCGAATGCTCCAGCATCAACGGACGCAGATACAGTGGAGTATTTAAGAAGAAAACTACAAATACTTCATCCTTGGAGAAAAGGACCTTACCATATTCACGGATTAGATATTGATACTGAGTGGAGATCGGACTGGAAGTGGAGGCGTTTGCAGGGCGGTATTGAGCCGCTTGGTGGAAGAACCGTTCTGGATGTCGGCTGTGGCAATGGCTACCATTGCTGGCGCATGGCGGGCGAGGAAGCCGAACTTGTCGTAGGCATTGATCCATACCTGCTCTATGTTTCTCAGTTCTGGGCTGTGCAGCATTTTATCAATCATCATAAAGTATGGGTTCTTCCACTGGCCTTCGAAGATATGCCGGACGGCTTGAACTGCTTTGATACGGTTTTCTCCATGGGTGTTTTATACCATCAAAAGTCACCCTTTGAGCATTTGCAGAGACTCAAGGATTGTTTGCGTGAGGGTGGCGAACTTGTCTTAGAAACTTTAGTCATTGAAGGGCATGAGAATGAAGTGCTTATACCGCGTGGACGCTATGCCAAGATGCGTAATGTATGGTTTATTCCATCCTTAGCTATGATCGAAGGCTGGTTACAACGGGTTGGTTATAAAAACGTGCGCTGCATTGATGTTTCCAAGACCACTGTCGAAGAGCAACGCAGCACAATCTGGATGCGCTTTGAATCTTTAGAGAATTTTCTCGATCCCTCTGATCCTGAAAAAACGGTAGAAGGTCATTCTGCACCTTTAAGAGCCATCTTTGTCGCTTCAAATTAGACAAAAGCACACAAACGGTCTTGAGCACTCTTTATTGTTCATTTTTACCTAATATTATTTTAAATAAATTTTAAACGTTAAATAAAAGACGTTAAAATGTCATAATCTTTTACCATCTTGTGTCCTGTCTATGAGACATAACCATAAATATAAACATGTTAGTTCGTTACATTCTCTGGAGGGGCACTTTTTTTCCAGGTTTGTAATTACAGGGGTGGGACTTGTTATTCTTTTTGCCGCATTAGATTGTCAGGCCAGGTCCGTATGGAAAAAGGCTAAAAACACGGTTAACCACGTGGTGCACGATGTTGTGGAGATAGGCGAAGACGCCTATTCCAGCGTGTACAGTACTGTGGGTAGGGAAGCATGGGAAGACTCTATGGATTTCCTTGATCACTTAAGTGCGGAAGAATATGCCCGCATCACTTCCGAGATTCAGAGTGCTGAACATGTAGCAGAGACACAGCTCAAGCATATAGAACACGTCGGCGATGGCTTGATTCACTTTTATACAGAAGCGGGAAAGTTCGTGCTCGATGCTTCGGAGTTGGAGTCCGTAGTGGCCACCATGGGTGACTATGCCCATGACATCGAGCATGCTGCAGAAGATGCGGAGGCTTTCGCTGCAGATGAAATTAACAATCTGAAAGATCAGTTAGATTCTCTGGATCCAGGGCAGTGGCTTAGCCTTGCTAAAGATACGGCTACTGACATTGGATCGGATTATGTAGACATGGCGGAGAATGAGATCATGGGATTTCTCGATGATGCGGCTTCGCTTGTTCAAGATGATTCGTTTTTTAATGCGATAGTAGAGGAATTCATGCATCTACTAGCATCTGCTAGTAATGCAAATTATTCCTCCCACGGTGCTCAGGCTACTGACTCCTCAATACGCTTATTGTATTCACATCCAGTAGGAGCTCCCGAAAAGATCAAATATTATACGCTCGAAGAATCTCAATATAAGTTAAGCTCTTCGAGCCCTCTTTTTTCTGCAAACACGAGATTTGCTTTCGAGTTTGATATTATTGATGCTAGCAAACAGCCAGGGGTAAGCCTTCCGAAGGTTACATTACGTGCAGCTATCACAACGGGGCGAAATCTAGTACAGAATGGCAATAGTCATTTTACGACTTTTACAAATCTAGAGTTTGCTGTGAAACCTACGTGGTCTTATGGGGTAGGTGATTTCTGTAAATCCGTAGGTGGCCCGGAGGCATTGGCTCTTATGGTATTTTTGTTGTCTCTAGGCATAGATCCGAATAGTGCGGCGAATATTAAATTTGAGCTTCCATTGGTATTGTCTGTTAAGGCTTCGGATGACGATTACACAGATTTTGACCCTACCAACCTCCCAGGAATGACTATGTCTAATGGTTATAGTTTAAGTTTTGTGAACTCAAAGTGCGTCTTTCAATTTGGTGTTAAACCTAAGATAACCCTAGGGTCTGAGCCAAAGCTTGCTCCTAAAGTATCAGCTTATTTTGCTATCGCACTTGCTGAGCTGTCACTTATGGGAGTCTTTGATAAAGGGGGAGCACCATCATTTTCTATGGATCTAGCAGGTCAGATTGAAGTTGGCGTAAAATTTGATAAATTCAATGTACGCCAGCGTTTTAAGATGGATTATGTTGAATACAGCACCGCCAGATTGGATCCGCGGCTTTATCCCCGTGAATTCCATCAAGAATCTCTAGTGGCTTCTCTTGTAAGGGGTATAAAGCAACGAGCTAAAAGCAGGGGAGACTCACGTGTTGGTTATATTACCTCAACAGATCACAGCCATTTCCTGGCTGGAGCAGATGCTTCCAATAACCTCCTGGAGTCTTATGGCTTCAGTGATCCTAGGAATGGGTTTAACCTCGCAGCAGCACGGGATGGCTTTTTTCTGAATATTCAGGGTCAAAGTGGCGGTGACCCTTTAACTCCGGATCCTAACTATGCCCCCGCTCCTGAGACTCCGACGACAGATCCGAATGGCGAGTTCATATCGCCTACGGATGAAAGCCAGGACACCGGAATCGAACGGACCATAACCGGAACTGATACTGGTGATACGCGTGCAGAGCCGCTTATGCTTGATGAAATGGGCGATCCCTGGCCGACAGACTTTGACTTTTCCGCTTTGGGGGATCCCATAAAAATCACCGAAGTGGCCGTCAAGTCGGCTGGTCGTGGTGGCTTCTGGCATACACGCAGTGATAGTGACAAAAATGTGCGAGCTAAAGTCTTTCTTTCCGGTGAACCTACCGGTGCATCCGACTCGGAGCGCTTTTATATGAATGAGTGGATCTTAGATGAAACGGGGGCGTGCGTGGTCGCCTTTGTCAGCAAAAGCAATCATAACTCGGTGTATATCCGAGATGGGCATGGGAGCAGTAAGTTTGAGCTGCGAGCAGCAGGGGATGGGCGCGATCTTTATAACGGTGGAGCCAGCATCTTTATGAAAATACCGGTGGACCATGAACGTTTTACGGATGTATACGCCTTACGCTCCTTTTTGTATGACGAAGATCTCGGCTACTCCTACCCCACGCAGGTGCATGATGACGAATGCCGGGTGGTGGGCATCCCTCAGTTGACTGAGATGGACAATATAGACGACCAACTCTTTTATATATATGATATGGATCAACAATTTCCCTTCTCGCCTCCTTACCATATAAATTTTCAACCGACGGATGCAGAAGTTCCTGACGGTTACATCGTCGATGATGGTTCGGCCTATGGCGCACAGAATGGATGGAGTTATGGATGGTCTGAGGATGTGACATCCCACGCACGGGAACGGAATATCAATGCTGCCCAAGAGCTGGACACTCTGATTTATGCAGGAGGCGCTTATTGGGAGTTTGCTTTGCCAGAAGGGTATTACGATATCACTATCCAACTGGGAGACCCAGACCCTAATTCAGCACGAAATGGTATGGATCAATCCCTAATTATGGAAGGTTTTAACGTTCAGGACTTTAACTACCATAATAACTATGATCAACACACGGTAAGCGATCTGTATGTGAGCGATGGTAATTTGACGATTGTGCCGAATGCCCATATTTCAGCAGATTTCCGCATTTGTTGGATTACGATTAATGTCTCTGATGCACCGCCAGCGGTTCCAGATAGAGCCAATGACGATGATACGGGTGGCCTTGGTGGTCACTAGTTCTAGCTCTAGTTGTGCAGGTTCGAGCGTGAAATCGCTTTTGAAAAACAAACGCTAGAGATAAAAATAGATTTGTAAGACAGAAGTGCTCCTGGTTTCAGGGGCACTTTTTATTTAGTGAGATAGAGGAGAATGCATACATGTTTGATAGACTAGGTAAACTTTTCTTGAATAGAGGGGCCACGGCCTTTTGCCTCTGGGTTATTTTAAATCCTTTGCTTCTTCAGGCTGATAAAAGCTTTCAACTAAAAATAGATCGCGAAAATCTGGATCGTTCTAACCCGCATGGACACATCGTCAGCTACGCCGATATGCTGGATGAAGTCATACCTGCGGTGGTATCTATTTCTGTAAAAAGGGAGCTGAATAGTAAACGTCCGGTGCGCATCACATCCATATCCTCCGGGCCAAACAAGATGGCCGAGCAGACGCCAGGCAGTCATAAAAAACCTGCCAAAGAAGCTGAGTCACACACTAAAGAAAAATTAGTCTATCAATATGTGGATGAAGGCAGCGGGAGTGGATTCATCGTCACTGAGAATGGTTACATTTTGACCAATTATCATGTGCTGCAGGGTAACTCGTATCTCGATCTGGATAACCTGGAGGATACGCTTCTGGTCAATGTGAGGCTGAATGATGGGCGGGAATCTTCAGCGGAAATCATCGGTTTTGACCCGGCGACGGACTTGGCCGTTGTGAAGATAGACAAGCCTGATCTACCGACGGCTACTTTAGGTTTCAGTGAGCAAGTCAGAGTCGGTGATGTGGTGTTTGCGGTTGGCAATCCCATGCAGATCGGTATGGCAGTCTCACAAGGAATTATTTCTGCGCTCAATCGAACCGACCTGCGTATTATTGATAGAACACTGCGACGAACCCGCGGATTTAAAGAGACATTTGCCCTAGAAAATTTTATCCAGACCGATGCGGCCGTGAACCGTGGGAGTAGTGGCGGCCCTCTGGTCGATGCTCTGGGCAGAGTTGTAGGCATTAATACAGCCATTCGCTCAACAAGTGGGGGTTCTATAGGCATTAATTTTGCTATACCCATAGATCTTGCCAGTCACGTCGCGCAGCAGATCGTCACCGGAGGTAAACTGCGGCGTGGTTCGATAGGTGTGATAAGTGCTTTTTTAAGCAAGGAAAAGGCGAGCGAACTCGGTCTTAAGACCAACAAGGGTGTGTTGATTCAAAAAGTGATAGAGAAGGAAGCGGCATATGAGGCCGGTATTGTCGTGGGAGATGTCATTCTCTCCGTCAACAAAGAGACCGTCGATTCAATCAGAGACATTACTTATATGATTTCCAGTCGTTCCCCAGGAGATGTGGTAGAACTGGAAGTCTTTCGCTCTGGAAAAAAATGGATCATTCCGGTGAAACTTAGCGAAAGAAAGCAATACCGCAGTGATGATCCTGCAAAAGATTCCTAGTTAACTTAGCATCCTACCATTCTTAATAATAGTCCCGACAGATAACCAGAATGTAATGAGTGATGGCCACTTCCTCTATTTCCGGATTGCGGTCTCATTTGGTTCGTAAAATGGAGTGCCATTGGTAGGGCAGGCCGTAGGTTATAAGTCATAGGTCGAAGCAGTCTTATAAATAAGAATGAACTCGCTGCTAACATCAAGCCAGAGCGAGAGTTGGCTTGGAAGCTGTGGTTCTCTTAGCTGATTTGAGAGGTTGCTTAAGTCTAGGGCGTGATTTGTGCTCTAAGTCCTTAAGCTTGCCTTCCAAGAGTCCTGCCCATGTTCTCATGTAAATAGCCACATCGGGACGTTGACCTCGTCTTAAATGACGGAAACCACCCGGTAACGCTTGTAGAATTTTCACATCGGAAAGATATTCTAAATGGCTGATATCGCTTAATTCCAGGCCGATCTCAAGCATCGTATCGATAATGAGATCCATCGGTGCGCCACTTTGTGGACAATAGCCTTGTGCGTATTCTGTCCATTCTTCCAAGATTTGGAAGTTGGCTCTTTGGTAAATTTCTGCGGAGCTTAACGAACTGATGCATTGCGCCAGATGGCCACAGTTACATCGACCGACGTTTCCCCAGTTGTAATCGCATCCCGATTCAATACGCTCTGCGGCTTCTCTGAGTTTCTCAATGAGTTGTTGGTTCGGCTTGGCCATAATTTCGTTCCCTTTATATATATATAGTTGAAATCTACAGATTAGCAACTAGGTCGCGCTCTGCTTGTGTATGCAGTTATGGATCTTAGGGTTCTTACGGGTCGAGGGGAATACTGGGAGCCCACTTGGACCATTTTTTGTCGGGCTTTTCATTGAGGGTAAAGCTGGAGCCATCCTCAGCGACTGGGCCCATCTCGTCATTGTTCGGAGTGAGGAAGCTGATTCCTCCTTCAAAGACGCTGGAGAAAGATTCAGTTTTCACTTTGACCCCCCCCCAAAGACTGATTTGTGCGTCGATGCCGCTGTTATTCCAAAACTGTGAGTTGCTACGAACCAGCGGGGCATAATGCTTTTCAATAACAGCTTGAATTTCTACGGCTGAACCATCGGATGCCAGTTGAAAACTTTCCACTTGCCCAACCTGAACACCTCGATAGTAGATGGGTGAAGTTTGAGAGAGCTTGCCAAGTTGATGTGCCAGTAAAGTGATATGAAGGCCACTCATAGGCTGGAATTTTTCACGTTCATAGTGACTGACATGAAACTGATCCTTTGGTTCTCCGCTTCCGGCGCCATCTTCGACACGAATGTAAGCTCCAATCAGAGCTTGAGGATTAAAGTTCAAGCGGGACATTCCCTTGAGCTGAACTTCAGGATAAACCATGATGAAGCGGGTGCCATACTGAGCCAGATGCTTTAATTTTCTATCCAATGTCGCGTTAGCCAGTACTTGGGTGCCGTCTTCCGAAAACTCCATATCCTGAACATGACCGATAGGTACACCCTTGTAACGTAGTTGTGTTTTTTCCGAGATAATCCCGGAGCCGTCTTCCAAGATGAGTTGAATGACATAAGCATGTTGCCCTTCAGTAGTATTGGCCATTTTGGCCGTCGCTTTGAGTGCTGTCTCAGGCGAGGGATAGAGGGTGAAGGTCATATCGTTTTTGGCTAATGGAGCTGGGTTGAATTTCTGGTCTGGTGTGCCCACCATGATGGCACCAAATAAGACATCCATGACAGAGTCTGATTTAACATTGACGCCACTTAGGGAAATATTGATATCGATACCGCTTTTATCGGCGAAAACAGAGTTTTCGCGTACAAGATTTTTGTATCTTTTTTTAATGCGGATCTCAATTTCTGACTGAAGCGTAGTCGGATTGAATTCAAGATTCTCTACGATACCAATTTTGTATTTTTTAAATTGAATAGGCGAGCCTTCCTGAACTGAGGGCATGTAATTAGAAATGAGCTTAAGGTAGAGATCAGCGGAGTTGGGATCTCGATTTGGTTTTGTTTTCAGCCCCTTAAAGCGAGTAGCGAGTTCTCCCTGACCTCCTTGAACAGCGATGTAGTTACCCGCTATGATGGTATCCAGACCGGATATGCCTTCGATGCCGACTTGAGGCGAAACAATCCAAAACTTACTATCTGTCCTGGCCAGCTCACGTGCAGAATTATAGATATGAGCTGTTACGATGACGTTCTTTAAATCCTTACTCAGTTCAACGTCATCAACCATACCGACGGTGACTCCCTCATATTTAATAGAGGTTTTACCGGCTTTGAGTCCTTTAACCTCCGGAAAGACAATTTCGATTTTTAAACCACGCTCAGAAATGGTTTGATAAATGAGATATCCCGTTATGCATACAGCCAATACGGGAACAATCCAAAATAAAGGAATACCTTTTTTCTGATGGATTTTTGCTTCAGGGTGATTTTCGTGGCTCATGTGGTTTTAAGTTCTACGGTTTTTATTGATGTTGTTTCACCTGGGCGGTGGATCCAAAATGATCTGGGGTCAAAAGAATTAGCTGCCAGCATGGTAAAGACGACCATACCGCAGAAGGGAATGGCACCTATTTTAGGATCTACGGTTGCTACTATGCCTAGCTGGCCTAAGGCTACGAGGACAGAAAGCACAAAAATATCGACCATCGACCAGCGCCCCAGAGCTTTGACCCAGAGAAAAACTTTGGTTTTAAAAAGGGTGCTGCGGCCTGATTTATGGGTAAAGAAAAGCCAGTAAAGAAGCAGAATTTTTCCAACGGGAACGATGATGCTGGCTATGAAAACGATGACAGCAGGCAGGTAGTCACCATGATGCCATAGGTACTCTATACCTCCCATCACGGTATAATCACCAATGTCTGATTTAATAGAAATATTCATCACAGGGAGTAAGTTGGCCGGTAGGTAGAGTAAGGTGGCGGAATGTAAATAGAGCCATGCCTGAGTGAAATCATAGGTATGGTGCGTATGAAGCTTTGTTCCGCAAACGGGGCATTTTCCATTTTCTTCACCTTCCGGCACATCCAGAACGGTTGCACAATGATGACAGGTCATACTTACAGTGCGGGTGGTTGATTTTTTCAAGCGCTTGGCTATCTCGATACCTTCGCTGCGTAAGCGATTCCAGACGGTCTTGGGTTCAAGTAGCCCTGTAGCAAAGGCTGAGACGAGTACAAAACCGAAAATGCAGTAGAGACCTGGTCGTGTTGATACATCCCCCATACCCAGTAGTTTGATGCAGGAGACACCGAGGCCAACTAGAAATATATCCAGCATGCCCCATTCTTTAAATTCAAAGAGAAAGCCCCAGATTTTTCTGGAAATACCTTGTAGCTTTTTGAATAAAATGGAACCGCAGGCCAGCAGAACCGTTACGTGCAACATAATAGGAGCCAAGACACTAGTGAAAAAGACCATGAAGGCTGTGATGGGGCTGCCTTGAATATATAGCAGAATAAAGCCGGAGATAATCCAGTTCTCTTTCCATTGCCCGCTGTAGTTAAAATTCAGAATAGGAAAGATATTGGAAGGTATCAAAAGACATAAGCTTGCCAGAGATAAAATCATGGCATTAACGATGTTCGCATCATTGCGCTGCTCTAGTGTCTGATGACAGCGTGTGCAGGTAGCGGCTTCTCCCTCTTTTAATTCACGACGTCGCTGAACCAAACCGCACGTTGCACAGCATACGAGACGAGGCGATACATGAATTTGGCTCACGAGCCTGAAAATAGGTTATCGAGAGCACAGTACTTATCCCTGTACCCCTCCGATCCGTCTCCTCCATTGTTTTACGGTCTACCGAAAGTACACAAACCGAACATCCCGCTGAG
>JBCCWR010000040.1:0-17816 GCA_039193385.1 Verrucomicrobiota bacterium | reverse complement strand
TAATTCTTGTGTTTTTTATCTTACTATTTGGTGACAATGACTTTTTTATTTTGTTCGTAAAAATGAGAAAAAGGGAAATTAAGGATACCTCCGGTAGCCCAAGATGAAGTAAAAATTTAAAAAGAAGTTGTGTCAGCAAGGTAGTGAAATCTTCTCTTATTAGAGTAATAACAGTGGGGTTTAGCAAATTTATAGTCATAGTAGATTACCGTAGGTGTCCTTAACATAGGGTCTGAATTTTTCTGCACCCAATCTTATTCCACATCTCTCATTCTTACGCACACAAAAAAACCCGCTAGGTTGTTTGTCTCCCAGCGGGTTTTACAAAAATCAAGCTCCGTCAGCTTACTTTGCAGGAACGAAACCTACGCGGTTAACGATCTTGCTACCTTCAGGAGTGAAGATGAAGTCAACAAACTTCTTAGCTTCGCCTTGAGGTCCACCATTTGTGTAGAAGAAACAAGGACGAGCGATTGGGTATTTGAAGGAAACAACGTTAGCCACTGTGGGAAGACTTCCGTCTACAGGAACAGTTCTGATGCCAGGAGCCTTCAGGTAAGCCATACCAACATAACCGATACCTCCAGGGTTTTTACCAACTTCTGAAGCGATCTGCTCATTACCAGCCATCTTTTGAGAAGAACCAGCATAGTCACGCTTGCTCATAGCCAGTTTCTTGAAGCTGGAGTATGTTCCAGAAGAAGTGTTACGTGTGTAGATAGAGATAGTACCTCCAGAACCACCCACTGCGCTCCAGTCAGTAACATCACCTGTGAAGATCTGCTCAACTTGCTTAAGGCTAAGAGTCTTGATTGGGTTACCTTGGTTAGCGATGACTCCGATACCGTCGTAGCAAACAACTGTTGGAGACATTTTAACCCCTTTAGAAGCAGCTTTAGATACTTCCTTAGTCTTAGCACGACGAGAAGCCATACCAAGGTCAGCTGTAGCATCGATAACCGCAGCAATACCTGTCGAAGAACCTTCAGCAGCAATCTCGAACGTTGTGCCAGGGTTCTTCACTTTATAAGCCTCAGCTAGCTGAGGAACGAGTTTAGCACCAAGAGTGTCAGAACCCTTGATAATGATCTTTTCAGCTTGTGCCGCGCTTGTGATAGCGAGACCAGCGAACAGAGCAACTAAGATATTTTTCATATTATTTTATTTTAAGTTTCAGGCAGTCTTTCCGTCAAAAGTTTAACTTTCTCATTACCCTTTTCGGAATTCTTACCGCACCTGAGTTTGGTTGGATTTTTCGTTTGTTATAATTGTTATAAATATCCACCCCGGCAACAACCGGGGCGGACCAAAGAACTAAATTAGATTAAAATTTCCAGTTCAGGTCAACCTGAACGATGTTAGAGTAGTCAGGATCTTCTGCGTCATCAGACTCTAGATTTTGTGCATGTAACCAAGCAACGCCACCATAAATGTTATCTGTGATAGCATATTTAGCTTTAACTACTACACCGTGAGCACCACGCTCAGCTTTATTCCAGTCAGAGTCCACAAGGTTAGTTGTATAAGCCGCCTCTTCGATGTAGCGATACTCAGCTCCCATTTCCCATGTGCCTTTCTCTTTCGCCTTACCAAATTTGTGACCTACGTTAAAGAATAGTCCACCTTCTCCATTTGCAACAGCATCATCACCAGAAGCCATTTCGAAATCAGCTCTAGAACCAGCATCTAGATTATAACCTACCGTACCATATGTGCTCTGAGAAAACCCAAAAGCTTTATACTTAAATTGCATAGGAACCATTAGAACTAACATTTCTCCTGAAGCATCTGACTCATTCTCAGACGCGACAGACCCGCCATTTTCCATAGTTTCACCACCTATACCCTGAGCTTGTTTATCACCAAACTCGATAAGTGCTGTAGGAGCGAATGCAAAGTGAGTCTTACTAGCCCATGAGTATTTAACTTCTGCTTGGTAGACTCCAAGGAAAGAGTCACTGTCACCCGAAGTAGGAGCACGATCTTCACGAACTTCATGAGTAATGAATGCACCTCCACGTAATGTGAAGTCAAGACCATCAGTGAAAATATCATCCCAGCCTAGTTGTGCTGTAATACCTTCAGGATTAATATCACCATCCCACCATGCTTTCTGCATCATGAAACGTTTGATCATATTTTGCTTACCAAATGCGAAATTTGCATAATCTACAAGACCAGAGTCGAAAATATCATTATTTTCCCACTCAAGATAAGCTTGACCAACATAGATATCATCGTTGGTTTTATCAAAATATCCACCAAAATTGGTATTTGTAGAATCGTTACTACCGCCAGTTTCAAAACGAACTACAGATTTAAAGTTATCTGTAAATTCATAAACCGCCCCAGCACGCAAACGGTAACGCCAACGTGAACGATCGTTGTTACCTCCAACGTCACCAAAGTTACCTCCGTCGTTTTCCCACTGATAACGCAGACGAACGTCTCCGAATAAAGTCAGTTTGACTACAGCAGAATCTGCTTTTGTGTTAAATTTTCCATAAGCTGAAGTGAGCGACTGAGTCAAAAGCTCAGAACGAATCTCTTCACCTTCCTGGCCGGTCAGAATCCCCTTCTTAACAAGTGCGTTTACCAACGCCTCGTTGTCAGAAGCGAATACCGAACCACCCACGAACATCGCTACCGCAAACGCAGCAGCTTGAATCAGATGTTTATTCATTTAAGTTTAACCTCTTTTTAGTTTTTGTTGCCTGTAAGACCAGACTAAATCCGGATACATCCCAACTCGGGTTGCTATTACAGACTTAGGAAAGATGGAAACTTATTATGACAATTTGATGACAAAACAGTCAATTTGCTGTGTCTGATGCGTCATGCAAATAGGCCTTATTTCCATCTGCCTGTTTTTTGCGATTAGCAAAAATCAATTATCTGGCAGGCTATCATATCAATGCCACAGGTATGCCTGTGGTTTGATAAATAACCTCTTTTAAAATATATGCCCCCTCATGCTATACATTTTTAGATAAACCTTTTGTCCTTGTTAGAGAACAAAGGCTTTGCAAGTATCTATCGTTTATAAATTCATAAAATTAACAAAAATTTAAAGGTTAATAAGGGCTTCATGCTTATGACGAAAGAAATCACGCTTGAAAAAATTCAAGCCGTATACGCTCTACCATTCTTTGAATTGATTCAACGTGGACGCAACACTTACCTGGAACACTGGACTGAGAACGAAGTCCAGCTCTGTAAACTTCTGAGCATTAAGACTGGTGGCTGCAGTGAAGACTGCTCCTACTGTGCTCAAAGTGCACGCTACAAGAGTCAGGTCGTTAAGGAGAAGCTCATGCGTGCAGATGAAGTTCTTCCTATAGCACTTGAAGCCAAGGAAAATGGCGCTACCCGCTTTTGCATGGGTGCTGCCTGGAAAGGCGTCAAAGAAGGAGAACAAAAATTTGAAACGGTGCTGGAGACGATCGAAGAAGTTAGCAAACTCGGCCTTGAGGTTTGTGTCACTCTGGGCAGCCTTACAGAAAAAGCGGCTCAGCGCCTTAAAGAAGCCGGGCTCACTGCTTATAACCATAATATCGATACCAGCCCCGAACATTACCCTAATATCGTTTCAACGCACACATTTGAAGATCGACTCAACACCATAAAACACGTGCAGAAGGCAGGAATCTCAGTTTGCTCTGGGGGTATACTTGGACTGGGCGAAGGTGAAGACGATCGCTTAAAGATGCTGCAGATTTTAGCCAACATGGATCCACAGCCTGAAAGTGTACCTATTAACTGCCTGATGGCTATGCCCGGAACACCCCTCGAAGATGAGAAACAAGTCGATATCTTCGAGGTGATTCGTATGATTGCTACAACGCGCATTTTCATACCAGCAGCTAAGGTTCGTCTTTCGGCAGGTAGAAGCCGTATGTCACGAGAAGCGCAGGCTCTGGCTTTTTTTGCCGGTGCTAATGCAATTTTTTATGGAGACAAACTTCTCACCGCTGGAAATCCTGCTGAGCATGAAGACATGGAGTTGCTTCGCTCACTTGGCTTAAAAGCACAACCTCCCAGACCAGCACATTCAAGCAAGACAACATTAGAACAAGAGCCCGCACTGCAGCCGTAGGATTGGTAAAATGGAACGCCGGACACGACAGCAGGACGCCATTGAAGAAGTTCTGAGAAATTCTGGACGCCCTCTGACTCCGGCAGAAATTCTGCAGCTAGCTCAGCAAAAAGTTTCTAACATCGGTATAGCTACAGTCTACCGAGGCTTGAAAAAACTAATCCAAAGTAATAAGGCAAGCCTAGTCAATATTGGTGGAGCACCACCCCATTACGAATCCACTAATCTCCCACACCATCATCATTTTGTATGCCGCATCTGCCAGAAAGTCTATGACCTGAATAACTGTGCGCATGGAGTAGAAAAAATAGCTCCCAAAAACTTCAAAGTTGATTCACACGAGATTACTCTCTACGGCACCTGTGATCTCTGTCATTAGGTTCTGCTCACGAATTTCGAAGGAGATCTGCTCTAAATTCCTGCACGATGGAACACATCCAACGCAGCACAGTCAGAATAGATATGAACCCATAGCCACATTTAAAATCTCAGAGTTAAAGATCTTATCAACCCTTCTCTTCTATTGACTATTCTTATTTAAATACGAATACCAGGAAATATAGCGCAGACGCGAGTTGCGCACTTGAGAACTCCCTTGCAAACTGGATGAGGCAGCCCGCTCAGACTGACTGAGAAATGGCCCAATCAAAGCCGCTCCTTCGGCAAAAAGTTTTTTAGCCGCAGGTTCAGAAGGACTCAATGCCTGAAGGGAGATAATATGCACATTAAAAATAGCAGCGGAGGTGGCCACATAAATACCTCCATCATCCGCACCAAAAAAATAGTTTGTGTTTTCTGTGTTGAAGCCATTCTCTGTCCAGCCGACTTCCTGACGCAATACCTGGCGAATACCTTCCACGGCGAAGGCCAGTTCTCTTAGCGGATCTGTGCCGCCTCTATCTATTACTTGCCAACCTTTAAGCAAATAGGGAAAAGCTCGAGCTAACAGACGGTCACGCACAGGGCGACCTGTTCCACTAGGGAGATGCTCAACTGCAAGACTCACTTCTTGTTGTAAGAGCGATGCCATACCAAACTGGCGAGACTGCAAATAAATCATGGCTTCCAACACAGTCAGATGCATCGCTTCCGGCAGGCCAGCGTACTTTGCCTTGTAATTACGAATAGCTACCAGTGTTTCATTAAAACTTGTAGAAGGATCTGGTTTGAGATTAGAACCCGGCGCAGGGACCATCAACGAAGCAAACTCTCTTTGATAGATCGAATGAACCTGGTAAAGGTCATTCGTTTTCGGCGTAACAACCGCGCAACTGACTAACGCACCTAAAATAATGAGGGTAAAGATTGCTCTAACTAAACTTTTACCCGTATGCCAATAATTCATAACTTTTTGTTCTAAATTTTGCCTGATTTTGCTTTTTTGCCGATCAACTCAAGACCAGCGGTACAGTAACACCTTCAGGCATTTTGCCTTCAATAACACTTGCATGCGCCACGGCTGCTTTGACTCTCTCTTGCATAGTATTGCCAACAGGGGTGTCCAACACACTCACCATCGTTCTTCTTAAAAAGCTCACGATGTTCTCGCCATCAATGCTACGACCTATCTCGTCATGTGCCTGCTCAAGTGCAAGCTTCACCAGCTCTTTAATTTCATCTGTCTGAATGCGATTTTCTGCCAAGATATCACCCCGGCGCGCTAACTCTGTCATTCCGACCTGCATGGCCTGGATCAAGCGGTAGCCATTGAGCAAGCGTGTCGGATCATCTTCCGCACCTTCCAGAAAAGCGCTGAGAGCTTTACCCGCCATTTGCGCTGTCCATTTTTCTCCCCATACCTTTGGGTTAGATGAAATAGCAAATAACATCGCGCGAAAACCGCTTCTTAAACCACCAGGACCAAGTAGGTCGCGCGTTTTTTTGCGGGCTAGAACAGAACCAACGGAAGTTAGTAGTGAGCTATAGCGATCATGGCCCATTTGAATGAGGCCCCTATTTTCCACGGCACTGCTTATGGCGGCGTCTGTAATATCCAGAAAATCTTCCGCGCCTACACCATCACGAAATGCCTCGGCTCCACTGGCAAAAACACCCGCCAGAATCTTATTCAAAAACGGTCGATCTTTAGCAAGCAGTTCCGGTCTTTTTGAAATAATCTCTAAACTGTTTACCGCCGTCCGGGCAAGCAAACCCTCCGTAGGTCTGGCTCCCTCCTCAAATCCAGCTAGAGCATCTGCAACTCCAGCCAGGATTTCGCCTACGTAGACTTTTGTATCCATAAGACTGGTGATGAGTTGAGGGTTTTCTGCTACGCCGGTCAATGCTGTCTTAAATACGGCTGGCACCAATGAACCATCCCGGATTCCGGCCAGCAAAACCCTGTCATTTCCCCTGTCCTTAACTGCCTCCGCGACAGAATTCAACACAGCCACCATCAAAGGAGAGCCATCCACTTTCTTTTCTAATACACCTGCAACGTTAGCCGCAGAACTTGTTAATGCTACTTCAAGAACACCTAAAAGAGAGCCTGGGTTCTGACCAACATCGTCGACCCGTTGGCCAAGCTCCCGCAGCGTATCACTCAAAACTTCACCGAAAAATTCACTCTTCGTTAGAAAGGAAGTATCTTCTGCTATATGCGTGATGTAACGGGATACGAGATCCTTAAAACCTTCCTGAGAAATCAACATGGCCACAAAGTCATCGCCCACCGTAGGATCAAAACGAGCGTCAGCTATGGCCTTGAACAATGGCTGAAGGGCTTGACTGCCGGACATACGCTCGGGAGGATTTTCTGCCATGGCTATAAGGGATGAACCGAGCATTGTTTTAAAAATCAAAGCTCCATTGGCATCATCCCAGTCGCGTCGCACGGCAAACTCATGCAAAAGACTGGAAACCATGTTGCGTGTCTTGGGATTGGAAACAAAAAGACCTGCATTTTCTCCCGCCACTTCAAGCAATGTATCTGCCGTTGCTAACATCACCCGCGTCCAGGCTGGGTTTCTCGAGAGACGATCGGACTCTAAAATGTAATAACTAAGAACAAACTCTTCACTGTAGCCTCCTTCTCGCCCCGATTGTTGAACAAAGCTATCCTGTGGACGTGGGCCAAATGTCTTGGTCGGCACGCCTTTGGCTTCACAGTAAAGTGTGTAGAGCAATTTACGCTCCTGACCGTACCGTTCCGGACTGGCCTGCAATTCACCATTATCATAAGCCTGCGCAAAGCGTCCATAGGCATCTTCAACCTCCTGACCTTTCAATTTCAACAAAAGCGCACCTGCATTGCTCTGGACTAAGATAGACTCGACGCTGTCATGATCTCGAAAAAAAAGATAGACGTCCTGCCACGCATCGCGGTCATTGATAGGTGTATCGGGCAGTAAAAAAGGTAAATCTGCCGATGCCTCTTTCATGGATAAGATATCATCCATACGATGACGAAACTTGAGCAGAGCTTTAACTCCACTAATGACTAATGGTACGGCTGCAGCGGGTAATGGCATGACAAAAAATCCCTTGTGAGTAAAATGAGCTCGTTTGAAATTAAAGTAGCTTCACTTATGGAGAGAACCAGGCCATGAGCAAGAAAAGAAAGAGCGACAATGCAATTTTTGCTGTCACAGAAACATCGTCATTCTGAATCTTGTCTCGCTCCATGAGTTATGCGACGCTCTTGATTTGCTTTATTTAGAAAAACATTATGACAAAAGAAGAAAGCATTCAGGTTATCAAAGACGCGTGCAACGAAATTTCCACGACGCTGATGAAAATTCATCCCGCCTTGCCTGGGCTCAATGATGAAGAAATAAAGAGCGAGATTATTAAGGCATCTTTCGAAGCGACTAAGAACGTCGAGACGATTAAAAAGAAAGTTAACAAGCTGGGCTCTTAAAAGGCTTCCTTTAGTTTCTGCATTAGCTTGTTATTTGTAAATATGGGGTACAGCAAAGAGCAAATCGAGCAAGTAAAGCAGGCGGTGGACATCATCGATGTTATCGGAGACATCATCCCGCTCAAACGCCGAGGGGCTTACTACTGGGCGTTAAGTCCATTTAAGAAAGAGAAGACACCCTCATTCAGCGTACACCCGCAGAGGCAGTTTTTTAAATGTTACGCCTCTGGACAGAGCGGCGACGTCTTTGGTTTTCTCATGGCTTATGAGAATCTAGAATTTCCAGAAGCTGTCCGACGTCTTGCAGAACGGGCAGGTATTCGACTAAAAGAGGAATACAATCCCGCTGACCGGGAACAGGAACAAAAAAAGGACCGCTTACTGAGTGTTCACGATCACATTCAGCGGTACTGGTCTGAGACATTACTGAAACACCCCGCAGCAGAATCTGCCCGACATTACTTAAGAAGCCGTGCCATTCCTCTAGAATGGGTGGAAAAGTATGGTCTGGGCTATGCGCCTGACACATGGGATGACTGCCTCCGCTGGGCTCAAAACCGTAACTATCATTCCGATCTGATGATTGAAGCTGGACTTGCTGTGCAAAACGAACAAGGACGGGTCTATGACCGCTTTCGCGGACGCCTGCTTTTTCCTATCCGTAATGACAGTGGACGCACCATCGCCTTTAGTGGACGCATTCTTGATTCCGAGGCAAAAACTGCCAAGTACGTCAACTCACCCGAAACGCCTTTATTTACCAAAAGCCGTGTGCTCTACGGTCTTGATAAGGCAAAGCGTCCTATTCTGGATGCAGACTGCGCGATCATCTGTGAAGGACAAATTGATGTTTTACGCTGCCATGATCATGGCGTTACCAATGTCATCGCTCCTCTAGGCACCTCATTCACACAAGAGCATTGCCGCGCGATTCGTCGTCTTACCGCCAATGTTATTCTCTGCCTGGATTCTGACAGCGCAGGACAAAATGCTGCGGAACGCACTGCACGCATTTTTCTTAACCCGACTGCGAGTGATAACAAAGCGACCGCATCGCCATCATTAGGAACAAGCGATCTGGGACTGCGCATCGCGCTTGTGCCAGAAGGCCATGATCCAGATTCCATCATTCAGTCACAAGGTGCTGATTTTTTCCGCAAAGAAATCCTTGATCGCAGTGCGGAATTCATCGACTTCTTCGTTGATCTACAAAAAACAAAGCACGACGTTGCCACAATCGCTGGAAGACGGACCGTTATCGAAGAAACAGCCAAACTTTTACACGAACTACCCAATACCACTCTGCGTGAACAAAATCTAAGCCGCGCCGCATACCGGTTGAATATCTCCCCTGATACGCTCAAGGCTGAATGCCATCGACTGAAGCAGAAAAAAAACTTCCAGCCCAAGTATGAAAAAACATCAGAATCTTTTGAGCAAGAGGTACATCACATTGTTTTTACGCCAGAACCGGCTATTGGCGAATTGATTGAATTTGTGCTGGGACGGGAGCAACTTATCCCCGAACTACAACGTATTGTACATCCTGACTGGCTAATGGATCTGGCAGGGGGCGATATTCTGCTTAAAATCATTGAAATGAATGCACATGACTCCTGGGAAGGGCCTGAAAGTCTTGTAGAACAATTATCGCCGGGACAACAGACTTTTATTAGCTCTTTGCAACTCAATAGACTCGACGCGCTAGACCTTGATGATGACCACTGTAAAAATCATCTCATACATGCCTGCCGGAAAATTCATCTGCGTTATATCAACAGTCGGCTCAAACTCATTAGCGAAGCTCTCAAACATACCGGATCATCCGACGAAGAACAAAACAGCCTCCTTGAGGAACAAATAGAACTCTCTAGAAAACAACGCGAGTTACTCAAGCTTGTTTGAATCAGCAATCGTTCCATCAAGATCAAAAGCAGTATTTTGCCTAAAGACGCATATGACCGAGATATCAATGTGATTGAAGCTAAACCTGTCATTTTGATACGCCTTTCTGTCATCAATTCACATGAAAGCTATCTTTGTTACTAGAAATTCTTTGACAGTTGCAGATGACGAACCTAACTTGTCAGGCTCGTTGTTGCTTAACAAGGCTGTTATTAGAATTATTCAGACAACGAAAATATTTGAAAATCTGAAGTTTAGCGCATTTTAACGTGAATAAGAAAACCACTTCAAAAACCAGTAAAACAGCTGCAAAAAAGACCGCTAAGAAGGCAACTAAAGCTGCTACTAAAAAGAACAGTAAAGAGAAATCTACCGTTACTGCTGATGCCTCAAAATCTCCAGCAACTCAGTCTCCGCAGGGCACTGTCGATGCAAATGCCATGTCTCATGGCATGGTGGCAGCCCTGAAAGATGCCGCTAGTCTCAATGCCAGCCAATATTCCGAAAAAGATATCATTTCCTCTGTCTGGTCAGATAATCCTGAATGGCAAAGCCGTATCCGCGAATTAATCAAAACAGCACGCGAACAAGGTTACCTGACGTATGACGATCTTGAAGAAGCTCTTCCAGGTTCAGTTAATAATCCAGACCAGATAGAAGCTATCCTAGGCTTTTTACGTAATCTTGAGATCGATGTGATTGATGCGTCTGATGTCGACCGTTACAAACAAATTCCCGGAGACAAGGATGATGAGGAGGAAGAAAAACCCAGTGCTGAGAAATTGGACATACTTGATGATCCTGTGCGTATGTACCTCAAGCAAATGGGTCAGGTGCCTCTGCTGACCCGAGAACAGGAAGTGGAGATCTCCAAACGTATCGAAGATGCTGAGACCATGGTTCAGACTTTCCTCCATCGCTTTGGTTTTATGCCGGATGAATACATTTCACTGGCAGAAAAACTGGAACAAGGAAGGGAAAGATTCGACAGAGTTATTCAGGATAAAAAGATTGAAGGTCGTGATAAATATATGAAGACCTTAAAAAATCTCGTTCGCAACGTGCAAAACGCGAACAAGAAGGTTCAAGATCTTTACGAAAAATCCCTCAAAGTTTCCAGTGCAGCCAGCAAAACTAAATATGAGAAAGAACTAACCAAAGCAAACAATGCCTTGGCTAAGTTCTACCCCAAGTTCTACTACAAGCAAAAAGTGACGGAAGAATTCGTTAACATCTGCGATAACTATTACCGGCAGATGAACAGCCTGAGGCGTCATATCAACGAATTTGAAGGGAAAAAGAAGCTAAAGAAAGACGAACAGGAAGATCTGCGTCATTACTCCCAGCAGTTATCCGATCTTGAGCTGCGCGCTCGCATGCCCATCGGACAATTTAAATCAGACCATAAAGAACTCAAGTCCTGGCTGCATAAAGCACTCCGCGCTAAAACCGAAATGGTAGAAGCAAACCTTCGTCTGGTTATTTCTATAGCTAAGAAATACACCAACCGAGGGCTTTCGTTCCTAGACCTTATTCAAGAAGGCAATATGGGACTCATGAAGGCGGTTGAAAAATTTGAATACCGACGCGGCTATAAATTTTCAACCTACGCCACCTGGTGGATCCGTCAGGCTATCACAAGAAGTATTGCCGATCAGGCACGAACTATCCGTATACCTGTTCATATGATCGAAACGATCAACAAACTGATGCGGGTACAGAAGCAGCTCGTTCAAGAATTTGGACGTGAACCCTCTCCGGAAGAAGTAGCTGAAGAAACGGGCATGCCCGTTGAACGCGTTCGTGCTGTCCTAAAAATGGCGCAACAACCTATTTCATTACAAGCTCAAGTGGGTGATAGCGATGACACAACCTTCGGCGACTTTATTGAAGACAAGAGCGCGGAAAACCCTTCAGATATGACGGCCTACGCTCTTTTGAAGGAAAAAATCAAAGACGTGCTCGATTCGTTAACCGAACGCGAACGCGCAGTTCTTGAGCAACGTTTCGGGCTCGTCGATGGCTACTCACGCACTCTTGAAGAAGTCGGCCGCCAATTTAAAGTAACACGTGAACGTATTCGTCAAATCGAAGCCAAGGCACTTCGTAAGATGCGTCATCCGACACGCATTCGTCATCTAAAAGGCTTCCTTGAGAATGAAAATAATTTTTAGAAATATACGTTTGGGTACACAAAATTTCTCATGAAAGCTATCATTACATGTGATAGCTTTTTCACGGTATGACCATTGAGGAGAAAAAGAACAAGCTGATTAACAATCTCAAATTGATTGATGATCCTATGGAGCGCCTCAGCTACATCATATCGAAAGGCAAGAAACGACCTGAAATCGATAACAGCTTAAAAATAGATGCATTTAAAATCGAAGGGTGTGTGTCCAACTTATGGATCATTCCCAAGCTTGAAGAAGGTAAATGTTTTTATAATTGTGATGCGGATGCCGCCATCACCAAGGGAGTAGCTTCGTTACTATGCGATTTTTACAGTGGCTTCTCACCAGATGACATCCTTAGCATTGATCCCTCTTTTCTGGCAGACGCTGGAGTAACGCAGCATATTAGTCCCAACAGAAGCAATGGGCTGGCTAATGCGGGTAGAGCAATGATGCAATTTGCCATTTCATGTCAAAAAAAATCTTCATGATATATGCGTAGCCTTTTAATAGCTCTGGTGCGAATCTACCAATGGATAATATCCCCTCTGCTGGTTAGATTCTTCGGCCATGCATGTCGCTATCAGCCCACATGTTCCAATTATGCTATCCAAGCTATTGAAATGCATGGATGGCGCAAAGGCGTATGGCTCGCTTTAAAGAGAATCTGCCGTTGTCATCCTTGGGGTGGATACGGTTTTGATCCCGTTCCAAAACCTGACGACGAGAGTAAAACTGTATAATCTATGTTTATTGCTTAAGACCCTGTGCTGCTTCATGAGCTTGAGCATGGTACTCATCCTGAACTTCCTTAACTAATGAAAGAGGAATACGTTTCGTCTTGGCTACAGCATCTTGACTTTCACTTTCTGTAACACGAGATAACCCATCCGTGCGCTCGACAAGCTTACATTGCACATCTCCAAAGATAATAATGTGTTCTTTTTCCAGTTTACAAAGCGAGATCGCTTCCCCATCCACATACGTTCCATTAGCAGAACCCAGGTCATGCACAATTAAACCATTTTGAAAAAGGGTTAAGAAAGCATGGCGACGTGAGACGGATGGATCTTTTATAACCAGATCATTCGTGACAGACCGTCCTACGCGGATTTGTTTTGTTTGGATAGGGTATTGCATCATCCCATTCTGCGAATGAATTTCTAAAACTAACGTTCCATCATCGTAAGGTAGCTCTCGAGTTCTTTCATAATCCGAGTCTTGATCAAGAATCGTATTTTCAGCATAAGAAATCATGACCACGACAGCTTCATAGGATAAAGCCATGGTCTGCTCTTTTGCCCCCATATTAAGCGACCACTCAAAACGATCTGGGGATGGCCATGTGAAAAATTGCAGGAAAGCGGTAAGACCAGTAAGATGATTAACTTCAGAATGAACAACAAGACCCTCGATTAAATAAATAATCCCTTTATTCCCCTGGCTCTCCACAATAAAACAACCCGACAGTTTCCTCAGACAAAACTTTAATAACACTTCTCCGAAGTCCGATCTCATATTTGATCATCAAAGCAGAATTTTACCTTGGGTGCAAACTTTGAAGAAGATTTGTAAAAGCCTCAACTATCAAAGCTTTTACTTTGAATAATTCTCGAATTTAGGTTTAATCCTAAATTCGTAGAGGCTTAGTAAGTTTATTTTTGTAACAAAACAAATGGATTGGTTTATTTGTACCTATTTTAACTAAAAGTGAAGATTGGAATTTTCAGCGATATTCATAGCAATTTGGAAGGACTGACTGCTGTCCTTGAAGACATGGAACGTCTAGGAGTAACGCATCCCATATGCCTCGGCGATGTAGTTGGTTATAATGCTAATCCCAAAGAATGTCTCAGTGTAGTCCGCGAATTAGGTTGTCCCATTGTCATGGGCAATCATGATGAAATGGCCTCTATGACTGGAGAGGCTGAACACTATAACTCCATGGCAGGAGAAGGCATTCAATATTCAAGAGACACTCTTGACGATGAAGAAAAAACCTTTTTGAGAGAACTTCCTTTTAAAAAACGTATTCACGGTTTTACCATTGTACATGCTTCGCTCGATGACCCTGAAAACTGGAATTACATATGTAACTCATTAGAAGCTAGCAGTAGTTTTATTTATCAATTTACACAAGTTTGTTTTATTGGTCATACACACGTAGCGCAGGTTTACGAAAAAGATCAAGAAGTGCGCGAAATAAATCATGAGCACCCCGTTCAACTTAAGAAAAATGCCCGATATCTGGTAAACGTCGGTTCTGTAGGTCAACCACGCGATCATAACTGGAAATCAAGCTATGTTATCTTTGATGTTCACCATAATACTATAGAGCATAGACGTATCCCTTATGATCTAGATAAAACACAAAAGAAGATTCTGGACGTCGGCCTGCCTAAACAGATTGCCGAACGCTTGAAGCATGCCGTGTAATTTACTTAGACCTCTTTTCTACTGATACAAAATATTATATCACTAATTTAAGTGCTCTATTCAGCCGAATACATAGCATATTTAATGGAACGACCGTTGTGTTGTATTCACATTCTATGATAAGGGAAGTTGATGTATAAACGTGTATTATTAGTTGATCATTCTACACAGGTTTTAGAAACCTTCGCTAAATGCATCAAAAAATTAGAACCCGAATGGATAGTCGATATAGCCCAATCTGGAAAAGAAGCTCTTAATCAACTCAGAACAAACCCTTATAACATCATCCTTTCTGATATGAATATTCAGGATATGGATGGGCCCACTTTATTAAAAAAAGTCCGCACAGAGTTTCCGTACACTGCAAGATTTATTCATGCTGGTCCTGCTGAACTGAATGATGCACTTAAAAGCGTTAATGTTGCTCACCAATATTTGCTCAAGCCTTACCCACCTAAAGAGTTAGTCAAATGTATACACCTGGCTATAACCGAGGAAAATCTACAACAGTTAGACAGACTACGTGATGCTATAATGGGGTTAGATAACATCCCCTCCATTCCCAAACTATACATTGAAATAAAAGACACATTTGATGACCCTCATTCTAATATTCAGGATATCGGTACGCTTATTGGTAAAGATCCTGGAATGACGGCTAAAATTCTCAAACTCGTAAACTCCGCATTTTTCGGTCATTCTCAACGAATCACAAATCCTGCAGAAGCTGCTGCTTATCTGGGAATTGAACTCATTAAAACCTTAGTCTTGTCTCTGCATATCTTTGATCAATATGAAGAAGAAAAATTGAAAGATTTCAACCTGCCTGGCCTATGGGAATATAGTATGCGAGTTGCCCAAACGGCGCGCATGATAGCACAAATGGAAAAAACGAATAGATCCATGCAGGATGAGGCTTTTACTGCAGGACTTTTACATGATATGGGACAACTTGTGCTGATAACCAACTTTACTTCTGATTATAGAAGCCTTTGTAACGAAAGTCAGATGAATCCAGTAAATCTTATCAAGGCTGAAAAAGAGCGATTTGGCATTGATCACGCTGAAGTTGGAGCATTCTTGATGCAACTTTGGGGAATACCTTCTGAAATTGTTCAAGCCATCAGATACCATCATAATCCAAGTGATGCTCAAGAAACAAAATTTAGTGCACTAACAGCCATTCATTCCGCTAGCATGTTGCTAGGCAGCAACCATCCTATCACTACCGCTAATGCCTCAGGTTTACAGACCATAGATATGGATTACCTGGAGAAACTTAATTTAGAAAATCGCCTACCAGAGTGGGCTGAAATCATTGTTGATTAAGGTTCTATTGAATCCATTAGGCTACAAGTATAAATCTCTTGTAAATAGATACCTGTAGCCTTGAGCTTCTATTTTATTAGTATCCAGAAAGAATGGACTGATCTTCATCCATTTTCATAGAAGCGGTTGTCCAACTTTTTTGGTAAGGCGTATCTTTACCTTTTTGAAGGATCTTTTCCAGCTCTCGGAGATTATGACGCTGCATGATCGTTTTGATGTGATCCAGATAATCGTGGTCAGGGCAGTAACCTGATCTCAAAACTTCCCGAACAAAGGCAATACCATCATTTGTATAATCAAAAGCTTTTTCATAACGCTTCTTAGAGAGGAAAGTAGCAAAGTCATCAAAACCCTCGCTTATGCTACGGTAGCTGCGAAAATATGCCATCGTGCGCTGTCCTAAATCTACAGTGGGCATAAAAACTTTATCCCCTTTCCAATCATTAAACGCTTTTATGCCAAAGAAATTATTGGCCTTTTGTGCCAAATCACTTTCTCCATAACGACTTTCATAAATCGACATCGCCAAAAATCCAGAAGCCGGAATTTCGTAAC
Source organism: Verrucomicrobiota bacterium (assembly GCA_039193385.1). GTDB lineage: Bacteria > Verrucomicrobiota > Verrucomicrobiia > Methylacidiphilales > JBCCWR01 > JBCCWR01. Next base: position 1,462 of record JBCCWR010000040.1, on the reverse strand, counting down.
GGACCTGTGTGTGGATTGCTACAGGTATGGCTAAACGGAGAAATTCACGGCGCTGTCCTTGAGCAGTGGAAAGCACGGATTCGATAATAGATGCAAGTTTGACGACATCTGCTGGTGTACCTGTATGCAGCGAGACCATACGGGAAATCTCTTCATTAAGTTTATCAATATATTCCTGATTCGATTTGTGCTCTGAGACCCAGCGTGCTTTTTCCTTAAGATATACTTGTGAGACTGTGGAGCCTACTTTAGTCGTCCCCCAGACCAAAGCCACTAGAGTAGATGCAAAGCCTAGCCAAATCAGATTGGATGCTACTAACGTAGCTGTAAGGCCGAGTTTCTTTGGGCGCTCCTTATGAAAAACCTTCACCGCTAATGCTGGTGTGATATCAATTGTTCCACTTTTTCTTTTCTTCATTTTACCTCCTGGTAACTGTTATACTTTGTTCTACGAAACAAAGGCGATGCAACTTATTGAGAATTTAGAAATCGTCAAGTAAAACTTTTCACTCGAAATGAGCAAAATTTTTCCCTGACCTAATAAAATAGCTCTTTCCTTCAATCCACATATGCATTCGGCTAATTCACTTGAAATTTAATACCCTAACTTTTTATTTATCGTTAAATTTTTTTATAAGTTACATACATTACCATAAAAACTAATAAGTCGACCTTAAAATGACGCTGAATTGTAACACTTATAAAGGCCTTCGCTAGATTTTATAGCAAAAGGATGCAGTCTCAGCGTTAGCCTACGATCGCTCAAAATTTTGACTTCATGTGGATCTTCAGCCCTCGTGATGCAATAGAGGGTGAGTCAGATGTGTCAAAGCTTGAGGAGAAGAAATTTTCGAGACAACGCTGTTCTATCTAAAGGTGATACAAAAAGTTGGTTATAAAGTCTCTACTACTAAGATCTCAAGATCTTGCAGAGATGGTCGTGGCCCTAGTGCTTCATGCAAGTTCAACAAGGATTGATGTTTTTATTACGATCGTGCATTAAAGTAGCATGCTACACATGGCTGACTACTGGGTGCATAACTGGGATCCATTTATCGTTCGTTTTAATGATGAATGGGGCATCCGTTGGTATGGGTTAGCTTACATACTCGGCTTCCTTTCTCTCTACATCGGATTAAACAAATTCTATACTTGGAAATGGTCTCCTTTGAACAAGGCTAAAATTTCTGATTTTATCATCTGGATTATATTGGGAGTCCTTATTGGCGGTAGACTCGGCTATTGCCTCTTTTATGATTGGGACGCTACATACCACAATCCTTTGAGTATCATTGACTTTTGGAGTAGCGGAGGCATATCCGGCATGGCCAGTCACGGTGGTTTCATAGGGGTTATGATGGCAATTTTACTTTTTGCCAGAAGACATGGTTACTCATTCTGGTTACTTGCAGACAACGTTACCTTGCTGGCCACGTTAGGTCTTTTTTTTGGCAGAATCGCC
>JBCCWR010000039.1:0-18421 GCA_039193385.1 Verrucomicrobiota bacterium | reverse complement strand
GAAATCATTACGACACTCAATGATAAGGAAAAAGATCATTTCACTCAGGATGATTATCAACTTCTAAAATTTCATGGCACTTATCAGCAGGATGACCGTGATAAGCGGATGGAGCGACGGAAATCCGGACTGGGTAAAGAGTGGAGCTTCATGGTACGGACCAAGATGCCGGCCGGTCGTATTACCGCTGAGCAATATTTAATTCATGACCAAGTGGCCGAAAAAATTGGGAATGGTGATCTCCGTTTGACCACACGCCAGGGAATCCAACTGCACGGTATCTTCAAAGGCGACTTAAAAGAATGCATCCACAGTATCCGTGAAAGTGGTATGACGACATGGGGTGCATGTGGGGATATTGTGCGTAACACTATGGGACCTGCCTCCCCCATCAAAGATATCGCTCATGATGATGCCACAAAAATTGCCTATGAGCTCAATGAAGTGACTATGGCCAAATCATCATCCTACACCAAAATTTGGATTGAAGGAGAACCCGTTGATTTCGGTGATGAAGAAATTGTTGAAGAAGATCCTATTTATGGAAAACACTATCTACCGCGTAAGTTTAAGATCGGCATTGCTGTTCCTCCTCGCAATGACGTAGACATTTACACGCAGGATCTCGGTTTGGTTCCTCATGTGGTTGAGGGAAAAGTTGAGGGATATACTTTGCTTGTTGGCGGTGGGTTCGGCATGTCCCACGGCAAGGTTCAAACGCATCCTATTTTGGCCCAGCCTTTATTCTATGTAAAACGTGAACATACTGTAGAAGCCTGTATTGCTGTTATTACGACACAGCGTGATTATGGTAACCGCGAAGATCGTAAACAGGCTCGTTTAAAATATCTTATAGAAAAACGTGGCATCGAATGGTTTCGTGAAGAAGTAGCATCTCGAATCAATGCCCCCACAGAAAAAGCTAAAGAGCTACAATGGGATACAGTTGCGGATAATCTCGGCTGGCATGAGCAGGGCGATGGTAAACTCTTTTGTAGCGTCTGGGTTTCACAAGGCCGAGTGATTGATAAGGATGGGGTCAACGTGCGTACAGCTATCCGAACAATTTGTGAAAAGTTTGATCTACCCATCATCATCACACCTAATACAAATATTATTTTCCACGATATTGATCCAGTACAGAAAGACGAAATCGATGCCATACTTCAGGAAAATGGTATGAAAACGGAAAATGAATTAACCCAGGCACGTCAAATGTCACATGCTTGTGTATCTTTGCCCACCTGCGGTCTTGGTCTTGCAGAAAGTGAACGCGCTTTTGGCCCTCTCATGGATAGAATTGACGATATCATTCGTGAGCTAAAGTTGGATAATGAACATATTCTTTTTCGTATGACTGGATGCCCCAATGGCTGTGCGCGCCCTTATAATGCGGATTTTTCATTCGTAGGACGTGCTCCAAAGAAGTATGCCTTTTATGTTGGAGGTTCCTCCTGTGGCCATCGCCTTGGCGGACTACAGGAGAAGACCATAACTTATGATGAAATACCTGAAAAGATCAGGCCTTACCTAGAAGAATTTGCTAACAATAAAGAAAATGGTGAAACCTTCACCCATTATTGGGGCCGCACTCATACCAATGGTCCGGCACCATCACCTGAGCAATTTCATGTGGAATTTGCCGAACGGGAAGCGGCTAACGCCGTTGCATAAACGGTTTCAATAAAGCTTAAGATTTAAATAAAATACCTTAAATAAAAACGGATCTGATCATATCAGTATCCGTTTTTATTTATATTGGTCTTCTGTGAGTTTAAGTACCTGCGGCAATATAATAATACTGGCCAGAAAACAAAAGCTAATGCCAATGGACATGAGCATACCAAGACTCACAAGTCCCACATATTTTCCTGTCATCATACATCCAAAGCCAATGATTGTTGTCATAGCAGATAACAAAATAGCTTTACCGGTACTTCCTCCAAAAAGACAAATTTCTCCCTCTTCCTCATAACGATCAACGACATACACTCCGTAAGCGACACCGATACCTATTACCAAAGGCAATGTAATGATGTTGGCCAGGTTGAACTGAATGCCGGTCGCCCCCATAATTCCAAGTGTCCAGATAATGCCGACACCTAGAGGTAATAAGGTAATAAATACGCTGGATATCTTTCTAAAATGCAAACCTACTAATACAACAATAGCCAGCAAGGCCCATAATGCTGCTATCACATAGCTATCTTTTAAGGTTTTGATATAAACATAAGACTGCACAGGTGTTCCTGTCGCATTAGGATCGATTGATTTGAGATCTTTTACAAAACGTTCATTCGGTTCACGCTCCCAAATGTTTTCTTTGGGAACGACTTCCAGAAGGATTTTTTTATTGGGTGAAATGTAACGACGTTTTAACTCTTCAGGCAAATCCTCCAGCGTCATATTATTAAGATTAATATCCTGAGCAGAAACAAAATCAGGTGTTACGGCATTTTCCAGGTCCATATTCTTTAAATAGGCAAACTCCTGTTCAATACGTTTGAATAACTTGATTTGATATTGAGACAATCGACGTGAGGCTTCTTCCTGATCCAATTCCGAGAGAAGCTTAAGTGATTGTTCAAGCGTAGGAATAAGCTCTTCAAAAATCTTCAATGCTTTTTTAGCACGACCACTCACAAGACGAACCTTGCGTGATTCCGCTAAGCCTTCTTTAGAATACTGCAACAGAGTAGTAAGGTGCTGTTTGGCTTTTGCAACATCCAAACGGGAAGTCACATCAAGATTCAGTTGAAAAGAATCCAACTCACGTCTTAGATCATGTAATACAAGTAGTTTGGTTTCCTGATTCTCAGGCAAGAAGTTTTCAATCAGGTTAGGAAATTCATCCGGTAGCTGCGCTTTCATTTCTTCCATAATCCGGATAGGACTATTCACATGTTTCACCGTTGGTAGAGCAAGCAACTTCTCGGTCTTAACCTTCGCGTCCTCCAAGTCATCAGCGAGAATAATTCCTGGAGTAAAAGAATCTACATCCGAATTCAGCAAACGATGTACCCACTTGACAGCAGGCATCTCAGGGTGTTGAAGATTTAAAAGATTATAGTCAAATTTTACATTTTTGATTTGTAATGCTGCTATCATGGTAATAAGTCCGGCAATACCAAGAACAATACCGGGGTGAGTCGTAATTCTTTTATCAAAAGTCACCCCAAATTTTCCCAAGGTCTGTACGCCCTGAGGAATTTTGCTTTTAGAACCTCGCTCTTTAAGGACTAGAAATGCCGGCAGGAGAAGCAGATTACCTATCAGACAGAAAATAATGCCAGCTCCAGCTATCAACCCCATTTCTCCCAGACCTTTAAAGTCATTGAAACACATGGTGAAAAAGGCGGCTGCCGTGATGCCACCTCCAATGAGCACCGCAGAGCCCGTATGCCTAATGGCAACAGCTATCGCATCCTCGACGTTCTTACCTCGTACACGCTCTTCTTCGTAACGTCCAAGAATTTGAATGCCAAAATCAATTCCCAGTCCCATGAGCATAAGAACAAAGGCCTGAGAGATAATATTGAGATGACCCACTGATAACACAGTAAAGCCAAGTGAGCAGAAAAGAGAGAAGACTAAGGCGGTCAACGCCAGTAACGGCCGTACAATTTCATGATACGCAATAAAGAAAATGAGTGCGATAAGAACAAATGCCAAGGATGCTGCAAAGATCATATCTGCTTCACTTTGCTTCAATTCATCATCTAAAAGAACAGGTTCACCCGTCAGACCGATCGATACACCAGGGTAGATCTGCTCTACTTCACGAATTTGCAAACGGAGGTTACTGATAGCTACTTCAAAAGGTGCAAAGCTATCCTGGTTTCCTTCACCTGGAGTCAACATCATCAACAACAACTTTCCATCCTCGAATGAAAGATACTCTGTAACATCTAGTTGACTTAATTCTCGCTCCATGTCCTGACGAACCCGCGCATCCATTTCATTCTCGAAGTTATCCATGCCGAGATCACTGACCTTCACCTCACGATTATCTTCTGCACCTAACTCATCTTGTAGTTTGTGCAGATCTTCCACCATACGCTCCGCATAGGAGTCTAATTCATCAAGCGTATTGCCAGAACCACGCTGCTCGGCTACTTCATCAAATTTCTTGAGCGCCCCTTCCAGGACGGAATTCAAATTAACTCCCGCCGTCTGAGCATCTTCTAATTGCTCTCCACTAAGCATGCTCTTTTGGGCTCGAACAGTTTCTAAGATTTCTTCTAACTTTTTTTCATCTTCATAGAGCAAAAGATGCGGTTTCATCTTATCCACAATCGGTGAATCCGAGATGACCTTGGCCAAAAGAGGCGAAAAATCGATTTTGAAAAAAACTTCTGCAATTTCTTCCGGGCGCTTGTTAATGCGTTGAGCGACTTCCTCGGCGGCTTTTTTATTCAACTCAACATCAGGTGATTCAAAAACAATGACCATAGGATCCTTGGTCTGAAATTCTTCAAGATAACCTAGCCAGTTATTAAGGTCCTTGGAGTCTTGATCAATAAGATCGTTCGTATTGTTTAAAACACCCAGTTTGGCAAAAGTAAGGTAAAGGGAGATAACAAATAAAACCGCAGCAATACCCACGGTGCGTATAGGAAAATGGCACACCGTACGCACGATTCTCTCGAGCCATTTGCTGATAAAACTCTTAATTAAATGCATAAGCTGTGACAAAGTAGCCAGCTAAATGTCATTCGACAACTCTCTTTCACGCCATGGGTTTATTCTAAAGAATATGACTTCATTTGATGACATTTAAGGAATCAACTGCTCTAATAAATCCATGCTTGAACAGGAATCTGTTACCGATCGTGAAGTATCTTCTTCCTTCATCGAACGTCTTTTTCTTATCTTTGTTAAAGTCTTTATTTTTACTTTTCTACTTATCTTTTTTGTTTATGTGCCAATAAATTTCTGGCTCGGTGACGATCTATTCTGGGCTAATCAAGGCGCAAAAGGAGGCGACTTGCTCCAGCACTACGCTTCAGGTGTTATGTGGGAGGATGGTAAAAGCCACGATCTTTACCGTGACTTTAAACTTGGTGATTGGATCAACCAATGGCAGAGGGATCTTTGGGGAGAGCAAACATTTGGTCAAGAAGAGCGTCTTAAAAATTTCAACTATGTTTATTGTCCTCTAACAGCGGCTATGGCCTCATGGCTTCTTGTCTTTGATTTTGGGACATGGATGAGTTGGGCGTTTAATCTGGGTCTTATCTATTACATCATGGCCTGCTTATTCATGATCAAAAGTCTGAAGCATCTTCCCAAAACACCTGAACCACTCTTGATGGTGCTTCTGCTTCTTTCATTTCCGAGCATCTACTATGCACTCATTCCTCTACAGAACACCCAGCTTACTTTACTCTTACTTGTTTTAGCCGGTATTAGTTTAAACAGAAATTCCCCCTTTATTGCGGGGATCATTTTCTCATGCGCGTTTTATAAACCGCAGCTTATGCCCTATTTTTGTGCCTTTAGCGCTATTGCACTACCATGGCGCTTTGCTGCCGGGCTTATTAGTGGAAATGTACTTTGGCTTCTTCTAGGCATAATTATCTGTGGGTGGGAGTCACATCAACTCTGGTGGGCCAGTTTAAAAGACATGACTTCAGGCGTGCAGTTTCAGCGCGATGGCTTAAACCAATCCTGGCGGGGATTCATACTGAGTCACTTCTCAGAAACAAACCGCTTCATTCTGGACATCATCTCCCACACCATCAGTCTTGTATTATTAACATTAGTGGCCCTGGTTATACGGCTTAAGAAAAGCAAAATCGCATGGCGCCCTGCATACACCTTATATATATGCGCTAGCATATGGCTGCTAGCGTCACCTTACGTTGGTCACTATGGTATTCTATTAGGACTTCCCTGGTGGTTTGTAGTTCTTCGCCAAAACGAACTCGACGCTAATAATAAATACAATAAGTGGGTGCGCTATGGGCTAGCCGGCCTTTTCTGGCTCATCAGTCTACTTTCAATAACCGGTCAGGTCAGTGGAACCAATTTAACAGCACCTTTTCTCACCTGCTGGGTGCTTCTTTCACTCAAATTTTACTACAACCTTCCTGAAACGATCGCTGAAGGCCAACGCATCTTAGGCATTTACATCAAAGATCCTCTTAAGCTGATTAAGGATTATTTTACGGATAAAATCTAAAGATTATCGGTAGCTCGCAACTTAATTCTATTAATGGCCCAGCATGCATGCTCGCGAACCATGTCATCCGGAAATGCATCAGCAATGCGTTCCACAGCAGGTACGTCTTCTAACTCACCTATGTTACCCAATACCACGCAGATATTTCTGATCCACCGATGCCACTTGAGTCGGAAAACGGGCGTTTTTCGAAATGCATTGCGAAAGGTTTGTTCGTCCCATTGCAACATCTCACGCAGATCCGGACGTTCTATGGCAGTAAAAGCAGCTTCACGTGTTTGCTGTGCCCATTTATTCCATGGGCAGACATCAAGACAATCATCACAGCCGAACAGACGATCTCCTATGGCTTCTCGAAATTCCATAGGTATCGAGCCGGGATGTTCAATCGTCAAGTAGGCGATGCATCGCCTGGCATCTAACTGATAAGGGGCTGTAATGGCATCCGTCGGGCAAGCATGGATACATCGTTCACAAGAACCGCAGTGATTTTTCTCAGGCACATCTGCCTCTAAATCAAGTGTCGTTAAAATAGTTGATAAAAAAAGCCAGGTTCCTTTACGTCGATGAATCAATATGGTGCTTTTGCCCTGCCAGCCGATACCTGATAACTCGGCAATAACTTTTTCCATAACAGGCCCTGTATCTGTATAAGCACGTTGGTGTCCCCCTTGATTCTGCATCCAGTCTGAAATCTTTCGCACACGTTGAGGAAGAATTTCATGATAATCTTTTCCCAGAGCATATTTGGAAATTTTCCCACGACGATCAGGGTTGGGTTGATAATAATTTGTCCCTAAGACCACAACACTTTTACAGCCTTCCAGAACGTTTCTCGGATCTGTGCGCAGGTTTGGATTACGTGCAAGCCAGCCCATCTCCGCATGCTTGCCCTCCTGCAACCATTTCATGAAATAGGCTTTATGAGACACTTCTTGTGCTGAAGCAATGCCGCATACATCGAAGCCCAGAGCTTCAGCCTGAAGCTTAAGCTCTTGCTCTAAACTCTCTGATAATTTTTTCGGCAATGGCATCAATAGATAATTTTTGCACATCTATAATGACATGAGCCTGTTCATAAAGCGATCCGCGTTCCTGCAAAAGTTTTTCCAGCTTATCTTGCGGACATGTCACATGGAGTAAGGGACGATTGGAATCTTTACCAATTCTTTCGATTAAACACTGAGCACCAGCTCTTAAATAAAATACCACTGAATACGACCACAGGGACTGGCGATTTGATGGCGATAGAACAACACCTCCTCCGGTTGCTATAACTTGAGCCTCACTGTCCACTACGTCACTTACTACTTTCTCCTCAATCTCTCGAAATGCCGCCTCGCCATCACGTGCAAAAATATCTTTGATCTTACATCCGACCATCGATTCCACCTCCTCATCGGTATCAACAAACGGCCTCCGCATCAGCCCCGCAACTGCACGTCCTACAGAACTTTTGCCTGAACCCATCAAGCCGACCAACGCGACATGTTTTTGCTTTGAATCATTCTGCATAATTTATCTTATAACTTTTTACTTTCTGACAAGGCTTCCATTCAGCATGATATCTCCTTTATGGGCAATTCCTTTGGCAAACTTTTTCAAATAAGCACCTGGGGCGAATCACACGGCGGAGGAGTAGGTGTAGTGATTGACGGCTGTCCGCCGAGAGTACCTTTAGACGAAAGTATCATACAAGTTGATCTCGATCGACGCCGCCCTGGCCAAAGCAAAATTGTGACACCACGCAAAGAAGCGGATCAATGTGAAATCCTATCCGGCGTCTTCGGTGGGGTAACGACAGGTACTCCTATAGGCATCCTGGTTCGGAATAAGGATGCTCGCCCTGAAGCGTATACGGAAATGGAAACCTTATACCGTCCATCTCATGCAGACTACACCTACCAGGAAAAATATGGTATTCGTAATCATCACGGAGGGGGACGCTCCTCAGCGCGAGAAACAATCGGACGCGTCGCAGCTGCTGCTATAGCCAAACAATTTTTTAAACAAACGCTGCCTGATCTTGAAGTCGTTGCTTATGTCAAACAAGTTTATGACATCACTGCTGACGTACATCCTTCGGATGTATCATTTAATGAAGTTGAAAGTAACATCGTCCGCTGGCCTGACGCACAAGATGCCGAGCGCGTTATTAAACTCATTGAGACTGTTCGTTCTCAGGGAGATTCTGTAGGTGGCATTGTCGAATGTATTATTCGCCAGTGCCCGGTAGGACTGGGTATTCCTGTTTTTGATCGGCTTGAGGCAGATCTTGCTAAAGCTATGCTTTCGCTTCCAGCGACCAAGGGGTTTGAACTCGGCTCAGGATTTGATTGTGTTAAAAAGTTGGGGTCTGAACATAATGATCCATTCCATGTTGTTGACGGAGAAGTTCACACAACAAAGAATGATAGTGGTGGTATTCAAGGCGGCATCTCTAATGGTGAGGACATCATCTTTCGTATTGCTTTCAAGCCTGTCGCTACTTTGTCTCGCGAACAAAATACCGTTTCTAAAGATGGAGAAAATACCACCTTGAAAGCTCGCGGAAGGCATGACCCCTGTGTTTTGCCTCGCGCTGTGCCCATGATCGAGGCTATGACCTACCTTGTGCTGATCGATCATTATCTCAGACAAAAAGCACAAAATGGGCTAGACTAACCGATCACTGATGCTGCAGAAGCAGGTATATCATTTTTTCTTATAATACTATTTTTATTTCTTACAATCTTTCGATACTATGTGCAAAATTTTTGAAAGGATTTACCTTCTCACAAACAATTACTTAAATTATTTAAATGAGTCACAAGCCAATACAAAAGCATCATAGAGGTTTGCATCTTTTTGCATGCTTTACCTTAGTCTCCACACTCTTGCTCATTTGCCTTGGTGGACATGTTACGAGTAAAGAAGCGGGTATGGCTGTGCCGGACTGGCCGACAACTTATGGTGAAAATATGTTTCTCTACCCAATTCATAAATGGGTGGGCGGCATCTTCTGGGAACATTCACATCGTCTGGTTGCCTCAGCCGTAGGGATGTTTACTATCATTCTAACCGTATGGACTTTCATTAAGTATAAAGGCTTCCTGTTAAGATTCCTCACATCGGTTGCGCTTTTCCTTGTCATCATTCAAGGAATTCTTGGTGGACTACGCGTTGTGCTTATTTTTCCAGAAATAGGCATCATTCATGGCGCACTGGCTCAATTATTTTTCTCATTGATTGCTATCATTAGCCTTATGACATCGCGTCTTTGGTTGAATCTCCAAGACAAAGTTGCTTCATCTGACTTCAAAGCCACAGAACTAAAATCCATTCTAAAACTGACCATACCACTGACCTGCTTTATTTTTCTTCAGCTTCTGTTGGGAGCAACCATACGTCACGAACACGCTGGCCTATCCATTCCAGATTTTCCCTTACACTACGGACAGATCATTCCACCGATGGGTGAGCATGAGGTAGAAAAAATTAATGAATACCGCGAACTGCATACCAACCTACCCCCAACTTCCACCTTACAGATAGCTCTGCATTTCGCACACCGTCTTTTTGCTTACCTGATCACCGCTCTGTTTATCTACTCATACTGGTGGATGTTCAAACACAGTAAGGCTGGCTTTAAAGCTTTTAAGGGCTGGTTCAATGTTTGGATCAATCTCATCATCCTGCAAGTAGCACTAGGTGTTTCTGTCATACTGACGGAGAAGACGGCCGAGTTTGCCACCTTACATGTTGCCAACGGTGCCTCCATCCTTGCATTGGGGGTTGTGCTAAATGTTTTAATTTGGCAATGTATGCAACTTGCGGCACCTTACAAAAAAGCAGCAGTGAATGAGGTGCCCTTAGAGCGAGCAGTACCATCGGGAGTTTGAGAATGAATAGCGAAGTTACTTTAACTGAAGTAGAGGATGCAGCCGTAGAGACGAGTCGTCCAGGGCGCTTTAGTATCTATGCGGAACTCACTAAAGCCCGTCTTACCATGCTTGTTCTTTTAACTACCCTGGCGGGCTTTCTTCTGGGAATTCAACAAAACTTCAACTTCCTGCTACTCATCAACACCCTCTTGGGAACGGCACTACTTGCGGCCAGCGCATCCGCATTGAATCAATGGATGGAACGCAAATGGGACAGTCTCATGAAACGCACCAACCAGCGTCCCCTTCCAGCAAAGCATATTCGTCCCATAGAAGCCCTAAGCTTCGGTATCATCACAGCATTTTCTGGAACGGCCTACCTTTTCTATATGGTTAATAGCATTGCCGCCATTGTGGCACTTTCCTGCCTTTTGACTTACTTGCTTATTTATACCCCATTAAAGCGGTTTACCTCACTCAATACGCTCATCGGAGCTATCCCTGGCGCACTACCGCCTGTGATCGGCTGGACCGCTGCTCGTGGCACTTGGGACACAGGTGCATGGATTTTATTTGGTGTGTTGTTCTTCTGGCAAATGCCTCACTTTCTATCTATAGCTTGGCTCTATCGTGAAGATTACAAACAAGCAGGCTTCCGTATGCTTTCTAATGATGACACCAGTGGTAAAGTTACCTCACGTCATGCTATGGTTTATTGCATCGCCCTTCTCTTTGTTTCTTTGTTACCTATGTTTACTGGAATGAGTGGCACTATTTATCTCATTGGAGCTTTTATTTTCGGTCTGGCATTTCTATCTTACTGTCTGCGTTTCATGATCCAGAGAACAGAACCTCGTGCGAAGGCACTTTTCCTGGCTTCCGTACTTTACCTTCCCTGCTTACTGGCTCTGATGATCCTTAACCAAGTTTAACTCATTTACAAAAATTGTGAGTTCACCCTCAGATATTCCCACGATCAAAAAAGAAAACTCCGGTATTGATCTATCCACCGTACTGAGGAGATTCATTATACTCGTTTTTACCGGTCTTATAGTTTTCATGCTATTTCTGCATCTAAAAAACATGCGGTCGTTAGCAAAAGCATCGCCTTACCAGGACCTACCCAAAGTGGCCCAAGTGCCACCATTCAAACTCACAGAGCGCTCTGGTCAAGCAATCACCCATGTCGATCTAAGAAATCAAATCTGGGCGGCTAACTTCTTTTTCACAGCATGCCCTACTATATGCCCCAATCTGACCCGAAGTATGAAACGACTGCAAGATGGCCTGGCTGATGCCAACTTTCCCCTACAACTTGTTTCGATCAGCATTGATCCAGAAATAGATACGCCCGATGTGCTAACCAGTTACGCCAATCAGTTTGGAGCTGAGGAAGAACCGTGGTGGTTTTTAACAGGTGAACCTGAAACTATCTATAACGTTGCCCGCTATGGCTTTGTTCTCGGTTTCGTTGAAAACCCCGAAGAAGAACGGGAAAAAATCGGTCGTTACGCCCATAGCACCAAAATAGCTCTGGTTGATAAACAGGGTTTTGTCCGCAGCTATTATGAAAATGACAGCGAGACACTGATTCAAGACATTATCCGAGATGCAAAACGCCTGGAAAACCAGTAATTCTTCATTTTATATTTTTGCATCATAACGGGATCCCATATGTTAGATAAAATCGATTTCCCCTTACTCAACTGCACACTTAACGGCATTTCCGGATCTCTCCTGGTTTTAGGACTGGTCATGATAAAAATGGATCGAAAAATTGCTCACCGCAATGTTATGTTAAGTGCCACTTTCTTTGCTGGACTTTTCCTTATTAGCTATCTGACCTATCACTTCACGAGTCACCTGGTAACAAAATTCACGCATGAAGGTATCATACGCTACATCTATTATTACGTGATTCTCATTCCTCATATCCTCCTCGCTATGGTGAACTTGCCTATGGTTATCATCACCTTGACCCATGCTTTCAAAGGGAATTTTGAAAAGCATCGCCGCATCGCCCCATGGACCTGGGGCGTATGGTTTTATGTCTCCATTTCAGGTGTTCTGGTTTATATGATGCTCTATCAATGGTTCCCATCTCATGAATCTTATTAAGCTATAAAAATAAATTTTAGCTTATATTTAGCTTATAAGGACATACTAATTAGGTTCGTGATTTTATAACTTATTGATTGATATAAGCTTATTAAAATTGTTTTTTTAATCTAAATATGATTCTTCAAACACCTGATATGGCAAAAGCACAGATTGCTATGACTCTAGCAACACTTGCTTATGATACAGACACTCAACTCACACAAATCTATTCCATTTAAACGCTAGTTCACACAGGTCCACCCTAGTCATGAACATATTCTATTTTTCTATCAATGATTTTTCCGGTTTCCCGGTCGATAGCCAGATGAAGCCAAATGCGTTTTTCCGCATGGGGTATGTAACGACTCTGGGTATTTCGTCCAGATTGAGCAATGATGTCAACCATGAGATTCCACGTCGAATCCTGAATGGAGTCCAGCAAAGCGCGAGAGACAAACTCTCTCTGATATTTGATGTATTCTGAATTTTGATTTTCATTTGTTCCGGCCAACCGATTGAGCTGCCCTTGAATTTCACTGTTGCCCAAAACCTGAGGAATGATTTCCGAGTAGTCCGTGATATTCTCAAACTCAGACTGAATGCTTTGAGCCAGATTTTGCACATCTTTCACGGTTGCCTCAGTGATGTCTTGGGCCCCTAGATCCTTGGCCGCTCCGTATAGAAGTGCCTGCATGATTTTGGTGTCATCCTTCCACCTAGGCATAGATTGTAGATGAATCCTTCCTGCAGTTACTAGCGGTTCATGGCGCACAGAGAAAAGTTCAGCCAGCCGGCTATCTCCGCTATCCTCAGAATTAAGATCGAGAGTTTTCCAGGGAACATCTCGATAGACATAGCCGAGTTCTCCGATGCTGCGGAAGGGTCGGTTTAAAACAAAGGGGCGTCCGGCAAATTCTGCATTGTTAGTATTACTTGCATTAAAAGGGTTGATCTCTTCACTAAGACTGGCATCAGGGGGGCGTGTGACACCATCCGGGTCTTCAATGACATAGAGTTCCGGATCCCAAGAAGCGACAGATGGTTTGATGAAGGTGCGTCCCAAGAATTTAGTTGCGTAAGTAGGAGTCAATTCCTCATCAAAGGGAGAAGCATAAGATGGAACATCGTCACTCAGAGGTACCCAATATTTAAACTCGATCCCGCTTTTTTCATCATAATACCTTTCGAATTTTCTACGATTGATGTAAAGTGTGCCGAAGCGGTTGGTTCTAGGATCCAGGTAATAGGCGACTCTAGCTCCTTTTGACCATGCCAGATCATCACTTGGATTGGGCGATTCTGCTGTATCTACTGTTTCAGGACGCATTTGAATACTATAGCCAACTCCAAAAGCATTTCCATTGTAGTCATTGGTTGTTTTTGTGTGATTGATGCCCCCAATCCCTACTAATTTCGGGTGCCCCCCAAAATACTGATAGTTGTGCCAGTTTGTGCCATCCAGACTATAACTCAGGCTTAATTTAAGTTCGGTGATATCAGGGCGTAATTTTGCCTGTATAGCATTACCATTGTTCATCACATTGCTCCAAAGAGCATAATCATAGACATAATCCTGGGTGGCAGAAAGATCTGGAGTCGCGTCATTGAAATCGAATAAAATCCACCCACGCGTTGTGTCGTAGTTCGGATAGTTTCTTGGTCTGTAATTCGTTGCCTCGGTCTGAATATAGACTCCCTGGTCAAAGAGAGGTGGATGGTCGCTCGCATTATGCAATTGTTCGACCATGAGAATACCATTGCGGAACACATCAAAGTGGTCTCTGGCCAGGATCATGGGGGATAAATTAGTTAGATCAACAGGCAGTTGAGAAAAGGAGGCAGGATCAAAGTAATGGTTACGATGTGGACTTGCGACCGAACCACTCTGTTTACGGATCTCAAAGTCGTCGAATGAGCCTGAGGAGACTTCCAGACGGATGAATTGTACCGTCTCCTCGGTATCAGGCGATTTTCTATGTGGGTTAAAGAATTTGGGCAGGGCGAAGAAATGCATGCTTTGCATGTCATATATCTGAGAATCTTTATTGGACCCAGAATCATCAATCTGCACGTTCTCGGTCACTCCTGTAGGTATATGTTTGTAGGTTGTCGTCATGTAGAAGGCTGCCAGGTAAGGTAAGTCTTCCACGCCAGCCAGATCTAGAGTCACTCCGCCGAAATTTAAAGCCACGCGTGTGGGTACATCATCCCCATCCGCCGCATCAATCATATTGGCCCCAATGCGCAATACATGCAGGTCGACATTGCTGTCCAGGAGATGCTGCTCACAGCCAAAGATGTCAAATTTATCTTCTGGCAAGGCATCATAATCCACAAAGGAACCGATGCTGTAGGCATCCTCCTTGGTTTTGAAAGCAACCAGCAGACGTTCAAAGAAATCCGGCTCCCGTCGATTGGGTAACGATGTGGTGATGTCTGCGATCTCTGGCTGGGTGGCATCCGAATCCGGCGAAGTATACTCCCAGAGTTTCTCTTGCTCATTCCACTTCAGACCAAAACAGTCCTTGATAGCTTCATCCGTCAGGTAGGGAAACGCCTCCGTATTAGGTCCGTCATATTTCAGCCAGGCCAGCTTGGCCAGGGAAAACTTTCTTTGTATAAGAGGATCTCCCGCTCGCACCTCGTAGGTGATCTTATGCCCTTGATCATCATAGGTGGTGATCTTCGTCTCCTCTTGGTGGGTCAGTTCTCTCAGATCTTCTGAGGAGGCAGCATTGTTTAGGCGGTTAAAGGTGGTGAAGTAATTGGCCGGGTGACTGGTGGAAGGGGTAAGACCCACTTTCTTACTGCGAAGATATCTTAAAAAATCCTGACGGGACTCAAAAATATTTCCCGTAGCAGTGTCGCTGAGGTAAGGCAGGCGGAATGCCGTGGTATGGAAGAAACGCTCTGCCTGGCTCCCACGGTAGTCTTCCCAATCGGTCAAGCGGAACTCAGGAATTCCCTGAATGGCGGCATTGGCCTCATAGCCCACTTGTTCTGGGGAGAAAACATTCTCTAGATTTATCCAGGTCAGTCCTCCCTTAAAAGAAAGGTCCTCGCGGGCTGCCGCACCATGACCGGCTACATTGACATCCAGCAGAGCTCCCGTGTCATAAACAATATAGGCAAACCGACCTTGAGAGGCATTTTCAGGCCGAGCGGAGATGAAACCATCCTTGTTCAGATAGACCCAGTTGGGAACCGTGTTCTCATCAAAAGAACTGCTGTTGAGCAGTGGCTTATCCCATTTGGCGGGACGAATAGAAAATGAGCCACCAGAACTGGTAGACTCACCCGAACTATTGATAATCAAGGCCCCTTGATAAGAAAAGGGTGTATCCTCTATACTCGATTTGATGATGCGTTCAAAGCCGGGAATATCTTTTAGAGGCGAAGTCACTGAGGGAGCACCTTCTGAGCTGGAGGCAATTTCCTGAGACAAATCTGCTTCCAGAACAGAAACCGCACTGCGAACTACCAGTTCCGAGCTAAGAATTTGAAGCTTATTCTCTGTGATCCACAGCCGGGATGTTGTTTTGAGAAAGAAAGCCATGACCAGAGTGGTAATAAGCAAAATCATAATCAAGGTGATGACCAGTGCAAAGCCACGACGCTGCGGCTTTGAGTTATTCTTAGACTTTGCTTCTTTCATCCTAAGCAACCCAATTTTTGTTTATTAATTAAAAAAGTTTGTTAAAGATTTTTTAATTGTAATCACATCTTGAAGAAGCCTTATAGACCTCTTGTCTATCTCGATAAAAGTATCGGTAGATCTAGACTTTAAATTAAGGAAATGATAGGTGCCTGATGCTGCTGGACTATTTCAAGGATAAGAAACTCACATATACTTCATGAAAGCGCTATATACAGACTGGGGTATGTCGATTAATTTATAATCGCTTGATGAAACAAACATGAGCGATTGGCTTCCTTTGCCAAGTAGCTCATTATTCATATCATAGATACGATGATCTAAGGTCGTAAATTTACGGTTTGTATCCCCTACTTTAATTTTAACCGTGATCTCATCAAATTCTTTAGACTCTCTAACAAACTTATGTTCAAAGGAACGCGTGAGTATGTAAAATTCTGTATGCTTCAGATCAAAATCAGGCAATACCAAATTGAAGAAAAGCTCACGCGTCTTACCCACCCACATCGGATACATGGCAAAGTAAACATTACCTACAGAATTTGTGTCTGAATAAGTAGCAGTCAGGCTATAATTAAACCAGTTTTGATCATCAACAAAGCCGTTCTGATGTTGTGCCGCTGGCACTTCAATGACTTTTACTTCCTGCCCAAGTTGCCCACTACTGACAGCAGATGCTGTTTTTTTCACATGCGAGATAATGCTGGCAGCTTCAGATTTAATGACATGGGGTAAATCCAGCTCCTCATCTTCACCTGGTTTCAGCAGAAGCCATAAAACATAGGCCAGAGGGATAAGTGAAGCTATGATCTGGGTAATAGCCTGACTCTGAAAATACCCGTAAGAAAATACCACTACAGAAAAACTACCCACACAAAAAAGTTTAACCTGTGGAAGAGGCACACTTGGATTTGATGAAAAACAGCGTGTAATACCTAGAGCAGAGTAACCAACAAAGAACGTTGCATAGAAAAGCATAAAATACTCCAACTCCAAGTTAACAACCGTGGCTAATATTGTGAAACCGCCACAGAAAATGAGTGTAGGAATAGGAGACGTTACCAACCTCTCAGGCAAAATAGAAAAAATAATGTGCTTACTCTTCTTAACATTACTGGAAAGAAACCAACGGGTGGCGATATAACCGCTATCCAGCGTTGTCAGTATACAAATACTGATAAATGTACAATAAAAAGGGAAAGCAAAACTTCGGAGCATTTCATTTTCAAAAATAAATTTCGCGATTAATTGTTGCCCATATTCACGACCGTAATTTTCGTTAACCAAAGTGGCCAGAGTTTCTCCAGTAACGATACTTTTTACCCACTGTGTCAATACACCGTGAAATAATAGAAGAGAGAAAAAAAGCGCCGCACCAACCAGGTAAGCAATAAGAATAGATGATCTCTCCCGACGAATTTCAATAGCGCGTTGCCACTGCTGAAGATCCAGCCACGGTCCCAGCAAGAGACCAATGCAAATGGGAATTTCATAACCCCAATACTTGGATTCAAAAAGATGCTTCGCTGGAGCAAACCACTCCGACTCTCCTATGATTTGAAAATCTACTCTAGAAATTAAAAAACTAACAGCCACGGCTAGAATACACAGGAGCACTGCATGACTGTATTTGATATGCGTAATATCAAATTCCTCACCAAAAATAGAGGCCGTCGCCAATATAACTAAAACGGTGAGAGGCAAGGAAAGAAAAAAGGGAAAGAAATTTCCCAAGCCTAAGGGCTGCCAAAGATAGCGAATCACCGCAAAAATAGTGAGTGTGATCGCCAGAACTTGATAGAGGAATAGTACAAGCCGAAACGGCTTGGACCATTGTGCGTAAAAATCCGCCAAGGACTCGGGACTATCCTTACGGTCGGCTACCTTTTGTAAGATCATACCGAAAATGACCAAACCCAAAGCATTGGGAATGGCGAAAGATAGCAAGCCGAATAAGCCAAAATGATAGGTAATCTGTACTGAAAAAAACAGACCTAGGCCCCACATCCAGGATAATGCTATTGAATTACCCCACAGCAATGGATTCACTAGTTTTCTAAACATTTTTTAACTTTCTCGAATAATAAAATAGAACTAACTAACTATAAAAATGAGATCAATTTCAAAAATTGAATACATTGTCCAAGCTCGAATGATCAGCAGTATGTGCTGTCCTGTTTAAAATCAAATCGTCTTTTGTGTAGATAATATCTTGATATGCCATGAGTTAAGAGTACCGAACCTAGTTAGAACTTTTGCATTAGCAAGAAAAACGCTTAAGCCTGTTGCCCTCCTAAGCCCTACTCAGAAAGCCTTTAAAATAATTTTGAGAAGAACTATTTTCACTATGATGTTTTAGAACACTGGAACCCACCCTCTGCCGGAGAATCTCTAAAATAGAATTTTTTTCCTCTTGCCTCTTTGAGTGCTGTAACTTGTGCATTTTTTACCTTTATTGAGATTGTAATCAGGCTGTATACGAAAGCGTGACAGCATTTCTTTTCCTTCCTAAAAACTATCCACAAATTACGCAAATAAACATAAAAATAGTTGCTAATATTTAATAGACAACAATTTATGCATTTAACATAAACCGCTAAAATTTATCATCAAAGATTT
>JBCCWR010000038.1:0-18563 GCA_039193385.1 Verrucomicrobiota bacterium | reverse complement strand
GTACAAGCTTTATACTGATTTATATATGATAACATCTGCTTTCATACACAAGGTATTGCTATAGAATTGAATTCATATTTAATATGACTCAAAAATATGATGTCATCATAGTTGGTGCAGGCCCGGTCGGCTCTCTTTACTCCCTGCTTACAGCACAAGCCGGCCTAAAGACATTACTACTGGATCGCAGCCACTTTCCTCGCCCTAAAGTTTGTCTTGGCTATATACACCCAGATACCTGGGAAATATGGGATAAGGTCCGTCTCTCTTCCTCCCTGGATCAACTCGAGCACTACAAAGTGCATACGACGAATATCTCATCTGAAAAAGGCAAACCTGCCACATGGGAATATAAAAATCTTAAAAATAAACCGTGGGCCTTATCACGTAGTTTATTTGATGATTGGCTGCGCAATGAAGCTATTCAAGCTGGCGTAGAAGCTTTAACTGGTGTTGAAATTCAAAGTTTTAGCAATCAAACGACCCTGCAAACAAATCAGGGAACTTTTGAAAGCGAACTCGTTGTTGGAGCTGACGGGCGCAGATCTGAAGTGGCGCGTCAGGCCAATCCCAAAAAACTGTTTCCTCCCGCCAGGCGTATCGGCTGGCAAACTGTGCTTCCCATAAACACAGTAGAACACGCTCTTCGCATCCACTTTTTTGAATCCGGTTACTGGATGACTGTGCCTATATCACAAAAGCAAGCGCATCTTTGTTTTGTGCTGACAGCACAAGCTACGCAAACACCTCAGTTTTTAATCAATCGTTTTTTTGATAACCTGCCTGCTCTTATTTGGCGTAGCTCTTCACCACTTTACCGTGTGCCTTGTTCTTCGAATGGAAGAATGATTTTATTGGGTGATGCTGCTCGTGTCATTGAGCCTCTTGTAACCGATAACTTTGTCTTTTCTCTTCATTCAGCCACAGTAGGTGCAGAGAAAACTATACAAGCATTTCATAATAATTCTCTTGATACGTTAGCTACAAAAATGAACCAGTCACTTAATACACTCTATCGAACATTTCGTTTTAGAAATCTACTTTGCCGAAAATTAGGCATGAATCCCCTACGTGCCATGAGGCTTTTGAACATCTTGTCCATGAATCAAAAATGGATTGAAAATAGCTATCGTTACTTAGCCAATAATTGATTCATCCATGAATCCCTGACTATCCTATAACTTATAATAAACCCGCAACAGACTCTGTTTAACCCGCATTAAGCAATAGCGACACGACCCTATGTGCAAGATCTTGGAAGTGGAGACTTTAAAACTTTAAAGCCGTCTATGAAGGTGAACTCAGTTTTCTTCTTCGTTCTCTTCTAGATTTTCTTTCATTTTTTCTAGTAGAGATGAGATATCTGTCACTTGATCCCATACTTTTGGAGAAACAAAAATGGGCTTTTTTGTTTCTAGAGCAATAGCCAAACAATCGCTAGGGCGCGCATCTATCTCTGTCATCTTATGATGTATTTCATTATCCGCTCGTAGAGTTATACGAGCATAATAAGTATCGTTACGTAGATCGTTAATGACAATACGTTCTACATTAATGCTGAAAGCCTGAAAAATTAAACTGATCAGGTCATGTGTCAGAGGTCTTTCTCTTTTATCTCCACGCAAAAGGAGGGCGATGGAAGTTCCTACTCCATTATCAACATGTATACTAAAGGTCTTTGAATCATTCCCAATAAAGACGGCGACTCCTGCTTCTGCAGGCATAAGTCCGACAATGCGAACGGGGATGAGCTGATCTGCCATATGGTTTAACTTAAATCTCTAGCGGTAAAAAACAAGCTGTTCATATCTATCGGCTTACTCGGGCAGTAAAAGAGGCAATTTATTCTTTTTCCCTAGTTAAGATCTGTTAACGTCCTGCTTAAGAGAATAAGGGAAATTTTTGATGCTTCGGGATAAATTACACTGTTACGAAGTGCTTCTGGACATAGCGCGTTCACTTACTAAAGCTATGGACTTCTCAGAGGCACTCAATGATATTCTCTCTCGATCACAAGAGGTCATGCATTGCGAAGCCTGTTCTATCTTTTTGCCTGATTTAAACACTGGCGAACTGGTTATCCATTCAGCGAGAGGCGACAAAGCTCCCCTGCTCAATGCAACCCGTATACCAAAAGGAATGGGCATAGCTGGAGCTGTCTATACAGACAAAGAAATTATCAATATTAAAGATCCGCAAAATGATCCTCGCCATTATAAAGCGGTAGACAAGAAAACAGGGTTTGTGACTCGTGCTATGGTTACTGCGCCGCTACTCAATGCCCACCGTTGCCTAGGGGTCCTGCAGGTACTCAACCCCATTGAGCGTGATTTCTTCGATGATGAAGATGAAAATATCTTAGAAGTCTTTACTACTTTGATCGTGGGCGCACTCTTGCGAATTGAAGCACAAAAACAGCAACTTGAAAAAGCACGTGCAGCTCAAGAAATGCAACTGGCTCAGGAGATTCAACAATCCTTTCTACCAGATTCTTCACAGAGCTTCCAAAGCTGCCATATTCATACACGCTACTTTCCGGCTGCAGAAGTTGGCGGTGATTTTTACTTGGTCGTTCCTTTGGATGATCACCGTATTCTCATGTGTCTGGGAGATGTCACAGGCAAAGGGATTCCTGCTGCTCTCACCATGGCACGTGTCACAGCAAAAATTCAGGCCTTGTCTCGCCGTCTTTCTATTTCAACTGATCTGCAAGGCCAGCTTGGGCGTTGGGTCACGGAGTTGAACCAGGAATTAACAGGCGACCTTCAATCAGGTCGGTTCATCGGCGCTACTTTCATGGTGACGGACAATGAGTCCAATACTATGCAAGTTTGTGCAGCCGGTCAGTATGGACCAGTCTATTACGAAAAAGGAAAATGGCATAAAACAGAGACTTCAAATCAGATGCCTCTGGGCATTCTTCCAGAGTTTGGCTACACAGAAGAAAATTTTAAACTCAAGGCGGGCCAGCTTTGGATGCTTTACTCCGACGGCATTACAGAAGCTCGAAACAATCAGGGAGAAGAACTGACTGAAGAAGGTTTTTTGGAAACACTGCCTACCACGAGTTGCCCAGAAGAAACTCTCAACCAGGCGGTGCAAACCTGGAAAGATTTTACAGGTTCTGCATCACAACATGATGACGCTTCTGTTCTTTTCTTCGACTGGCGCGGCATTTCACCACCACCATTACTTATGCTGAGTTGCGATCCCAAGGAGTTGTCTTCTGGTCGCTCCTTTATCGAAAACTGGTGTCACTATCTTGGTTTTGACGATATTAATACTGGGCATACGGTTTTGGCTGTTGATGAAGCCGTCACCAATGTTTACCGCTATGCCTATGATGGGGAACCTGGACCGCTAAAATTTACAGTGAAGGTCGATGATGATGATATGACGATAACACTAAAGGACGAAGGCACGCCGGTCGATACCTCCAAAATCAAAGGGCGTAAACTTGAAGATATACGACCAGGAGGTTTGGGCACTTTTCTTATTAATCAAGTGTTTTATGAAGTGAAATATGAGGCGGAGGATGTAGGAACACTTCTTACTTTAAAAAAGAAATTGCAGAAACCTTCCTGCGAATGACATCATTAAATAAATCGCCTTGATCTACCCACAATATTTTTTATAAATATCTACTTTTATTAGCAACTTCATTAATGCATAAAAATTTCTTATTCGATAACAAATCAACCTTAGAAGGGTAAAACTATTGAAAGTTAAACTCTGGGGCACTCGAGGAAGCATACCTACTCCTAGCACTGAAACATTCAAAACATATCATTTCGGGGGAGAGACTACCTGTCTAAGTATAGATTCAGGAAACCAAATCATTATTTTTGATGCGGGTTCAGGCATTCGTCAACTTGGACTAGACTTCATGAAACGTAAGTTGACTCAGGCAACATTCTTTTTCACTCATGTGCACTGGGATCACATTCAGGGATTTCCTTTCTTTATCCCAGCATTTATACCCTCAAATCAATTTCAAATGTATGGGCCATGCTTACAACCTGATAATCCGCAATTTATCGGAAGCATTTTAGAAAAAGCCTTACGAGGCCAGCAGAATTTTCTGACTTTTCCTGTTACTCTGGACCAAATGCCGGCCAAGATGGTCTTCAAAGATTTAGCAGAAAATATAACTACAGAAATCCCTGTAGACGGAGGGAAATTGATCATCCGACCACGGTCACTCAATCATCCAGGAGGTTCCTTTGGATATCGCATTGAAGAACACCTGGAAGGTAAACCTTTAAAAGTATTCACTATTGCTACAGACACCGAACATCAAGATGATCTCAATCCGAACATACAAGATATAGCTAAAGATTCTGATCTTATGATCTATGACTGCCAGTACACCGAGGATGAATACCATGGAAAAGTTGGTGGAATGCCCAAACACGGTTGGGGACACTCTACATGGAACTGGGGCTTAAAAGAATCTAAGGCTGCCGGAGTCAAACATTTGGTTATGTTTCATCATGACCCCTTGCATAATGACGAAACTATCCTGCAAATGGAAAAAGATGCCCAAACTGAAGGAAAAAAAATGGGCATCCAAGTATCAGCGGCTCGTCAATTTGCAGAATTTGATCTTTAATCCATTTTAGTAAATCAATTTATACTTTTAGCTTTGCTTTGGGTTAAATGTGAACGATATCCTATAGTATATTGATGCGACTTAGACGAGCTTTCACTCTATTCATTTTAGTCCTGATTTCCTCACTCCCTAGCCATGCCGAGGATCAAACAATCACCATTGAAGAAAATATTTTCATTGAATTACCGGATGGTAAAGGAAAGCTGAAAATTCCTGCTGGATTCCAAACTAAAATTTTAGGTCAGGAAAATAACAAGATCATCATCCGCTTTATAAACCAAGAAGTTAAAATTCCTATAGACAAGACAAATTACCGCAAAACGGATCTAGTTCCTGATAAAGCCAAAGCCGAGGCCGAAACAAAAACAGCATCACCAGAAAAAAAACAGTCTAAAATGGATGGCTTTGGGCATGCTTTAAAAACTTCTGGAGAAAATTATATAACCTTTTCCTCACAAATGCCTCGATTAGATGACATTACTGTCGAGGCATGGATTCACGTTGATAAGATACCTACTGATGAAAATGCTCTCTCAAATATCGTAGAGTATGGGCATGTTTTTGCGCTGTGTTTAAGAAAACAAAAAGATAATTCCCTGTCGATTTTCTTTTATACAGGTTCTGGCAAAAATTGGAAAGGACCCAGACTACGTAAAGCAAACATCCCTATAAATGAATGGCTTCATGTAGCAGCCGTTTGGGATAGTGAGACAAAAAAAACACGTCTTTATTATAATGCCAAGCAAGTGGACGGGCATGAGCGTCTTGCCATGCCAAGAAACGAACGTCAGCTTAGCCATGCCTCTACTTACTTACATAAGAAGCAACCGCGTGGAGATTTCTTTTCCTACCAACTAGACGAAGTTCGCATCTGGGACAGAGCGTTAACACAAACCGAAATTAAAGAACTGTTTCAAACTCCCTTAACCGGAAAAGAGGCTGGTCTTATTGGTTACTACAATATGGATTTAAATCTTAAGGATATCAAAAAAATCCCCAATTTAGCTTCTCATACTCCTCTTGATAAAACCGCAGTAGTTATAAGTAAAAATCAAGACACACTCAGTTTTCAGAAAAGTTTAGTACCAGACCCAACAAAGCGTGATGGCCTCATTATCAAAGAACCAGAACTTATCTCGGAATCTGATTTCATCGAGAAAGAATGGGATGAACTCTCCAACAGAGACATTTCGGATTTAGCAAAAAGAACACTGGAAGAAATTCATCCTGACCGATGGAAACATGGTGAGACGCGTCACTTTATTGTCCATTATGTCAGAGATGGCGACCGTATTGCTCGACGTCTTGAAGAATCCTATAACGAAATTAGAGAATTCATGGAACATCCGGAAGATTTGAAGGGGCAATGGAAATCTCATGTTTTCGCGACAGCTTCATGGGATGACTGGAAAATTTTCCAAAAGATTTACGGAAATGATTGGATGGGAGGTCTATGTTCTGGTCAGGAGTTTTACTTTCCCGGACGTGACTATAGTGGAAAATTTGATGTTAAAGGAAAAACATTGACCCATGAAATGGTGCATCTCGTTATGAACAGACATTACACAGGCAGACTTGCCTCCTGGTTAAACGAAGGCATTGCAGAATATTTCAGTGAAAGTCAAAAAATGTCTCGCACCCAGTTCAGAGCAAAGATGGCTCGAAATAGAGGCAGCTTCCAACTCAAAGAATTTGCCAGTAACGATTATCATTTTATTAATTTATCTTCGGAACAAGTTTCTAGTCATTATGCCGAGTCTGCCATGCTTCTCGACTTCCTCATTAAAGAACATGGTAATAAAAAAATACGTGAACTTGTTGACTATAATATTCTGGGAGGTGAGTTTGCAGAAGCTTCTACGCAAATTTTCGGCTATGCAAGTTTTGCAGATCTGGAAAAGGAATATCAAAAATATAAAAACCGCATCAAGTAACCCTTTTCAAAAGAAGCTATCTCAGTTTACAGTTTGTTATGCTTAAACGCCCAAGACGTAATAGAAATTCTGCCGCTATTCGTGATCTCATCATCGAAACGAATATATCTGTCACGGATTTTATAGCACCGCTGTTTGTCATAGACGGCAAGAACGAGACTGAAAAAATCTCATCCATGCCAGACGTCTTACGCTATCCGATTAAATCACTCGTTGAAGAATGCAAATTTTTGCAAGGCCTTGGTATTCGCTCAGTGTTACTCTTTCCCTGCACCGATTCTGCATTAAAAGATGATAGAGGCAGCTATGCGACTCATACTGAAAATTTTCTTCTTCAAGCCATATCCGAAGTAAAAAACGCCTGCCCTGATCTCCTTGTGATGACAGATGTCGCACTTGACCCTTACACTTCACATGGCCATGACGGTGTGCTTGATACACAAGGTAATGTTTCTAATGACGACACCGTTGAAATTTTAGCTGAAATGTCCCTATTACATGCGCAAGCGGGAGCAGACTTTGTAGCCCCCTCTGACATGATGGATGGTCGTATCGAAGCCATCCGCAAAACCCTCGATACCCATAATCTCACCAAAACTGGTATTATGGCTTACTCCGCAAAATATGCTTCAGCATACTATGGCCCTTTTCGGGAAGCGGTTGGCAGCCAACGCAGTGACAGCACCTATCTCGATAAAAAAACCTACCAGCTTCATCCTGCCAATGTGCGCGAAGCTGAAATGGAAGCCATACTGGATGAAGAAGAAGGCGCAGACATTCTTATGGTTAAGCCGGCAGGAGCTTATCTGGATATCATTTCAAAAATCCGAGAAAACACCACTTTGCCTGTCGCCGCCTACCAGGTTTCCGGAGAGTATTCACAAATTTATGCAGCATCACATCTAGGCTGGCTGGAGCTAAAAGCAACGCGCAATGAATCCCTACTCGCCATCAAGCGCGCCGGTGCTGATATTATCATCACCTACTTCGCCCGTGAAATGGCCTTGGAGTTTTCAGAGTAAGTTATTAGTTTTGCTAACGGCATGACACCAAATCATGAGCTTTAAATAGCGAAGCGACGCCTAACCCCCTCTATTTAAAGGTTTTATTAAGTCTTGAGTTCATTAGTTTACTTAAAGACGTTTTTTTTATCATCTTTCTTTTCAACTGCTTTCCCCACAAGGGTTTGACAAAATTTTTAAGAGGCGTATTGATTGAATATAATATGTCATCATCTTTGTCTCCCGACGCTGAATCAGTACGAAGCTTTAATCCCCCTCAGCGCAATGGAAAACATTCTCAAGTCAAAGGAACTGTCGGTCAGGGAGATCACCTCGCACTTCTGGAAGATCTTTACGAACAATGGCAGCTAGATCCTAATGCCGTAGATCCAACATGGCGCTCCTTCTTTGAAGGTTTTGAACTAGGCTGTCAGGTCAAACCCAAAACATCAAAAGAATCCTCTGAGAAAAAAAGCAGTGCTTCTTCGGATTTACCTGAACCTACCTCTCTGCCTCATACGCTGAAGCAGGCGCGAATCTACAATCTACTTTTTGCTTACAGAACGCTCGGCCATCGTGCAGCACATCTCGACCCTTTAAGCCTGGAAAAAGAAGGCATTGATGAACTCAACTTTGATCAGTTTAATTTTACTGAAGAAGATAAAAATACCTTCTTTCATTCCGGCACTCTAGCTGGCGGTGGTGAACGACGCCTCAGTGAAATTGTTGATATTCTGCATGAGACTTACTGTCGCACGATCGGCGCTGAATACATGCATATTCAAGACTTCACGATTCGCCGTTGGCTGCGAGATAAAATGGAGAAGTGCCGTAACAGACCTAACTTCTCTAAAGAAAAGAAAAAACGCATTTTAAACCGTATTCTTGCGGCTGAACAATTTGAGCGTTACCTCCACACACGTTTTGTCGGCCAGAAACGTTTTTCCATTGAAGGAGGCGAAACACTAATTCCTATGCTGGATGCACTTATCGAAGGTTGTCCTGAGCGAGGTATCTCACAAGTGGTTATGGGGATGGCACATCGTGGTCGCCTTAACGTTTTAGCTAATATCCTCGGTAAGGATTATCACAATATCTTTCATGAATTTTCTGATAATTTCATTCCTGAGTTAAAGCTTGGGGATGGCGATGTGAAATACCACCTTGGTTTTGATGCCAAGTTAACGACATCTCACGGACAAAATGTAGGAATCAGTCTAGCACCAAACCCTAGCCACCTTGAAGCAGTGGATCCTGTGGTGCAGGGCAAAACACGCGCCTGGCAGCGTATTCTTGATGACACCAGCGAACGCCGCAAAGTGTTACCCGTTCTCTTACATGGAGACGCTGCTTTTATTGGCCAAGGCATCGTGGCGGAAACATTCAATTTCTCACGTCTGGATGGATACAGCACCGGAGGAACCGTTCACATTGTTATCAATAACCAAATTGGCTTCACCACAGTACCTAAGGACTCACGCTCTGCGCAATACTGCACCGCGCTAGCCAAGTCAATCGGCGTGCCCGTATTTCATATTAATGGTGATGATCCCGTTTCTGCCGTCTACCTCATTGAACTTGCTATGGATTTCCGTCAAAGATTCCAGCGTGATGTGGTGATCGATCTCGTTTGCTACCGTCGTCATGGTCATAATGAAGGGGATGAGCCTAACTTTACTCAGCCGACATTGTATTCTACCATTGGTTCTCATCCGCTCGTCAGTGAAACCTACATGCGCAGTCTCATTGAAACCGGCATCATCAAACCAGCAGAAGCTGAGAATTATAAAGAAACATTTCAGAAACAGCTCAATAACGAACTCGCCCTTGCTAAAAAAGAAAGTCAGGAAATCACTCCTGAGCTTCGTCAACCTATCTCAAATCCTAAGTTGATAGAACCTATCGAAACCCTCTGCCCTATAGATGAATTAAAACGTATAGGTCAGCTCGTCACACGCGATCCCGAAAAAGTTAAGATCAATAACAAACTTAAAAAATGGCTGGAAAACCGACGTAACATGATGGAAGGCAAAACGCCTCTAGACTGGTCCTTAGCAGAAACACTAGCATTCGCCACTATACTAGAACATGACAGGGTTCCCATTCGTCTCTCAGGTCAAGACAGTCGACGCGGTACTTTCAGCCAACGCCACTCTGTATTTTACGACGTGAATACGCGTGAGCGTTATATTGCCCTTAAAAATA
Source organism: Verrucomicrobiota bacterium (assembly GCA_039193385.1). Lineage (GTDB taxonomy): Bacteria > Verrucomicrobiota > Verrucomicrobiia > Methylacidiphilales > JBCCWR01 > JBCCWR01. The sequence goes on along the minus strand of JBCCWR010000038.1, from coordinate 8,811 downwards.
TAACTCCCGATCAAGCCACTTTCTGTGTTTACAACAGCCCGCTTTCGGAAGCAGCTGTGTTAGGCTTTGACTTTGGTTACTCTCTGGACTATCCGAAGATGCTCTGTATCTGGGAAGCGCAATTTGGCGACTTTGCCAATGGTGCGCAAACGATTATTGACCAATATATCGTAAGTTCGGAATCCAAATGGGGCGTTACTTCTGGCATCGTCATGTTACTACCTCACGGCTATCACGGTCAGGGGCCCGAACACTCTAGCGCACGTCTGGAACGCTTCCTACAAATGTGTGCGGAAGACAATATGCAGGTAGCTAACTGTTCTACTCCAGCGAGCTATTTCCATATCTTACGCCGTCAGGCATTGCGCCAAAAATCAGCCAACACACGCCGCCCTCTCATCATTATGACACCCAAGGGTCTGCTACGGGACAAACGTTGCACTTCCACCATGGAAGATCTTTGCCAAAGCAACTTTGAAGAAATTATTCCTGACTCTTCCATACAGCAAGGCGCGGAAAGAATTATATTTTGCTCAGGTAAAGTTTATTATGATTTGGATGATTACCGTAAGGCTCAAAACATCACCAACACCGCCATCATTCGCTTAGAACAGCTTTACCCGCTCCATGAAGAAAAACTCATGGCGGCGGCGCAACCGCATCTCCAAAGTTGCCAGCAGATCATTTGGTGTCAGGAAGAGTCTCATAACATGGGATCCTGGTTCTTTGTCCAACCAAGATTGAGTAAAATCTTTAACCGGGATATCAAATATGCTGGTCGCGATGCATCAGCCAGCCCTGCTACAGGATCACTCGCTATTCATGAACTGGAACAGAAAGATCTGATCAATCAGGCATTCACTCTTTAATCCTCATATTTTAAAATTCGAATCATAAAATTAGTTAGTCATGGCCATCGACGTTAAAGTTCCCTCCGTGGGAGAATCTATCACATCAGGCACTATTGGTGCTTGGCGTAAAACGACAGGCACCTTTGTCAATGAAGGTGAGGTTCTCTTTGAAATAGAAACAGATAAAGTTACATCCGAAGTTTATGCGGACTCCTCTGGAATCCTCGAACTGCTTAAAGCAGAAGGCGATGAAGTTCAGGTTGGTGAAGTCGTTGCACGAATTGACGAAACAGCCCAACCTCCAGCAGGTTCTGCTTCTACTTCACCCGAGTCAGCTCCTCAAGCTGCCACAGAAGCTAACATGACAAGCTCTTCCAGCAATGGCAGCAATGATAGTGCATTGGCTCTGTCTCCAGCCGTTCGTCATCTCATAGAAGAAAACAAGCTTGATCCTGCCGTTATCAATGGAACGGGAAAAGATGGCCGCATCTTAAAAGCAGATGTCCTTGCACACCTCGAAACTGCCAAGTCACAACCCGCACCCGCTACCCCGGCTCAAGTGACAACACAGACAACTTCCATCTCTCGTCCGGTAATCAACCAGCAAACTGCCGATCAACCAAGAACGACGCGGCGGCGGATGACACAGTTACGCCGCAAGATAGCCGATCGTTTAGTTATGGCACAGTCAGAAGCAGCCATGCTCACTACTTTCAACGAAGTAGACATGACCAACATCCTGGCCACACGTAAGAAATTTCAAGATCGCTTCGTTGAAAAGCATAACATCAAGCTCGGCTTTATGTCTTTCTTTGTTAAAGCAGCCATTTTTGGCCTTAAGCAAGTGCCAGCCATCAATGCACAAATTGATGGTGAAGAAATTGTGCAAAACCACTACTTTGACATTGGAGTTGCCATCTCCACTGAAAAAGGTCTCCTCGTCCCCGTGCTGCGTGATTGTGATGCTAAATCACTTGCTGGACTAGAGTCAGACATTATCGACTACTCCAAAAAAGCCCGCTCGGGTAAGATCACACTCAATGATCTTGATGGTGGCGTCTTTACCATCACTAACGGAGGCGTCTTTGGTTCCATGCTCTCAACACCTATTCTTAATCCACCACAATGCGCCATTCTCGGTATGCACGCTATCATTGAAAAGCCTGTAGCTATAAATGGACGTGTGGAAATTCGTCCGATGATGTATCTCGCCCTAAGTTATGATCACCGCATTGTTGATGGCAAAGAAGCCGTCACCTTTCTCGTGCGCATCAAAGAATTTATTGAAAACCCTACTCTTGGCCTACTTGACCTCTAACTTCATTTTTCATTCACTCATCACACTATGTCTAATTTAAATTTTGATCTCATTGTCATTGGCGGTGGACCTGCAGGATATGTAGCAGCGATTCGCGCCTCTCAGCTCGGCTTAAACACAGCTGTTATAGAAAAACGTAAAGCTCTAGGAGGCACTTGCTTGAATGTTGGCTGTATTCCTAGCAAAGCTTTATTAAATTCCAGCGAACATTATCACTTCGCCAAAGAGCGTTTTGCAGCGCACGGCATCCTTGCGAAGGAACTTTCCTACGATCTTGACAAGATGATGGGACGGAAGGATCAAGTCGTCACAACATTAACTAAAGGTCTGGATTTTCTTTTTAAGAAAAATAAGATCTCGCGTTTCTTTGGGCATGGCACTCTGGTTGATGCAGACTGCGTCTCCGTCACGGATGAAAGCGGTGAAGTCAAACGCCTCTATGCTAAAAACATTCTCATCGCCTCGGGAAGTGAACCCGTCGAACTACCCTTCATGAAGTTTGATGGCGATAAAATCCTCAACAGCACTCATGCTCTTAGTCTAGCAGAGACGCCTGAATCTATTATCGTCATCGGTGCTGGAGCCATTGGGCTGGAACTTGGCTCAGTTTGGAACCGTCTGGGCTCTAAAGTTACAGTGCTCGAATTCTTACCTAAGATTGCACCAGGTTTTGATGAAGAGCTTGCTAAAGGCCTGCAAAAATCTTTGGCAAAACAAGGTCTGGAATTTCATCTTGAAACAAAAGTTCTCTCTGCGGAAATAAACGAGAACGGCGTTAAAATTACCGCAGAGCAAAAAGGTCAACAGCTGACCTATGAAGCTTCTAAAGTTCTCGTATCCGTAGGACGCCGACCCTACGCAGAAAACCTTGGGCTAGATACTCTCAACATAACCATGACGGAGCGCGGGCGCATTCAAGTAAACGAACACTGGCAAACTTCCGTTTCGGGTATTTATGCGATAGGCGATGTGATCGATGGTCCTATGCTGGCTCACAAAGCTGAAGATGAAGGCGTTGCTGTAGCAGAACACATATCTGGCAAAGCAGCACATGTTAACTATGATGTTATCCCCGGTGTTGTTTATACTGAGCCCGAAGCGGCTGGAGTCGGTCTCACTGAAGAAGCTGCTAAAGAACAAAAGCTAGAATACAAGGTGGGTAAATTTTCGTTTCAAGCCAATGGACGTGCTCTGGCCAATGATCAAAATGAAGGATTCGCCAAGATCATTTCATGCGCCCAGACAGATCGTATACTGGGCGCACATATCCTGGCTTCCGGGGCATCTGAACTGATTGCAGAAACAGTCGTTTTGATGGAGTTTGGCGGCAGTGCTGAAGATCTTGCTCGTACGGTGCATGCTCACCCGACCATGTCAGAATCCGTCAAAGAAGCGGCACTAGGTGCTGACGGTCGCATTATCCACGGTTAATACTTAGAAAAGTTTGTTTCTTTGTTATTCTTCCTTTCTTTCCCCCTCATAAATCCACATGATTTTTCGTTATGAAAACTGTAACTGTTCGCGTCCCCGGAACCACAGCCAATCTTGGCCCGGGCTTTGACTGCCTTGGGGTAGCTCTGAAGCTATACAATACAGTTACCATATGTGCCTCCCAGTCTAGTCCCCGTCAGCCTTTTCTTCGAGAAATCATTGAGCGTTTCTATGCAGAAGCTTCCTTACGCCGCCGTTCCTTTTCTGTCAAAATCCAAGGCGATGTTCCTTCCTCCCGTGGCTTAGGCAGCAGCGTAACTGTGCGCATGGGCCTCCTCATGGCACTCAATGAATTTTATCAACATCCCCTCACCCCAACTAAAATACTCGATATCACCAGTGAACTTGAAGGCCACCCTGACAACGCTGTTCCTGCTTTTCACGGAGGCTTCTGTGCCTGCATCGACTGCGATCACATTCGCGTTGAAGTGCCTGCCTCTGTCAAGTTTATTGCCATCATACCTTCTCATAAGGTAAAGACAGAAGAGGCACGCTCAGTTATACCTAACCGAGTCAAACATAAAGACGCCGTTACCAACTTACGCAACAGCTCAATGATCACCGGTGCTTTCTGTTCGGGACAATATGAAAAACTTGCGGGATGTTTTGCAGATAAACTTCACCAGCCTTTCAGAGCTAAACTCATACCCGGCTTTAACGAAGCTATCACTGCCGCGGAAAAAGCCGGTGCATTGGGTGCTTTTCTCAGTGGGTCTGGTTCAACCATCATAGCCATAACGCTGTCCAATTCTAACGCCATAGCCAAAGCTATGGAAGAGAGCTTAAAGTCAGCTGGACATCGAACTCTAACCAAACATGTTCTTACCGCTGACAATCAGGGGGCGAAAGTCATTCGCTAGATTGCAAGACTAGAGCAAAAACATCCCTTGCTTTAGATCAATGCTTTGCACCAAAGGCACGATTGTTTTCAATACTTGAGGCATATTTTAATTGGAGCTGACGCGTTAACTTTCCTATGGGATAGGAGAGATCTTGCCAGGAGGTGACGGGGACAATACCAATGCGGCTATTAGTCAAAAAAATTTCATCTGCCTTATAAAGTGCTTCATGCTTCCAGCGCCCCTGCTCCACTTCATAACCACTCTTCTCCATAAGCCAACGACGAATAACACCTTCACGGCAACCACATGATGCCAGCGGCGTATATACCTTCTGATCTTTGATCCAAAAGATATTCGCCATCGATGCGCTGGCTATCTCTCCCCGTTCATTAAGCAAAACACATTCGTCAGCGTCGGATTGTTCACGCGCCTGTATATGAGACAAATAGCTCAGTGTTTTAAAACGCACTTCCCAAAGCTGTGCATTGACTGTCAAAGGACTCAGACCCAAGCTCATGGCTTCTTGTACCGGCGGCACCTCATTTTGCCATAAAGTATGAAATCCATCTTCGGTTATGAACCAACGCCAAATGCCACGATGTTGTTGTGCATTGAGGGAGACTTGCGCAAGGTCGGCCTGAGAGGGAGTAGAAAGGCTCAGTTGCTCAGCGGCTTTGATGATGGATTCCAAGTGCCAATCTTTAAAAAGCGCCACAGCGTCCTGAACCAATAACGTCTCAAAGACACCGCGTCCATAACGGAAGCCTTCATTCGCTATAGAAACCATTTGTTTCATTATGAAATAAACTGTTCGTGAACGCTCTGTGTGGATCTCATATAAGAAGCTACGGCATCCAGCATGGCACTTGCTTTATGTTCTGTTTCCTTAAACTCCTCTTCAGAACTGGAAGCAGCAGTAATACCACTACCTACGCCGAAGGATAGCTCCTTGCTTAATCTGGAATATTCCAAAGTACGTATAGCTATATTAAAGAGCGAAGATCCATCAAAGCCGAAATAACCTATTGCTCCTGTATAAGCACCGCGGTTTGCTTTTTCCAGTTCCTCAATGATTGCACAGGCACGGCTCTTGGGTGCTCCAGAAATGGAACCTCCGGGAAAGCAGTCACGTAAGGCCTGTACGTGGGAGACATTCTCTCTTAAACGTCCTTCTACTTTGGAATACAAGTGAAACACATGCGAGTACGCCTGACGCGACACCAACTCACTCACCGTTACAGAACCAAACTCACAGACTTGGCCCAAATCATTTCTTAGCAAGTCTGTAATCATGATCAGCTCAGCAACTTCCTTAGGATCCGTCATAAGGTCAAAGGCATTCTGTTTATCCGTCATTTCATCACGAGAACGAGGCCGCGTTCCCTTAATAGGTTGTGTCAGAATACTATGATCATGCATTTCCAGAAACGTCTCTGGGGATGCACTCATCAGTTCCAGGTTTTGACCCTTAAAGTAAGCACTACGCGGCGCTTCAGTGATATGCCAAAGATGTTTGAACAGCTCTAAGCTATCAAGCTCTGCTACTTGCATGGCATAACGCCGCGTTAGGTTAACTTGATAAATTTCTCCTGCACAGATTGCTTCCTGCGCTTTCTGAATCATATCAGAAAATTCTGCTAAACAAGTATTCTCCTTCCATTGGCATACGCTAGCTACATCTACACCTGAACCGGAAGCAGCTTCATCAGGCAATAGTCCATCTACACGCACCAGGCTCATAGAAGAAAACACAGCAAACTCAAAGTCTCCATCATAAGTAAAGTACCCCGCCAAAGCTCCAAATGGATTCATATTATCAACATGGGGACGGCGATATGTTTGCAAAGCATCCTCGATTAGTCCCCAGTCCTCAGCCCTACCCCTCAACCACTGCTGAGGCTCTGCAAAATGATAAAAATACCCCTTTTGAAAAGAGGGCATAAGAGCCGTCGTCATAGAAGTGTTCATCATTTATATCTTATTCAGAGATTCAGCCATTGTCTTAAGACCGGCATCGGTTAAATCTGGCCCAAGACATACAAGCCTCATCCGTCCCGGACAAAAAAGATCACGCGCTATAGATTGAACATCCCGAGTTGTGACAGCTCGCACTTTTTCAATAACCACATGAGGATCAAGAATATCCCCTCGTCCGATGATGCTCTCCCCCATCCACATCATTTGATTACTGGTGCTTTCCAGGCCCAGCTTCATCTGACCAATGATATATTCCTTAGCTTGTTCCAGCTCCTTTTTGGTAACCAACTTATCTTTAAGCCGTTTCAATTCTTTTGCTAAAATTTTAATAAGTTTCTCGAGATTGTTTCTTTCCAGTCCCGCCTGTATGTAAAACGCTCCCGTATCTATGAAGTGGCTGCTGGAAGTCTGTATGGAATAGGCCAGGCCATATTTTTCACGGACGATCTGGAATAAACGAGAACTCATATTTCCGCCCAAAAGGATGGCCATAACTTTTTCAGCATAACGCCGCTCATCTCTACGAGCATAACCGAAACAGCCCAGAGCAAGCTGTACCTGCTGAAGCTCACGAGCTACTGCTCTGGTATGAAGAGATTTATAAGCCGGTGGCTCAAACTTGATGACATCATGGCGTTTGAGTTTACGCTGAACAGACCGCGTCTGCTCATGGATCCATTGATCCAGCCGAGCCTCTTCAAAATAACCCGCTACAACCACGGTAAGATTCTCCGGTGTGTAATGCGTCTTCCAAAAATCGATAAGATCTCCACTTTGAATTTTGGAAACGGATTGCAATGTTCCGGTGATTGGACGGCCCAGCGAAACGCCTTTCCAGAGCAATTCATTGAGAAGGTCGCAAACATAGTAATGAGGTTGATCTTCATACATCTTGATCTCCTCTTCTATAACCCCACGTTCCCGCTCCACTTCCCGCGTCAAAAACTTGGAATGCCAGAGCATATCGCATAAAACATCCAACGCCATATCGATATGATCACTGCCCAACTTGGCGTAATAACAGGTCATCTCCTCGGAAGTAAAAGCATTCAAGTCTCCGCCCACGCTTTCAATACATTGAGAAATTTCCAACGTATTGCGCTTGGCCGTGCCCTTGAAGAGCATGTGCTCAATGAAATGCGCAGAACCATTCATCTTGGCACTCTCGTGCCGGGACCCGACTGGAAACCATAGACCGATCGATGCACTCTCCACATGCGGCATGCGCAAGAGCCCCAAAGTCGTTCTTCCCACCTTGTGCATTTCATATTGTGACATAAACCCAAAATTATATTTTCCGTAGCCTGGCTTGTAAATGCTTCAAATCGAACCTCAAATGAATTTCTGGACAGATTTTTTTTCATGTTAGAACATGGAAAGTTATGGCATTGCAATCACGGACTCAGTGGGAACAACATGAAAACCGCTTACTCGCACCCTATGCTCAACTTTCATCCCAAAGCGAAGGACGCTATCACCCTGAGTCCGTACATACCTTTCGTTCAGAATATCAGAGAGACCGTGACCGCATTTTACACTCAACGGCATTCCGGCGACTGGAATATAAAACACAAGTCGTGCTCAATGGCACTGGAGACCATTTCCGCACACGCTTAACTCACACCATTGAAGTAGCCGCCATAGCCAGGACTATTTGCCGCACACTATCTTTAAATGAAGATCTTGGCGAAGCTATTGCACTTGCCCATGACTTAGGCCACGCCCCCTTCGGACATCCTGGTGAACATACGCTAAACTCTCTTATGCAGGACCATGGCGGTTTCGAACACAACCAACAGAGCTTGCGCGTGGTAGAAGAACTGGAAATGAAATACCCGGAGTTTAACGGACTCAATCTATCCTGGGAAGTACGTGACGGACTGCGAAAGAAATACAAAGACCGTGAAGAAAAAGACCTACAGCCCTCTATGGAAGCTCAAGTCGCAGACCTGGCGGATGAGATAGCCTACTGCTGTCATGACCTGGATGACTCCATCGAAAATAAGTTAATCCTCCTAGAGGATCTAAACGAAATCCAGCTTTGGAAAGAATTGAATGATTCCCTATGTCGTGATTACTCACGCTTGGATGCCACACGTCGCCGACGCTTTCTCATCCGCTGCATGATCGATCACCTCGTAGAAGATCTCTGTCAAAATTCTTCTGCAAATCTGCATCAAGCCAAAGTGACATCGGCCCTACAGGCGCGTGATCAACCCAAGCGGCTGATCAGCTTTTCCCTGGAAACCCGCTCCAAAGTTCAAAACCTTAGGGATTTTCTGCTGGAGCGCTTTTACTACCATCCTGATGTCTGCTCCGTTAACAAACGAGC
>JBCCWR010000037.1:0-18575 GCA_039193385.1 Verrucomicrobiota bacterium | reverse complement strand
CCTGTGACTTCTGATAATATCAATCCTGACGCTATGATGATAGCGTAGATAATGCCATATGTGATAACTTTAGTTAAACCAATCATATATACTACCCTAACGTCAGCCGTGAGGTGCCGCTTTCAGCGGCGAGTGTGATTGAATTACCACAAAACTGCAACCGCTGTAAGCGGTTGCCTCAATGGCATTGTTCGGTGTTATTTTTTCACTTTTTCTAAAAATGTCGACTCAACTCTAATGTCATTCATATAACCACCGCATAATTTATCGATAGGGTCACTTACATCTAATACGTATTGGTCATCTTCTGTGATGTCAGAAATAGGAAAATCTCTACCCAAACAATGATTAAAAACTTCAACACTCTCTTCCGGAAGATTAGATACATAATCCGGCATTCTGATAAGCTTTACTCTGTCGCCTATTTTGAGCATTTGTTATACCTAACGTTGGAGATGATGCGTGTAGGGTAGCCCAGCTATCCGGAGTTGTATCTATCGGTTTGTTATACTTTTTGTAGGACAATCGTATACTTATACTCTTTAGGATCTTCTTTTTCTAATGTTGCAACCATTCGCTTTCTCTCGGTTTCTTCCTTCCGTTTAATGAGGAAATCATTTTCATTAAGTGGATGGTTTGGAAAATACATTTGAGTCATCAATTCAAGATAGCCTCTCTTCATTACTTTAAAATGTATGTGCGGCGGCCGCTCCCAGTCGTCTGATGCTAAGTAGGTACCAGGAAATACAGTCTTAAATCGAAACTCTCCCTTTGTACCGCTTTGCACAATCGCCCATCCCTGAAAGTTGGGATCTAGCTTTGCCTTACTGTTATCGTGGGGGTGTCGGTATTTTCCAAATGCATTGGCTTGCCACAAATCAACCATAGCATCTTCAATAGGCTCTGACTTCTCATCTAAAATAACTCCATTTATAAATATATGCTCACCTAGGGCCTTTTCTTTGCGACCATCGAACTCGGTTAAGTCGAAGTCTTTGTCTTTCTGTGCTTGTAGGGGATAAAATGGGCCTTCAACTTCTGAAGGAGTCGTATTTCGTTTTTGTGTTTCGGCATTTGAATAACCAGAGAGAACTCCTGCTGTACCAATGACAATACTCTTTTTGATGAAGTCTTTCCGGTTCATTTTAATTTATTGTATAATGCTGAGTTTACACGCCTGCCGTAGACAAGATAATAAAAGGTTGTTTGCTTTTGGAGCAAGCCTGAGAGCAGATCGTATCGAACAATTATTGGTTTATAAAAATCACAGCGAAAACAAAAATAGAGCGATAGCCAACATGAAAAAGCTGGAAATGAGATAAAGGAATGAACTAATTAAATTCATCTTACCTTTGTTTTCATTAAAATAACGTTTCATTTCGTTTGCTATTTGGGTCGCCGAGGTATCTGCACCGCTTGATGCTGCTTTGAGTTGTGCTATGCCAACCCACCCTTGTACGACGACATTCAATTCATGCTTGGTTTCTTTAATGACTAATCTGGATATGGTTTCTTCTATAGAAAGACCCAGGTTTTTGGAGCTGGAAAGGATCGCTTCTCTAAAGAGAGCGTCAGTCACACCAAAGAAAAAATAACCTCTCATCTGCACCCAGAAAACAAATATCAATACGATATAAAATAAGGGACTTAACCACATAAAAGGTGGAATATCATATTCTGTTCTTAGAACCACATAGATAGGATGGATCATAGCAGGAATAAAACAGACACATGTAGCACCAAACAACCAGCGAGCCGATAATACAAAGGGCTTTCTATGTGCCAGTGTTTGAAAGGGAATAACAAAGAAAAAGATTGCTATAACTATGAATACAAATGGGAATAGTATTTTATATGTTAGGATGTCTGCCATTTAATGATGCTTGTGAGGAACCCCTGCCACCAGTACTTTGTTCGTCTTTGTTTCTCTTGTTACTCAATAATAATCTGCAATAAACAGACAAACCTGTCATCTTTTTAATTCATATAAGTAGTTTATGATTGAAACAGACGATTCAAGCCATTGTTTAGTTTTAACTTCAGCTCATCCCGTTCATATTCTTTCTCAAGAACATGCTATTCACTAAGCTTAATTCATAGATTATACCCGACTCTGCGCTTGCCTTACGCACTCTTAAAACTACGTTAAAGGTGCCATGTTGCTGTTGCTGTCTTTTTTATGCTTTGCTGGAGTTGTCGCTTCAACGGTTGAACCAGGTGGTATCGACTGGAGAGCAGTCGCTATACTAGTCGGGCCAGTTCTTGCTGCACTCATTACCGGTGCTTTTGCCATTTTTGTAGCAAGGATCAAGCGTAACAAAGTTGCCAAGGATCATGCAGAAGAAGAGGCCGGGTTACCCGCGGCGTCATCTATACCTTCGGGTCCGAGCAGAGCAGCTGATGCAGATCTGAACTCCATCACCAACATCACTATTTCATCGCGTGGGGAGAACTTTGTGGGGCGCGAGGATGCGCTTAAGGAGTTGCACCAGCAGTTGACGCGTCCGGGAAAAGTGTCTGCCATTACTGGCAGGGGGAAGGTTGACGCCATGCACGGGGCGGGAGGTATCGGTAAAACGCAGTTGGCTGTCGAATATGCCATGAGGTATCGCGCCCATTACACGGCCCGGTTGCTGGTGACGGCCAGTAGCCCGGAACAACTGGAGGAGCAACTGGCCCAGCTCGTGGAGATTCTGGTGCCGGAGGCCACGGATGAGCAAAAACAAAATCCAGCCAGAAGCTGCGAGCTTGTGCTGCACTGGTTCCATCAAAAAAACGGTTGGTTGCTCATTTTGGATAATGTAGACACTCCCCCGGCGCTGAAAGCTGTGCAGAGGGTACTGCCCCGCCTGGAAAGAGGGCGCGTGCTCGTTACCTCGCGGTTGGATACCTGGCCCCGGGAGTTTGAGCCTATGCCCATTGGTCTGCTGTCAAAGGAAAGCGCGGCTAGCTTTCTGTTGCATCGTACGGACTCAAAGCGCAGAAGGCCTCATGACAGAAAAGACAGGAAAGATGAGCAGGCACAGGCGGAAGAAATCGCAGAGCGAGTTGACGGCTTGGCTCTGAGCCTGGAGCAGGCAGCGGCCCAGATCAATGAGCAGCACCTGAGCCTGGCTGAATATCTGGCCAAGTGGGACAAAGCCAATAAAGCCAAGGGGGATGAAATGATGAGCTTCGTTCCGGAAAATTCTGAATTTCGCGAGCCCGCCGCCGTCACCTGGCAGGTGAGTGTAGACGCTGCAGGGGCGGAAGCACAGGCTCTACTGCGCACGCTATCGTGGATGTCCCCCGAGCCCATTCCCATGTTCCTTGTGGCATCTTGGGAAACCATGCACGCAGCCCGGGAGCAGAATGCCACGTCCTTGCAGGAGTCCATCCAAGATATCCGTGCGGCTCTGGGTAAACTGGCCGCCTACAGTCTGGCGACATTTAAGGATGACAGTGCATCTTTTACCGTGCATCGCGTACTCATGGCCGTCACTCGCGCGCAAATGAATGAGGAGATGCGTGAGGCATCCCTGAGCGCGGCTCTCCGCTGGTTGAGTCAGGCCATGCCTGACGGAAACACTAATGATGTCGATACCTGGCCCACAGTAACTCCTTTGGCGCCGCATGCTGTGGCAGCCTGCGACTACAACCAACCTTGTCCATTGGAAGCGGCGCCCTCGGCGTCCTTGCTGAATGAAATAGGCCTTTACCACAACGCAAGGGCAGAGCACGCTCTGGCCGAGCCACTGATGCGCCGAGCACTGGAGATCGACGAGAATGGGTACGGTCCAGATCATCCTAACGTAGCTATTCGCCTGAACAATCTGGCTGGTTTGCTTCAGGATACCAATCGACTTGGGGAAGCCGAGCCGCTGATGCGCCGAGCTTTGGAGATCGACGAGAATGGGTACGGTCCAGATCATCCTAACGTAGCTATTGGCCTGAGCAATCTGGCTCAATTGCTTAAGGCGACCGATCGACTTGGGGAAGCCGAGCCGCTGATACGCCGAGCTTTGAAGATCGACGAGAATGGGTACGGTCCAGATCATCCTAACGTGGCTATTCACCTGAACAATCTGGCTGGTTTGCTTCAGGATACCAATCGACTTGCGGAAGCCGAGCCGCTGATGCGCCGAGCTTTGGAGATCGACGAGAATGGGTATGGTCCAGATCATCCTAACGTAGCTATTCGCCTGAACAATCTGGCTCAACTACTTCAGGATACCGATCGACTTGGGAAAGCCGAGCCGTTCTCACGGCGAATGGTGACTATATTTCTGCTTTTTGAGTTAGCTACAGGCCATGAGCACCCGCATGCGCGTGCTGCATTGCAAAATTATAAACTATTACTCATGGATCTGGGCAAAACGGAGGAAGAAGCACGAGCTGTCATCCAAGAATTACAGAAGGAAGTAGAGGTGACTCATAGAAAGAAGGGATAGGCCGAATGAGTCAGGTCTACAGGTGGAGCACAGTAAGGCAAAGCTGAGCCGAGAAGCCATCTCCTCCACATGCATTTCTGTAAAGGACAAACAAAGGCAAGCTAGTAGAACTTGCTCTCCTATTTTTTATTTCTGCTTATTTCTGCCTAGTAGGGCAGGGCATAGGAAGAGGTGAGTTCGATCACTTGTTGGCGGATGGCGGCCAGTGCTGTGTCATTGGTTCTTTTCTGGATGGCATCGTGAATCCAGTTGGCTATGTCGAACATCTGGTCTTCTTTCATACCTCGGGTGGTGACGGCAGGGGTGCCAAGGCGGATGCCTCCTGCTTTGAAGGGAGACTGGGTATCGAAGGGAATGGCGTTCTTGTTTACGGTGATGCCGGCCAGGTCAAGGGCTTCCTGAGCTTCTTTACCGGTGATGTCTTTCTCCTGTAGGTCAATGAGCATGACGTGGTTCTCGGTTGTGCCTGATACGATGCGGTAACCATTCTTTTTCATGCCTTCGCTAAGTGCTTTGGCATTGCGAACGACCTGTTCCTGGTAGGATTTGAATTCAGGCTTGAGTGCTTCGCCATAGCAGACCGCTTTGGCGGCGATGACGTGCATGAGGGGGCCTCCCTGGCATCCTGGAAAAACGAGGGAGTCTACACCTTTGGCATACTTTTCTTTGCAGAGGATCATGCCGCCACGCGGTCCTCGCAATGTTTTATGGGTAGTGGTGGTGACGAAGTCGGCATGTTCCACGGGAGTAGGATGTACGCCCGCGGCCACCAGGCCGGCGATGTGGGCTATGTCGGCAAATAAGTAGGCGTCAACGGATTTAGCAATGTGAGCCATGCGTTCAAAGTCAATGATGCGGGAGTAGGCGGAGGCTCCCACAGTGATCATGCGTGGTTGGAATGCTGCTGCTTTCTGGGCCAGATCATCATAATCAATGGTTTCGGTTTCCTGGCTGACGCCGTAGTGCATCACTTCATACATACGACCGGAGAAGTTCATTTTGTGGCCGTGGGTGAGGTGACCGCCGTGGGCCAGGTCCATGGTGAGAATTTTATCATTCGCTTGCAGCACGGAAAAATAAACGGCCATGTTGGCCTGGGAGCCAGAGTGGGGCTGCACGTTAACGTGTTCTGCGCCAAAGAGGGTACGGGCACGCTCTATGGCCAGATTTTCGGCTTTATCCACTTCCTCACACCCGCCATACCAACGCTTGGCCGGGTAGCCTTCGGCATACTTGTTGGTCAGACAGGATCCCTGTGTTTCCATAACGGCTCGGCTGGTGAAGTTCTCCGAGGCGATCAGTTCGATGTTGTGAAACTGACGTTTTTTCTCCGCTTCGACAATTTCGAAGATCTCCGGGTCGACTTGGGACAGAGAGGGGGCGGTTGATTCGATTTCGTTTGTGGAGGTCAGTTTGTCGTAATTCATGGTTTCACTTTCCGTTGGGTTTTGTGTGGGAGGCGCCTCTTGTTGGAGCCAATGTTTGATGAGTTTGAGTGCATCTTGAGGATCAATCCGGTTTGCTGCCAGACAAAGAATAGGGTGCCCGGGTTGCAGCTTGCTTAATTGATCGTCTGAAAAATGAGTAATAAATTGCGCTTTAATGCGGGGGTTTTTGGCGAAGAGTTCTCGCAGCGCTTTGAGTTCGGTATCGGAATGAAAGATAAGAATACCTGTGTTGATATGGTGCAGGAGTCTCTGATGAATGAAATTTTCAAATATTTCATCGATAGCTTCGTCGGCCTGAGAACTATGGGCACCTATATCGACTAGGTGGTGGTTCTGTTCATCAAGTAAATGGCAGATGGAGCTTTTGGTCTCGAAGGCATTGACTGTAGAGCCGATTAAGATTTTAGGTCCTTTGACAGAGGCTTTTTCAGCAACCATGATCTCTGAATTTTGGATGACATTGAGAAAATGTTGCAATGCATTATAGATCTGGTCCCGTGTCTGAATATAAAGGGTTTCGGTGCCTCCGATAGGGTCGGACACTTCCCGTTGCCTTGCAGGCAGGCCGGACTCAAATTCACGAATGAGAAATGCTTTTTCGCTGGCATGGGGGTAGATCATGAGCAGCATGTCCAGATGCCCATAGGTCATGACGAGGATGAAATCCGCCGTCTCAACCATCTCTTTGGTAAGTTGGTTGCTGCGCTGGTGGGAAATGTCGATGCCCAGTTCACTCATAGCCGTGACGGCGTTACGGCTGGGGGGCTGCCCATCCACAGCTCCCATACCTGCGGAGAATATTTCAACATCGTTCATATCCTCTGTCAGGTGGCGGAAAATACCTTCGGCCATAGGGCTTCGGCAAATGTTCCCTGTACAAATGAATAGTATGCGCATGGATTGAAAGTAACTCTAAATAAACGTAATGGAGAACCTATAATAGTCTAGCAAAGACGCTCTCTTGAAAAGTCAAAAAGGTTCATCCAGTAGCTGATTTTTGATTTCAGCAGATGCGGATTTTTCCTCAGGCGCAAGAGATGGCGTCAGGATAGCGTCGGGAGGTTGACTCATGATGTATACGCCTAGAATTAAATCGCGAGCGTGTTGCAGGAGGTGGTCTTTCAAGGTTATTTTTTCAGCATCATCGGATGGGTTCGGCTCCAGACGGCGGGTGCTTTCGTTAGTCTCCTCATCATACCAGTTGAGGCGCGTTGAGGTGAGGTATTCTGAGAAAAGATCCTTAAGTTTAAGTTTCGATTTCTTGTGCAAAGTCTTCCAGGCCTTAGCGGAGTCCGATGCCACGGAAATATCCGGCTGGATGGGCTGACCGAGAAGATTTTTGGCTTTGATAACGGTTTGGGCGGATGCGATGCGGATGTAGCGGCCCGAGGGTAATTTGTTTTCCGTAAAAACTGCGGATTCACCGGCGGATGGGAGCCCTACGATGGTGGCATTGACTTTTTCTTTAAGCAGGTAAGCAATCACTTCACCCGAGCCACGCGTTTGCTCATGAATGAGTATGATAATGGGAAAGAATCCGGGAATTTCCATAGGCTGGCTTTCGCTCATGTATTCGCTGACGGTGACTTTAGTATCTTGCACGGAAAAAAGACGCTGTCCCGGGGTGACGAAAAGACTGAGGAAGTCAGCCGCTGGTTGAAAGTCTTTCTGATCATTAAAAAAGCGTAAATCCAGAATCAGACCGGCAATGTCCTGCTCGATCCATTTCGGCCAGGTGGCGATAATTTGTGAGAGATCTTTTTCACGTATGGAGGTGAGGCGAAGATAGCCGATGGGGTATTGATCATCTTCGAGAAATTCGATGTGGTTATATTTATCTGCGGCATAAGAAATCACAGGGGCAAAGGAGAGTTTGATTTTTTCAGGCGCTGTTTGGATAAGTAGCGAGATGCTGTTGGCATCAAGTGGCTGACTTAATAATTCCGAAGCACCGATGTAATCGGAACGAAGCAGGTCGATCACAGCCTGGATATCTTCATCAGGTAAGGTTGTCGCTCCTGGCTTTTCTATAATGACTTGAGCTGTTTCTGTGATTTGCTCTTCTTTTTGCTTTTCCAGAGTCTCGGGGCTTTTTTCTTCCAGATTTAAGGATGGTTCCTGCACAGCGGTTTCAACAGCAACAGGTAGGGCAGGTATTTCTGGAGAGGGAAATTGATGCATTAAAAAGTAGACGAAGATACCCCCACATATAAATGAGCAGGTGCTGCCGAGTATAACAACTAAAGGCAGGGATAGATTTTTATTCTTCCGACTCATAGTGCTTAGGCCTGAGCATCAATAGCTTTCTGACCGATGTCGTTTCTGAAGTGACGACCTTCAAAGTGAATTTTTGTGTTGAGCTTATAAGCACGGTCACGCGCGGTCATAAAATCTGTACCAATAGCGGTACAGGCTAAAACGCGACCGCCGGAAGTAAGCGTCTCCTCATCTTTTTTTCGGGTGCCGGCATGGAAGATGTTTTCATAATCTTCCAGAGATGCGTTGAGTCCATGAATGACTCCACCAGTTTGTGGCTTTTGCGGATAACCCGGTGATGAGGAAACGACTGTGACGGCCGAACCTGAGTCGACTTCAATAGCACAATCCGCGAGTTTTTCTTCTACGGTGGCGAGCATAAGATCGACAATGGAGCTCTTGAGCAGAGGCAGAAGCACTTGTGTTTCAGGGTCACCAAAACGGGCGTTAAATTCCAGAACTTTAGGTTCGCCGTGATCAATCATCAGGCCTCCGTAGAGAATGCCCTTGTAATCTATACCCTCTTTTTGAAATTGCTGCAGGAGAGGCTTGAAAATGGAATCTTCAATTTTAACTAATAAGTCAGGCGTAATCAAAGGTGCTGGCGCATACGCTCCCATGCCGCCTGTGTTGGGTCCCTGGTCATGATCGTAAATACGTTTATGGTCCTGTGATGTGGGTAGTAGTTTGTAGGATTTACCATCCGTAAAAGCATGAATGGAAGCTTCCTGTCCTGACAGAAAATCTTCGATGACGACTTCATAACCCGCTTCGCCGAATTGACGTGCTTCCATGATGTCAGAGATGGCTTGTAAAGCTTCCTGGAGATTTTGTGCGATGATGACGCCTTTGCCAGCAGCAAGCCCATCGGCTTTGATGACAAGGGGAAAGCTTTGTTCATGGAGGTAAGCTTTAGCGGATGCGGCGTCTGTGAATGTCTCAAAGCTTGCCGTAGGAATATGGGCATTCTTGAGCAGTAGCTTGGTAAACTTTTTACTGCCTTCAAGTTGAGCGGCTTTTTTATTAGGACCGAAGACTTTGAGATCTTCTGCTTGCAGGCGGTCGGTTAAGCCCTGGCAAAGCGGTGCTTCCGGGCCAATAACAGTGAGGTCCGGCTTGTTCTGCCTGGCCCATTCGGTAATGCCTTCGAGGTCAGATAACTTGAGAGGGAGATTTTCACCCAGAGTCAATGTGCCAGCATTACCCGGTGCGAAAAACAGAGAGCTTAATCTTGAGTCCTGAGCTATTTTCCAGCCGAGAGCATGTTCTCTACCACCATTTCCAACAATGAGTACTTTCATTACTTAAATCTGTAAAACATGAAATCATGCTCTTGGAGAGGCCAAATGTAAAACGAAGATTTTGCTTTAAAGCTCAAGAAGGATAAATTACTTCAATGTCTCAAGCGGATGGCGCAAAACAGGCCTTAAAAATTAAGGTGAGAAATCTACCTCACAAGCCAGGCGTATATATTTACCGCGACCGTCTGGGGCGTGTGCTTTACGTAGGCAAGGCTAAGGATTTGCGAAAACGCGTCAGTCAATATTTTCATCCGTCCCGTCGTATGAAAGCGGACCGTAAAACGCTCGCATTAGTGGATAGCATCTTTGATTTGGATTTTCATGAGGTCAAAAGTGATGCAGAGGCCGTACTGCTGGAAGGACGTCTTATTAAGGAATTTCGTCCGAAGTACAACGTGCTCTTTCGAGATGATAAACGTTTCTTTATGGTCAAGGTTCACCTCGGCGAGCCTTACCCGCGTTTTCAACTCACTCGCATACGCAAAGATGATGGGGCGCGTTATTTTGGGCCTTATCCCAGCAGTGGGGCTTTAAAGCGCACTTTGGATGTGATGCGGCGCCGTTTCTCCTTGCGTACGTGTCGCCCTCGTCTGCCGGGGGAAAAAGACTATAAGCATTGTAATGATGATGTTATTCGTAACTGCTCTGCGCCTTGTATCGAGAAAGTCAGCCGTGAAGAGTATTTAGGTAAAATTGAAGAAGCTTGTGATTTTCTCGAAGGTAAGACTGGAGAGATTATTGAACAACTGGATGTTGATATGCAACGCGCAGCAGCAAAGCTCGACTTTGAGAAAGCGGCTGAACTGCGTGACTTAATGGATGCCATTAAGCAGACGACGAAAAAGCAGAAACGTTTCTTGCGCGATGTGCCAGAAATCATTATTCCTGAAAAAGATCTACGAGAACTGCGCGATGTACTTAATCTTCAGGCCATACCGGAAGTCATGGAGTGCTTTGATATTTCCAATATCTCGACGACGCATGTCGTAGCCTCAATGGTTTGTTTTCGTCACGGCAAGCCTGACCGTTCCAGCTATCGACGTTATCGCATAAAGAGCGTAGAGGGCCAGGATGACTTTGCCAGTATGGCAGAAGTGATTCGTCGTCGTTATGCAAGAGTGAAAAAGGAAACATTGCGTGTGCCTGATTTGATTGTTGTTGATGGGGGTAAGGGGCAACTCAGTTCTGCCGTTAAGGAACTTAATAAAATAGGTATGCATGCACAACCGGTGATTGGGTTAGCCAAAAAAAGAGAAGAGATCTTCAGGCCCATGTCACGTCGTCCACTGACTCTCTCACTGGAATCGGGTGCTGTGAGAATGCTGCAACGTATTCGCGACGAAGCACATCGTTTCGCCAATGGCTACCATCAGCTTCTGATGAAGAAACGCATTACAGAAAGTTTGCTCGATGATTGTCCGGGAATCAGTCAAAAGCGGAAGATGGAACTACTGCGGCACTTTGGCTCTCTTCAGAAAATTCGTAAGGCCACCCTGGAAGAGCTTGCAGAAGTCGATGGCATTAGTGAAAAGATTGCCCAAGGTATATTGGATTACTTTAGGCAGCTCACGAGCCAATCTGCCGCCAGCGATAAAATGAAGCAAGAAGATGAAGTTGATTATGTTTTGAAGTTAGGCTGATCGAGAGTAACAGTTTGTTTGCATCCAGCTCAGCAGGTTTAAGCATGTATTTTTCCATCCAGAGCAGTCAGTGCTTCTACGGCTGTTGCACCTATTTTAAGGTCGATATAATTCTCTGCAGGCGTTTCTTCTGGGTTAATCTCCGCGGTAAAAGCTCCGGATTCCTTGGCTAATTCAATGAGATCTGCCGCAGGGCGAACGACGGAGGATGTGCCTATAGTTATAAAAACATCACAATTGCTGGCGGCCAGAGTGGACTTGGCTAATGCTTCAGCATTGATGTTTTCACCATACCAAATGACGTTGGGGCGACACAGTTTGTTTGTCTGAGGGCATAGAGGTGGAATGGCTGTAAGCGGTACTTCGTCGTTCCACCAGATATCAGGCTCTTCATCCTGATCGTAAGCACGTCGCATCTCCCAAATACAACCGTGAAAACGAATGACATTCTGTGTGCCGCACTTTTCATGAAACCCATCAACATTTTGTGTAATCAAACTAAACCCGGGCTTGCGGCTTAGTTTAGCTAAGACAAGGTGTCCCATATTGGGCTGACAGGCGGCAATTTTCTGTCGACGCCAGTCATACCATTGCCAGACAAGCTGAGGATCTAAATCGAAACGCTTATGATTGGCTAGTTCCTCAGGTGGATAGCCCTTGAAAGCTCCATCCGGACCCTGAAACGTAGGTACACCGCTTTCAGCGGACATGCCAGCGCCTGTAAGCACGGTCAGGTGTGAGGACTTCATCACTTTTTCTGCTAGTTGCTCTATTTGGGTCATATCGAAAGCATACTTGATCTAGCAAAATGCCGGAGTTATCAAGCAAATTTATATAAGTTAACTATAAAATCTGTGAAGTATGTAAGCAGTAAAACAATCCTTAATAAAGAGTACTATTACAATAAAATCTGCTTAAAAATACGTATTTGTAACAATTACTTAAAACAGTGAATTTTGTAATTGATCGATTAAGCATTTTTGTTTAACACAAACCACATGAAGATAAAAAAATTACTTTATGTTAGTGCTTTTATCATGCTGGGGGTAATGCTTGTGGATTCAGCATGTGCTCTTCCAACAGGTACGGATGCTTTAGATATAACGCTTAAGCGTGTTCGCAGAAAAGAGCATGCTAAAGGTCAGGACTATGATGATCAGCGACAGACAATTTCATTTACAATTAAAGTAGAGAATAAAAACGCTTTTGAGGATACCCCTAAAGTTAAGCTTCAAGTGAAGTTTATAGGCGAAGTCATGAATGATAGAATACGGGACAGATCGCTTTTTAAAATATTGAGAACAGATAAACTTAAGATCAAACCAATTGATGGAGGTGAGGACTTTGTTCAAGAATTGGCTGATCTGGAACTTGTTTTTGATGAGAGCAATTATGCGAGGAAAGGCGATCGCTATTTTTGCTACGCCGCTCGTATTATAAGTACTAAAGGTGAAGTTATTTATGAGAAAACGGATAAACCTACTTTGATAAAGGATTTTGATCGATTGTGGGAAATTAAGGATCAAGCCTATTTTGATAAAGATCTCTATGGGGTTCCTGGCGTTGATGAATTTATAGCTAAAAATAAACGCTGATAGTTTTTTACTGATGTTATCTCATAAAAAAGCCCTTAGATTGCTCTAAGGGCTTTTAAATTTTCCTGAACGGAATGGATCAGGAATGAGTATCGGATGACATTACATCATGCCGCCCATACCACCCATGCCGCCCATGCCACCCATATCAGGTGCGCCGCCGGCTGCAGGTTTTTCCTTTTCTGGAAGCTCAGTTACGATGGCTTCAGTGGTCAACAGGAGACCTGCGATAGAAGCTGCGTTCTGTAGTGCGGAACGAGTTACCTTAGTAGGATCAACAACACCCGCTGCTACGAGATCTGTGTGCTCACCGCTCTTGACGTTGTAACCATTGTTGCCAGATGCTTTCTTAACTTCAGCAACGATGATGGAACCTTCCTGGCCTGCATTAGCTGCAAGAGTACGAAGAGGTTGTTCAATAGCACGCTCGATGATACCAGCACCGATAGCTTCGTCACCTTCCAGGCTCAAGCTGCTGAGAGCTTGCTGACCACGGATAAGTGCAACGCCTCCACCAGGAACGATACCTTCTTCAACTGCGGCACGTGTTGCATGCAGAGCATCTTCAACGCGAGCTTTCTTTTCCTTCATCTCAGTTTCTGTAGCAGCACCTACATTGATGACTGCAACACCACCAGCAAGCTTGGCCAGACGTTCTTGAAGCTTTTCACGATCGTAGTCGCTGGTTGTTTCTTCGATCTGACGGCGAATTTGAGTTACGCGACCTTGAATATCAGATGTAGCGCCAGCGCCTTCGATAATCGTTGTGTTGTCTTTGTCAACGGTGATGCGTTTTGCTTTACCCAGATCCTCAAGCTGAACGTTCTCAAGCTTGATGCCGAGATCTTCAGTCAGAACACGTCCACCTGTAAGGACAGCGATGTCTTCGAGCATAGCTTTACGGCGATCGCCAAAGCCAGGAGCTTTAACCGCGCAAATTTGTAAAGTACCACGTAGTTTGTTGACGACCAGAGTTGCCAATGCTTCACCTTCAACATCTTCTGCCATGATGATCAATGGCTTACCGCTCTTAGCTACCTTCTCAAGGATAGGAAGCATGTCTTTCAGATTAGAGATCTTCTTTTCGTGGATGAGAATATAAGCGTCTTCAAGAACTGCTTCCAGACTTTCACTGTCAGTTACGAAGTAAGGAGAAAGGTAACCTTTATCAAACTGCATACCTTCAACAACTTCCAGAGTTGTTTCAATGGTCTTAGCTTCTTCAACCGTTACGGTTCCGTCTTTACCGACTTTGTCCAGAGCATCAGCGATGATTTCACCAATGGTGTTGTCCCAGTTCGCTGAAACAGTCGCTACCTGCTTGATTTCTTCTTTATCATCAACTTTTTTGCTGATGTTAGAAAGTTCCGCAACGATAGCTTCTACTGCCTTATCAATACCACGTTTCAGGGAAGTAGGGTTAGCTCCTGCTGTGACGTTCTTCAAACCTTCACGGTAAACAGCTTCAGCAAGAACGGTTGCTGTTGTTGTACCGTCACCAGCGATGTCGCTGGTCTTAGAAGCGACTTCACGCACCAGTTGTGCACCGATGTTTTCGTAAGGATCTTCCAGTTCGATTTCTTTGGCTACAGTCACACCATCTTTAGTGATAGCGGGGGATCCGAACTTCTTGTCGAGAACGACATTACGTCCAGCAGGTCCGAGTGTAGCTTTCACTGCTTTAGCGAGTTTTTCAACACCGCGCAGTAGCGCTTGACGTGCTGACTCATCAAATTGCAATTGTTTAGCTGCCATATGTTTATTCCTTTATTTTAATTTTTACGGGTTAATATTAGATAACGCCGAGGATATCGTCCTCACGCATAATGAGGTATTTTGCTTCGTCAATGGTTACATCAGTGCCTCCATACTTAGAGTATAGAACTTTGTCACCTTCTTTAACTTCGAAGGCGACCTTTTCACCTTTGTCGTTGGTTTTACCAGTGCCAAGGGCAACGATTTCACCTTCCTGAGGCTTTTCTTTAGCTGTGTCAGGGATGATGATACCATTTTTCTGTGTTTCTTTCTCTTCGATCGGTTGAACCAGAACGCGATCTCCAAGAGGCTTCATATTAGGTTTAGCCATAGTGGTTTATCTCCTTTATTTTAGTGTTGGTTTATTATGGATTTTTATAATCAAGCCAGAGGTAAATGATTTCACTTACTTTGATTGCTTTATAAATTAATGGAAAAATTGCTTATTTCTTGTCGTTTTCTTTGTCGACCATTTCGAAATCTGCATCGATGACGTCATCATCATCTTTGTTTTTCTTAGAAGCTTCACTGTTGTCAGTTTCTGTTTGCTGGCCAGCAGCAGCTGCGGCAGCGGCAGCGGGGTCGACACCTGGTGCTCCACCAGTGTTTTTATAAAGATCGGCAGAGGCTGCTTGGACGATTTCGTTTAGCTCATCGCTGGCCTTTTTAATAACCTCAGTATCGTCGCCCTTGAGTGCTTCTTTTACTTTTTCAATAGAAGCTTCAATCTTCGTTTTTGTTTCTGCTGGAACTTTGTCTCCCATTTCTTTGAGCATCTTTTCCGTTCCGTAGGCCGCGTTGTCGGCATTATTACGAACTTCTACTGTTTCTTTACGCTGTTTATCTTCTTCAGCATATTTCTCAGCTTCTTTCTGTAATTTATCAACCTCATCTGAAGAGAGGCCGCTGGAGCCTGTGATAGAAATTTTCTGTTCTTTGCCGGTGCCAAGGTCTTTGGCTGTGACGTGAAGAATACCGTTAGCATCTATATCAAATGTAACTTCAATTTGTGGAACGCCGCGTGGAGCAGGTGGAATCCCATCTAGATGGAATGTTCCGAGTTGCTTGTTATCAGCCGACATGGGGCGTTCCCCTTGTAAAACCTTAATTTCCACGCCTGGCTGACTATCTGCGTAGGTTGAGAAAATCTGACTTTTCTTGGTTGGAATTGTCGTATTACGGGGGATCATCGGAGTGGCAATACCACCAGCCGTTTCAATAGCTAATGTCAACGGTGTTACATCAAGCAGGAGAACGTCTTTGACATCGCCCTGTAAAACACCGCCCTGAATAGCAGCACCAATAGAAACAACCTCATCTGGATTCACTCCCTTGTGAGGCTCTTTGCCAACGATTTCACGCGCGACATCGATCACTCGAGGCATGCGTGTCATACCGCCTACAAGAACAAGTTCATTGATTTCACCTTTGGAAACGCCTGCATCTTTTAAACATGACTCAACAGGAGTTTTGGTTCGCTCAAAGAGTGAGTCTGTAAGTTGCTCCAGTTTAGAGCGTGTGATCTTCTGCTGAATGTGTTTCGGTCCGCTTTGGTCTGCTGTGACGAAGGGAAGATTGATGTCATACTCCTGTGAAGATGAAAGTGAGATCTTGGCACGCTCCGCTTCTTCTTTAATACGCTGCATGGCATCAGCCTGCCCACGTAGATCGATTCCACTGTCGTTTTTAAATTCTTCAATAATCCAGTCGATGATGGCGTTATCCCAGTCATCTCCACCGAGGTGTGTGTCACCATTGGTTGCACCGACTTCGAAAACACCGTCGCCAATTTCTAGCACAGAGATATCGAATGTTCCGCCGCCAAGGTCATAAACAGCAATTTTTTCATCGCTCTTTTTGTCCAGACCATAAGCGAGTGAGGCGGCGGTGGGCTCATTGATGATACGCTTAACTTCCAGCCCCGCGATTTTTCCCGCGTCTTTGGTGGCTTGACGTTGGCTGTCATTAAAATAAGCAGGGACAGTAATAACGGCTTCTGTAATGGTTTCACCTAGCTTGGATTCTGCATCGGCTTTCAGCTTAGCTAAAATGAAAGAGGAAACTTCCTCGGGTGAATAAACTTTTGTCTCACCCCCCGCTTCTACTTCCACATGAGCATCGCCATTGGCAGCTTCAGCAACTTTGTAGGGTAAACGTTTGATTTCTTCACTAATCTCAGAAAATTTGCGACCAATGAGACGCTTAACAGAGAAAACAGTGTTACTCGGATTGGTTACAGCCTGACGTTTCGCTGCTTGACCAACAAGACGCTCTCCAGTCTTGGTGAAAGCGACGACGGAAGGGGTTGTGCGGGCTCCTTCTGAGTTTTCCAGAACAACGGGCTGGCCAGCTTCCATAACAGCCATGCATGAATTCGTTGTTCCCAAATCAATTCCTAAAATTCTTCCCATAATGACACAGCTATGTGCACTTCATATGCCAGTAGTTGGAAAAATAAGGTCGTTCATAGTCAACGACTTACGGAATCAGGTGTGACATTGATTCAGATCGTTGGCACACATCAATGCGACACTGTGTCACACTCGTGTGTGCTTTTATGCTATGCTCGTCACAGCAGGCGAATAGCCGCAAAGTGACGTTGAGTTTGACCCTTTTCGATACGGTAGGAATAGTAGCGGCTGAGATCAGAGCCTGTGTTTTCACCACAATCATGAAACTGAATGTTTGAGGATTTTGCTTGTTCAGCCATAGCAGCTGCGATGTCTACCTCATAATGAGGGGGGCGGATGCAAGGACCTAGCATACAGATGATATCTTGAGGTTCACAGGCGAAATGCTGTTGCATATTTTGGATGGTTGCCGCGAGAATATTTTGTTCGGTGCCTTTGCGGCCGGAATGAGCGACTGCAATGACATTTTTATGAGGATCATAAAAATAAAGCGGTCCGCAGTCGGCTGTACGAATAACCAGCGTTAGCTTGGATGTGTTTGTGATCAAAGCATCGACTTGAGGAATAGTACTATCTCTGTTGTTTGCATCTATAACGGCTACATGATTTCCATGCGTTTGTTCAGCTTGAACTATTGAATCACCTGGAAAATCACATGCGCGTAAGAGATGGGGTAGATTTTCTACGGCCGGATGAATGACTGCCTGACGTAATGTGAATACATGCTTAATCCTTTTGAATACGAGTTCAGGAAATAAGGTGTGAGGCGCGAGCATGATTTGGTAGGATAAGGAGGTTATAGGGTTTGCCAACAATCGAAGAACATCTCTTTGACACATCCTTATGTCTGGCTTGTAAGTCTAAGTCCAGCGTACTCAGTTTTGTTGCAAGCGGCTCTCATAGCATCAGCCAGGATGGCCGTGTTTTTAGAGGCGATGAAGTTTTCCATAACCCATTTTCTACCATTTTGACCAAGCCGTTTGCGTAAATTGGCATCTTTAGTTAGGCGTTCCACAGCGTCCGCAATGTGCTGTGGTTTGGTTGGGTCGACCGTTAGACCGGTTATTTCGTGTTGCACGGCTTCCATGACGCCTTCAGTCATAGAACCAACCACAGCTAAGTTATGACTGAAAGCTTCAGGTATAACATTGGGAACACCATCTCGGTCTCCCTGACTATCAACAACGCCGCTGTGTATAAAAATATGAGAGTTTCGGTATAACTCTTGAACGGCAGAAGGTTTGAGAGCACCCGTAATTTTAATCTCATCACACAGATTTAATGCATCACATAATGCCTCAAGCTCTTGACGCAAGGGGCCATCGCCAATCAATTTTAAATGGAATGGGATCTCTCTTTCTTTAAGAAGCGCACACGCTTTGAATAACAAGGCTTGTCCTTTTTTTTCTACTAGTCGACCTACACTAATAAGTTGAATAGGCTCACCTTCTTTTAACTCTTTGGGTCTTATATCAGGCAACGCAATCAGCCCTCTGCGTGCAAGCACGGTTTGGAGTTGATCCTTAGAAGCACGCTCTTGGAGATATTTCACATTGGAAGCAGTTGTTGTATGAACAAATGCGCAGAATCTAAGTTTATCTTCCAGAAAAGGATCTCCTCCGAAGCGGTATATGTCATAAGCATGTCCGCCAAAACTGAATGGCATGTGACATATTTTAGCAATGCAGGCTGCTGCTGTGGCTGGTCCAGTTGCCCATGCCCCATGAGCTAAGGTAAAT
>JBCCWR010000036.1:0-19154 GCA_039193385.1 Verrucomicrobiota bacterium | reverse complement strand
TGCAAAAGACTAGTATGACTTCTTTAATAAAACAAATGCAGTCTCTATCAGAGTCAGATATATCAGGCTTGATGCAAGTCCGACAAAACCATTATACAGGCTGTATCTATCTGAGCAGTGGCTATGTGACTCATGCTCAGGCAACGAATTCTCACGGCGTTAGTGAGGAAGGCTACCATGCGCTGCTTCGACTGCTTGGCTTGCAAGATGCTCTCTATGACTGGGTTAATGATGCATTTCCTGCATCAGAGACAATGCATATTCCATTAAAAGATGCGCTCCAAGCACAGACAGAGCTAACACAAGAAAATGCGATTTCACACATTGAGCGAGATAAAGACCAATCTACTGACCTCAATAATTATAGCGTCTCTGTAGTCATCGAGCGGGGCAGTATGGAAGGCTCAACTTATACGATCAGTAAAGATGTAACAAAAATTGGGCGAGCTCAAGATTGTGAAATCATTTTGCCCGACTCTACTATTTCCTCTCATCACTGCGATATTATTTGCAAGGATGATCATTTAAAAATAGTAGATAGGGACTCTTTTAATGGTACTAAGGTAAACGGCCACCGTGTTAAAGAAATAGCATTGTATCCCAATGATCAGGTGCAGGTCGGTATAATCACAATGGTAATAAATTATAGCATTAAGGAGCAAAGTAATGATCCTAAGCCTCAGCTATTGACGCCAGCGGTTAGTGCAAGCTTCTCAGAAACGCCCACAGCAAAAATCCCATGTGTAACACCTGAACAACGTTTTACTCCAATATCCTGGGAAACGGTTAGCTCAGATAAGACACGGAAAAGAGGGCTTTCAAATCTTATCAGTAATATTTTTAAAGGATAAATTTACACAGATTTTATACCAGCAGGCCGGATTCAAAGTAATCTTTAACACCGTCTTCAAGTGAGAATTGTGGTGTAAGACTGAGTTCATCTTTGATCTTGCTCATATCGGCTTCGGTATGAGGTTGATAGTGTTTGTGTGGGTTATCAATGTATTCGGGCTCAAGATTTGTGCTCAAAACGTCATTGAGAATGGTTATTAGTTCATTGAATGACCGAGCTTCGCCTGAACCTGCATTATAAACAGCAGAACCCTCTGCATCTAAAGCGCCAATGGTATAATTGACAATATCTTTTACATAAACAAAGTCGCGTTTCTGTTCGCCATGTTTAAAGATACGAGGGCGTTGTCCGGACTTCATTTGTTTTGCTAGATGGAGAATCATACTGGCAGGCACGCCTTTGTGCTCTTCACGAGGACCATAAACATTAAAATAACGTAATCCGACTATTTTCGATGCTAAATTATTTGCAACGTAATGTTGGGCTAGATTCTCAAGCTGTACTTTAGAAAAAGCATAAACATTAGCAGGTTTTTGAGGATCTATTTCCTTATTGATTCCATTAGTAATTCCATAAGTTGCAGCGGATGTTGCATAAACAACAGGTGTCTTATGCGGGGATACAAAATTAAGTAACCTGCGGAAACTCTCAACATTATCTTCAATCTGTATGCGTTGATTGTGTTCAGTTGTGTCCGTAATCGAAGCAATATGAAAAACTGCGTCCCAATGCTCATTACCGAACTGATAATTCCAGTCAAGGCGGCTCATATCCTTGGCCACAACATCACCTTTAAAACCCTCTAAATTTTTGTAATTTGAACAACGAAAGTCATCTAGAACTGTGATCCATGCATCTGGGTATCTTTTCTGAAGTTCCAGAGTTAAATTTGAGCCTATAAATCCCGCGCCGCCCGTAACCAGAATTGATTTCATAAGCCGTGCAACGTAGCGGGATTTTTTTGATGACACAACTTAACTTTTCAAACGCATTGGCTTCATTGTTTGGTCGCTTGCAACTTGGCCAGTTCTTTCATGCGACGATTGTAGTCTTTGATACGAAAACGAATTTCAGCTTCCAGCATCTTTGGGTCGACTTGTCCCGTGTATCTATTAACCAGTTTCCAGTCTGGTTCTATAATGAATGTGGTAGGAATGACATCAATACCTCCAAATTCCTTAATCAGCTCATAGGAGCCAATCAATACAGGAAAATTTAACTTCATCTTGCCAAAAACTGGCTCAACTTCTTTCTGGCCGCCTTCATCAAGACTTATGGCCACAAACTGAACGTTCTTCTTCTTAAGCTTATCTTGAAGTTTATGCAGCTCTGGCAACTCGCGTGCACAGGCAGGTGTCCACGTCGTGCAGAAATTGATGATAACCATTTTTCCCTTCAAATCTTTACTGGTCATCTCTTCTTCATAGATACTCTTGAGATTGAATTCAGGAGCATCGCTTCTGGAGATGCTGGGAGAGGGAATCTCCACATTAGGCATACAACTGCTTAAAGCTACTAAGCAAGCTATCAGCATACATGATTTGGCCAATATAGAACTAATTTGCATGAATGCACACCCTGCCTTGTGACGCAAAAATTTCAAGTCACCATGTTCTATTCTTGTAGAAAGAGAAGTTATTCTAAGACTCGAATCTTCCTTTTCATTCATTCTGGTGTCACTATGCTTTTCCCTCATCATGTCAAAGAACTTATCATCTTCATCGATTGCCGATGCAAAAAATTTACACCGTAAGCATTCTGCGGTTATGCTTGACGGACCTGACAGAGCGCCTAGCCGTTCCATGCTTTATCCAGTAGGTTTTAAGCCCAAAGATTTTCAAAAGTCAATCGTCGGTATCGCTTCTACCTGGAGCATGGTAACACCATGTAACATGCACATAGACAAGCTCGCATGGGAAGCGGCCAAAGGTGCTGATAAAGCGGGAGGTAAATCTATTGTCTTCAATACCATAACGATCTCGGATGGTATATCTATGGGAACCGAAGGAATGAAATATTCGCTCGTATCCCGTGAAGTAATTGCAGATTCCGTAGAAACAGTTGTCGGATGTGAAAATATGGACGGTGTTGTGGCCATTGGCGGTTGTGATAAAAACATGCCTGGGTGCATGATTGCTTTGGCCCGACTCAACCGCCCAGCGGTTTTCGTTTATGGTGGTACTATTTTACCTGGTTGTCTGAATGGTAAAAACCTCGATATTGTATCCGTTTTTGAAGCTGTCGGTGCGCATGCTAACAATAGGATTAATGACCAGGAACTGAACAAAATAGAATCTTGTGCGATTCCAGGTCCAGGTTCTTGTGGCGGAATGTATACAGCTAATACCATGGCATCGGCTATCGAAGCTCTTGGTATGAGCTTGCCCGGTTCATCTGCTCAGGCAGCTGTATCTAAGGATAAGCTTAAGGATTGTCACAGGGCGGGTGCAGCGGTGGTTAACTTGCTTGATCTAGGTATTACACCGCGCGTTATCATGAGCAAGAAAGCTTTCGAAAATGCGATCACTGTGGTTACCGCACTAGGGGGATCTACCAACGCAGTGCTTCATCTGATTGCTATGGCTCATGCCACAGGTGTTAAGTTGAGCATCGATGATTTCACGCGTATTGGAAAGAGAGTTCCAGTTTTGGCAGATCTTAAGCCTAGTGGACGATATATGATGTCCGAACTTGTAAGCATAGGAGGTATTCAGCCCCTTATGAAAACTTTGTTGGCTAAAGGGTTACTTCACGGTGAGTGTATGACAGTTACTGGTAAGACGCTTGCAGAAAATTTACAGAAGGTTAAACCATACCCCAGGAGTCAGGATATCATTCGTTCTTTTGATAACCCGATCAAGAAAGACGGCCATTTAGTTATACTTAAAGGTAATCTTGCCCCTGGTGGTGCTGTGGCAAAAATATCTGGTAAAGAAGGTCTTCGTTTTACGGGTACAGCTAAAGTTTATACTTCAGAAGAAACCGCACTGAAGGACATTCTTAACGACAAGATTAAGCCGGGCCATGTGATGGTTATTCGTTATGAAGGGCCAAAAGGCGGTCCCGGCATGAGAGAGATGCTTTCACCTACCTCAGCTATTATGGGGAAAGGACTGGGTAAAGAAGTTGCCCTTATCACAGATGGGCGTTTTTCAGGAGGGTCGCATGGATTTGTTGTAGGGCATATCACACCAGAAGCCTACATTGGTGGACCTATCGCTTTTGTAAAAAATGGAGACACAATCACCATAGATGCCGAGAAACGTCAGATCACCTTGAAGATTACCAAGGCGGAAATGGAGAAACGAAAGGCCTTATGGAAAAAGCCTAAACCTCGTTATAAACGTGGTATTCTCGCCAAATTCGCGGCATCCGTAACCAGTGCTTCTGAAGGTGCAGTGACGGACAAGAATTTAGAACTCTAACTTTTACCAAATCGTCTTTGAATTCTCATGGTGCTGGTGACTGGGTACGTTTTTAATCTTGCCACTTTTTAATGGGGAGTTGAAATCTCAGCTGTGAAAGCAAGGTTTCTTATCCCAATTTTATTGATCGTCTTTTTGGTGACGGCTCTTTTGGGTATTAAATACACAATCGATCAAGTGCGGAAAATACCATCAAACCTTGTTGATTCAACACACCGAACAACAGAACAGATTCTTCAAGCCGCATCGCAAGTTTTTGAAAATATACTACAGATTAAACCAGAAATTACTGTTGATCAAAAAGTAGTCCAGGTCCAGACATCACCCATTGCCGAATTTGCCGTGATGCAACGTGAATTTAAATTAACCTACCAGTGGCATCATAAATGGCTCGGCAGCACAAAGGCTATGAATTTGACATCTAACTTTGTAGCCAAATCTGGCTTTGATCTTAGTTAACCTTTTCAAATGGAATTTGACCCTCATACGCAGAAGCTTCATGCGACATTACCTCAAGCAAAAATTCTTTCCATTGAACAAGTTGGGGAACTTGCTGCGGATGGTACACATGGCTTGATTAACAAACTTAACGAAAAAGATCGCAGTCTTGCTCTCAATGCATTTCTCAAACAAGCTAAGACACACATTGAAGCATCCGAACTGAACGACCTTGCTCAAAAAGAAATTATCAACAAACTACAGAATCTCTCAGAGGCTCAGGAACTTAGCATCACATTCATTGTTCAGCAGCCTGAAGCTATAGACAAAGGCTTTCCAGAATTCGAGTTATCCACTGAAGACAACAACGAGTAATAGCTTAAGTTATTACTCGTTGTTGATAATTCTTATCGGCTTTTATCATTGAATAACATGAACCGCTGATGATACCACTTTTAGATTTTCTTGAGAATTTTCATCGAATCTATCGATTAAATCAGCTCGTCTCAAAAAACTCATGATGTCCATTTCAAATTGATACCAATCAAGTGGGAGATCATGATTTGTGTTATACTCAATATAATCAGCTTGTTGCGCTACATTGGCTAACCTTCTGCCATGTTCAACAGGCGTAATGTCATCTAAACTTCCATGCAAAACTAAAATAGGAAAGTCTGAAGAAGCAACTACGTCTTCCGTTCGGTATTTGTCCTTGGCAATAAATCCAGGCATCCAGTAACGCCAAAACATCAGTTCCATGGATGCAAAAGTTGAAGAAAGAATCATCGCTGCAGGTTTGCGATATAAGGAAAGATCCGCTGCAACTGCTGCACCTATAGATCTCCCATGAAATACAATTCTGGATTTATCAACTGAGGGCTTATTTGCTAACCAATCATAAAATTTAATCATATCTTTCCTTATAGCTTCTCTTGAGGGATCACCTGTAGACCTGCCATATCCTCGATACTCAACCAGCAAGACAGACATGCCGTGTTTGGGATAGGTCTCTGCAAATTCCAGACAGTGCCCAATAAGTTCGCTGTTACCGTGAAAGAAAATCAGCGCTGGGGACTTTTCATTTTCGTTGTTCGAGGCTTCAAAAAACCAGCCCTCTACCCTAGATCCGCTATCAACATCTTCAACCCATACCAGTTCAGCTCCCGGAGGTGCGGGGCGGTCGACTGGTTCTTCAGTACTCATCGGCCATACTACATCTACCTGTCTTATACATCCAATTATAAGAGAATAAGTAATCAGGATTCCCAACAATGCTACTTTTACTATACTCATTTATCCTCCGGTTTTAGTTTTAACGTATTTATCTGAATACAAATTTGTGAAATTTGAAACAAATATGTTTTACACAATTAAATATAAAAGTAAATTTTAAACTAACCAGTTGATTGATTAATGAATTTGTCGAGTATTATTTTATCCGACAAAATAATGCATTTCAGTTGTTTTGCCTGTTGTTATGCAATAGTTAGTTAAGTTATTGCTTATGATGTGGTTATATATTGGGTTTTATTGTGGAGTACTTTAGAAAAAAATAAAAAAATTTTTGTTTCTCCAGTTGTGAATAAATAATTTTAAAAAAGTAGGGGCGCTTAGAAACGCTTTTGGGATGACTATTAGTCGTATTTTGAGAAGGTAAAATTTATTCTAATTTTTGATATTCTTAAAAAATTTTAATTCATACTTTATTGGGTATTTCTTGAAAAATATTGTTTACCTTAAAGATGCCTAAAGTGCTTGCTGTCTCATGAAAATGAATTGGCGGTTGCAAGTGCTGTGGCAAAGTAAGCCTTGTAGTGGAAATTAACGGTGTAGATAAAAATATAAATTTAGGTAAGCGTGTTCTCCTGCGTAGTCCGAATTGGCTGGGAGATGCCATCATGACGCTACCTGCCGTGCATCAATTAAGAAATCATTTGGATAAGGATGCCAGTATTTCTATATTAACGCCTCAAAAACTACTTGAACTCTGGAACTTTGTTCCAGGCATTGAGCAGGTTATTGCTTCGCATAAGAATCCCTTCACCACTGCCACGGAAGTTAAAGAAAGAGATTTTTCCTCATCTATTATTTTCCCGAATTCTCCTCGTACCGCATTGGAGCTATTTTTGGCCAAGGTGCCACGTCGTTATGCGTATCATGGTAAAATGAGAAAGTGGATGTTAACGGAATCCTGGAATAAAGATTTTTCCAATTCTTCATCCGATCAGATTCACCACCAAAAATATGATTATTTAAAACTAATCGATCTCGTATGTGGAATCCAAACAGAGGAAGATCACTTAGCTGAAAAGGAATTAATCCACAGGCCTGCCAGGCCGCAGATTGATTATGGTTATATTGCGCTGTGTCCTGGTGCAGAATATGGACCTGCAAAGCGTTGGCCTGAGGAGCGTTTTGCAAAGGTAGCCTATGCGCTTGCTAAAAAATATCAGCTTAGAGTTATGCTTTTGGGGGCAGTCATAGATCAATCTTCGGCACAAAAAGTAAGACAGAACCTGGGCGTTGATGTGGAGTGCTATGATCAAACAGGTAAAACTTCGTTGGCAGAGTTTATGAAATGGATTGCACATGCAGATTTTGTTCTTTGCAATGATAGCGGGGCTATGCATCTTGCTGCTGAATTTAAACGACCAGGTATCGCCATTTTTGGATCAACGGAAGAACTTTTGACGGGACCTATCCATCCTAGTATGCATGTGGTGCGTGAGCGTGTCTCATGCAGTCCGTGTTTTCTGCGAGAGTGTCCAGTGGACTTTCGTTGTATGCAACGAGTAACGGTTGACATGGTGTTGGAATCAGCAGAAAAGATTTTGAGTAATGAATCATTTTCTAAATCATGAACAGTGAGAATCAAGAGACGCTCGTGCAAACGCAGAAGTCTGCGACAAAGGTTTCTGTAGCTGTTTTTGGCTCACGCATCTTGGGGCTTATTCGAGAGATCCTGTTAACGGCGGTTTTTGGTCCTGGGCTTATATTGGATGCCTTTTATGCAGCCTTTCGTATTCCAAATCTGTTGCGAGATTTGTTTGCCGAGGGCGCGCTTTCATCTGCTTTTGTAACAACGTTTTCTAAGAAGCTTAAAATCGATGGGCCAGAAGCGGCCTACAAGCTTATGAACTTAGTCATGACTAGTTTGGCTCTTTTCATGATAGGAATAGTGCTTCTGGGTATATTCTTCGCACCCGGTCTCGTGTTTATTTTAAATTCGGGTTTTGATAAGGAGCAGATGGAGTTGACCACTCAGCTCACACGTCTTCTTTTTCCTTTTATAGGCCTTGTTTCTTTGGCTGCGCTCTTTATGGGCTTGCTCAATAGTCTCGGTAGTTTTGGCCTGCCAGCTTCCGCTAGTATGGTTTTTAATTTGGTTTCTATACTTTGCGGGTTGGTGTTGGGCTATGTGATTGATCCACAACTCGGACCGGATGCTATCTATGGCTTTGCCATCGGAACGGTTCTCGGTGGTGCTGCCCAGTGGCTTATACAGGTGCCCAAGGCCTTAAGTTTTGGATATCGTCCGGCATGGGCTCTGAATTTAAAAGACCCTGGTCTACAAAAAGTAATGGCGTTAATGGTGCCCGCCATCATAGGTGGGGCGGCTGTGCAAGTGAATGTTATGGTTAATGGCTGGTTTGCATCGTTTCTTGTACAGGGAGCTATAACATGGCTTTACAGTGCTTTTCGTCTAATGCAGTTGCCAATCGGCATGTTTGGCGTTGCCTTTGCTACAGTCGCGTTGCCCAATATCTCCCGCCACGCTGCCCAAAAGGACACAGGAGCTTTTCGTCATGAACTTAGTCATGGTCTTAGCAATGTCTTTTTTCTTACCGTTCCCGCTGCTGTTGGCTTAGCAGTTTTGGCTCCTTCCATAATAGAGCTTATTTTTGAGCGTGGGCGATTTAATGAAGCAGACACCGCAAAGACTGCTCATGCTCTGCAAGGTTATGTCATAGGTCTTGCTGCCTATTCAGGCATCAAACTCTTAGCACCTGCCTTCTATGCATTGGATAAGCCTCATGTACCTCTGCGAGTCAGTTGTATTGGTATTGTGCTTAATATCATCATAAGCAGTCTGGTTGTCTTTGTTTTGGATTGGAGTGTTTTTGGTCTGGCATTATCAACCTCCATGGTTGCTATCTTAAATTTTATGCAACTGTTATTTTATATGCGTCGAGAGCTAAAAGGCATGAATGGCTCATATCTTTTAAAAAATACCATTTTAATCCTGTTTATTACCTTCTTGATGGGCAGTAGCGTCTTTTGTTTGCAATGGTTTTTACAAAGTCTCGAAATGGACTGGCTGAATCACTTTCTAGGTAAAGTTGTAAGTGTCGGGTTATTAGTCTGTCTTGGGATAAGTGTTTATTTCGTGAGTGCTGTCATCTTGAGGATGCCGCAAATGAAGTTTTTAGAAAAGCTATCAGGGCGCTTCTTAAAGCGTTAAAGTTTTTGTTAGCCAAGCGACTATGGTTTTGCTAATTTTTCGCCCCTAATTGCACGAACTATAATCTAGAAAGAATAAATACATCAAGTTGTGGCAGGAGAAACAATACAAGTAGAAGGCGTCGTTAAAGCCGTCATGAAGGGAACTACCTTCAGAGTAGAATTAGAGAACGGGCACGAAGTGCTTGCTCATGTATCTGGTAAAATGCGCAAAAATTTCATTCGTCTTGGAGTCGGGGATCGAGTGAAAATGGATATGTCTCCTTATGACTTGAGTAAAGCTCGTATTACTTATCGTGCGAATCCTGGAAATCCGGCACGCCGTCAGGTTCAAGGTGCCAGGAAAAGATAAATTTTTTCCGTAATTTCTTTTCCTTTTCCATATAATGCGAGGAATGCGAGGTTTAACCAACCAGCTACCTTATCTATCCCTATACAAACACACAGACCTTTAAGTATTGGAGTAAGTGCTTGTATACGCTAACTATTCTATTGTCATAAGTGCCAATGGAACATTTGCGTTTCCATAGCCTCTCATTCACAATGAGCAAAGCCGCGAGTCTATTAGCAATTTCTGGAACTTACATTACTCTTATATGCAAATTAACTGTATTATTGACTTTAGCTTCATGCATGAAATCAGCAGAACAAAAAAATAAACATACGAACGCGCTCATAAACGAAAAGTCTCCATACCTTTTACAACATGCGCACAATCCAGTTAATTGGCAGCCCTGGGGGCAGACTGCTTTTGATCAGGCTCGTCATGAGGGTAAACCCATTTTCTTATCCATCGGTTATTCCACGTGCCACTGGTGTCATGTTATGGAACATGAGTCTTTTGAAAGCGAAGAAATGGCTGATATTCTGAATAAGCATTTTATTTCCGTGAAGGTTGATCGCGAAGAGCGTCCTGATGTGGATCAACTCTATATGACCTTTGTGCAGTCGACTACAGGTCATGGCGGCTGGCCCATGAGTGTCTGGCTGACACCGGACCTCAAGCCTTTTTATGGAGGCACCTATTTTCCACCAGACGATCGTTACGGACGCTTCGGCTTTAAATCACTTTTGCTGCGCATTCACGATTTATGGAAGACGGATCGTGAACGCATCTTAGGTCAGTCAGATCAAATTCTTCAGATGTTGATTCAGGAGACTGAGGCGGAGTTGGGAGATAAAAATGTTCTAACTTCTGAAGTAGCACAGCGAGGGTATGAGAGTTTCAAACGTGGCTTTGATTCCTTTGAAGGTGGCTTTAGTTCTGCCCCGAAATTTCCACGTCCATCCACTCTTCAATTTTTATTTCGTTATGCCTTCCAAGTGGGGTTAGATTCTGAAAGGGGTAAAGATGCTTTGCATATGGCACTTTTTACTTTGGACAAGATGAATGATGGCGGTATGCATGATCACATCGGTGGAGGTTTTCATCGCTATTCAGTCGATGAGTATTGGCACGTACCACATTATGAAAAGATGTTGTATGACCAGGCGCAACTTGCCTTTTCTTATTTAGAAGCTTACCAAATTACAAAGCATGATAAATATGCCCATGTTGTCCGAGATATTTTGACCTATGTCTCGCGGGATATGACAAACTCTCAAGGCGCATTTTTCAGCGCTGAGGATGCGGATAGTTTGCCTGAAAAAGGTGCAGATCATAAAACGGAGGGTGCCTTTTATGTTTGGGAATATCATGAAATTCAAGCATTGCTCGATGATGAATCTGAAGGCTTATTTATCGATCACTTCGGAGTGAAAAAGAACGGGAATTCACCTCCGGGCAGTGATCCTCACGACAAGTTGATTAACAAAAATACTCTTATTCGCCGCACCATACTGAAGAATGATGAAGAAAAGCAAAAGATAGCAGCGGCCAAACAGTTGATTTTTGAAGCGCGTAATAAACGCCCCCATCCGCATCTTGATGATAAGATCATCACAGCATGGAATGGTCTTATGATTTCTGCTTATGCACGTGCAGCATTGACTTTGAATGAGATGACTTATCTTACGGCAGCAACTCAAGCCGCTGAGTTTATCAGAAAAAACTTGTATGATGCTTCGGATAATTTGCTCTATCGAAATTTTCGCGAAGAGCGTAGTATGACCCGTGGATTTGCCACAGATTACGCCTATCTCATTCAAGGCTTACTCGATCTCTACAGTGCCAGTGCGGAGAGTCAATGGCTCAGTTGGGCTCTTCAACTCCAGGAAAAGCAGGACCAGCTTTTTCGTGATGAAAAGACGGGCGCTTACTATACTTCTTCCGGTAAAGATCCCTCCATTCTCATACGTATGACGGATTCCTATGATGGGGCTGAACCATCTCCTGCCTCGGTTACGGTGGCCAACCTATTGCGTTTTTATGACATTACTGGGGATAGTGAATTTCTAAACCATGCAGAACAAACGGCAGCAAGCGTTGCGGAAGTTTTAAGAAATAGCCCGACAGCAGTGCCTGAGATGTTGGCGTCTATTGCCTGGATGATATCAGAGCAAAAGACACAAATTTTTATAGCTGGAGATATGGATACTGAGGCAGCTCATAAGTTGCGAAGCTCCTTATTGGCCGAATACAATCCCTTCAAAGTTCTTATTTATCCAACCGAAGCTGCAGAGGTAAAAATAGCCTCAGCCTACCAGGAACTTGGAAAGCAGCATTCAACTCAGTCTCCCAAAGCTTATATCTGCAAAAATTTTGCCTGCCAAATGGTTGAATAAACTATGAATGTTGGGTTATTTCCTGAATGGTGAGTAAGACGACTTTTCAAGATACCTATGCGGTATGCACGCGACGTGACGCCTTGCATAAGCTAAGTAGTTTCACTCCCGGGATGCGTCGATATGATAATACACGTAACCATGTTTTAAGAGATCATCGTAATGTTTCGCTTTTATCGGCAGAGGTGAGGTGTCGTCTCTTGCTGGAGTGGGAGCTTATCGAAGAAGCTGCCAAGAAATATTCATTTGCTGCAACACAAAAGTGGGTTCAGGAAGTGTGCTGGCGACTCTATTGGAAAGGCTGGCTGGAGTGGAGACCTGAAGTCTGGCAAAGGTATCGGGAACGTTGTCATCAATTAAAATTAGAATTAACGGAAGAACAAAACATCCGTATAAGTGCTATCACCCAAGGCCAGTCAGGTGTTGTCGTGATGGATCGCTTTGTAGACGAGCTTATAGCCAAGGGCTATATGCATAATCATGCTCGTATGTGGTTTGCCAGTTTTTGGATACATAGTGAACATTTGCCTTGGGAGCTTGGAGCACAATTTTTATATCGACATTTACTAGATGCGGATCCCGCCTCAAATACCCTTTCGTGGCGCTGGGTCGCCGGTTTGCAAACGAAAGGTAAGTTTTATCTGGCCAGGCGTTCTAATATAGAAAAATTTTGCGATGCCTCATGGTTCTCGCCCATAGGGCTAGAGAAACTGGAAAATCCCCAGGCGGTGGAAATTCAAGAAACAGCTTTGCTTGAATTTATTGAACCTGTTGAACCTGAAAAATCGCATGCATTAACACAAGCTCAAACCACTCTAAGATCGGGCTTATGGCTTCACGGAGAGGATTTGTGTCTAGAATCATCTCCTTTAGCAAAGGTGAAGCCTGGTTCTCTTAAAGCATTTTTAGCAAATCATTTATTCAGTGCATATGAGACATCTGACTTACGTCGAGCTTATGCCAAGGCGGTACTACAGGATGGTTTGGCTCGCGCTTCAGAGCACTTTCAAGTAGATGGGGGTTTGTTTGAAACCGACAACTTAGGGGGAGAGCTGGCAAGCTGGGCATTAGAGGATAAACTCGACTGTATCTTGGCTATGAGACCTCATGTCGGGCCGCTGCATGATCAATTGGAAGAAATTCGAGGTGCTTTGCAAAAAGTGGGTGTGGACCTGATACTCATAAGACGACCGCAGGATGAAGAAACCTCGGCATATGCACAGCGTGGTTTTTTTGCCTATTGGAAACGCATGTCAAAAATCATTGAAGATAGATTTTGGTAACGTCCGTATTTTTCCAGATATCTTGCATAGTGAAATGTGACGTTTACATGACCTCATAAGTCAGAGTTACAAAATATAGATTTTATAACCATTTGAAGCATAAAAGGTTATGCAAAATGAGGTGTATGCCATCAGAATGTAAAAAGGTTATTTATAGCCATTAAATTCAATATTTTTCTTGCCCTGGTATAAGCATACAATTAGTACACTCATAAATGTTAATAAAGCACACCAACTGTATGGGTGTCAGCGATTACGTTCCGCAATATATAAAACTTTTGTGTATTTAAAAAACAAAGAAAGAAGAAGCCTGTGAAGAAATGGATGAAGCATGGAAAGACTAACCTTGGTCTTTGCTTGATGAGTTTAGTGATTTTAGGATCAATCGTAGTTACAGTACCTAGTTATGGAGTAACTTTGCCCTATCAAACGGATTTTGAATCTTCCGATGGCTATGCAAGTGGAGATTTAAATGAACAGAATAGCTGGTTGAGCCAAGGGGCCGCAGTCAATGATGTTGATGTCTACTCAGGGACGCAAGCGATTCAGTTAGCCCCAGCAAATCCTGAGTCTTATCTTGCCATTGATATCGATAGCACAAATTTGGCCAATGTGATTTATGTGGATTTTTTCATAAGAGCTGCCGCGCGCAATGCTAGTATCACAACTGTTACAAGTTTACCTTCCGCTGTTAGCATGGGATGGATTCAGGAGGGAACAGAAGCAGAGCTTTATGTTTTAGATGGAGATGGTGCTGGAGAAGGCATATGGACCGCATCTGGCTGGCGTGTTCCTCTGACGGGTCAAGTAACGACGGATTGGCACCGTATAACACTTCGTGTCGATTACAACACAGGTACTTGGGATCTCTATGGAGACAATGAACCTGTTCTTTTCAATATTTCATTTTCAGATCTATCGGCAGTTTTGACGCAGTTTAATTTGTTTGGAGACACGGACTCTGTAACAGCATTGGATCTTTTGTCTGTTGGAGAACAGCATCCCTTATTTCTAGATGCGGATAACGACGGAATGGATGACGCTTATGAGCTTATGAATGGGTTGGACACCACCTTGAATGATCGTGATCTGGATCTTGATGGAGATGGATTATTAAATATTGATGAATATCTTGCAGGCGCGCCAGCCAATGATTTCATGGCCCATCGTTATGAAGCAGAGGATGCCTTGAATCATAGATTACGATCAAGGAGTGGGCATAGCGGCTATTCTGGCGAAGGTTACTTGGATTTTCGTAATCGTGATCGAGGGGGAGATTATATTGAATGGTCTATCCATGCGGCAGAAGGTGGCTTTGCGAAGCTTGTCTTTGGCTATGCTCTGAAAAAGAACGATCGACCACTCCAGCTGATGGTTAATGGGGATGTGTTAGTAGAAAGTATGCGTTTCTCTGCCAATGGAAGCTGGACACAGTGGCAAGAAACAGAACCTTTCGTTGTTGCCGTTAATCAAGGGATCAATACGGTTAGGTTAACTTCTATTGGTTTTGCCGGAGGTAATATTGACTATCTGGATGTCACGATGGTTCCTGCACATGCTTTGACTGTGGAAAACGGCATAGGCTCGGGTACCTATGGCGAGGGAATGGTTATCGATATAAGTGCTGATGCCGCTCCTGATTTTCAGGAGTTTGATCAATGGATAGACGCTCCTTCAATAGTGTCAGATGTTAATAGCCCAACAACTACTGTCGTGATGCCCACAGCAGATGCGCTTATTTCCGCCACATACAAAGATCTAGTTCCTGTTACCCACCGTTATGAGGCTGAGCACCAAACCTTGAAGGGAGCTAAGATCAAAACAAAATACACAGGCTATTCCGGTAAAGCTTATGCGGATTACTCCAATGGAGCGGACTATTATATTGAATGGATCATTAACAGTTCTGGTCAGAGCCTGGTCGAACTTGCCTGGGGGTATGCTCTAAAAACAGGCCA
Source organism: Verrucomicrobiota bacterium (assembly GCA_039193385.1). Taxonomy (GTDB): domain Bacteria; phylum Verrucomicrobiota; class Verrucomicrobiia; order Methylacidiphilales; family JBCCWR01; genus JBCCWR01. Next base: position 4,012 of record JBCCWR010000036.1, on the reverse strand, counting down.
GGGTTCATTAGAAGTTTTACTCAATGGGCAACTAATAGAGAATGTGATTTTTCCCAATACCAGTGGCTGGGCTATCTGGGCAGAAACATCTTCTATTCCTGTGACTCTCAGTCCAGGTAGAAACATTCTTCGTCTTAGGACAACAGACTCCAGTTATCCGAATGTAGATTATCTGGATGTAACGTCCTATATCAGTGAACTTATCGACGCGGATGGGGATGGTATGGCGGACTCATGGGAGCAGCAGATTGATGGAAATGTAGCTAGCGTGCTCCCAGAAGGTGACTTTGATGCAGATGGTCTGAGTAATAAAAAGGAGTATTGGATAGGCTCTAGTCCTACCGATTCGGAAAATGCAGCTCCTTTTTTCCATGGTGTTACTGGAACACCAGCACAACAAGGTCTTGTTACCTGGGATTTATGGAAGGGGCTGCGTGCGTCAAGTTTGCAAGATACCTTACACCATCCAGGCATGATGTCCGGACCCGATGCCACTTATGAGTTAAATTCGACGGATGCTACCGGGCCAGAACTTGAGGCCGTAAGCTCCCGAATGAGAGGATTTATTGTTCCTGCTGTATCAGGCCAATATGAATTTGCAGTCAATTCAAGAGACGGTTCAGAACTTTGGCTGTCTCTAAATGGGGTGCCGGGAGATCAGGTGGCCAACTTGCAGCGTATTGCCTATGCCAAAGAACATACCGGTGGCACTTGGAATAGAAATAGCGCACAGCAATCGTCACTTATCTTACTCGAAGCAGGGCGCCCCTATTACTTTGAAGCCTGGCAGCACAAAACGAAGGCCAATGATGACTTTCCCGAGTCTGAACTCAAGGTGGGCTGGAAACAGCCAGGCTTTGCTGAATTTGAAATTATCAACGCATCCTATCTCATTTCATACTACCCGCAGAAAAGTGATGTAGATGACGATGGCATCTTCGAAGCAAGTGAGATTTTATATAATTTGAATCCGCAAGATAAAGCCGATGGGGTGCTTGATAGTGATGGAGATACTCTGAGCAATCAGTTTGAAATCAATTTTCTTAAAACGAATCCATACCTTGCAGACACCGATGGCGATGGTCAGGTAGACGGATTTGAATATTTATTAAAAACAGATCCTAACAATTCTCTGGAAACAACCAGCCTTCTAAGCTCCCTTCCAGGTAACTGGCAGACTGATCATATTGGTGAAGTTCAGACAGCATTGGATATAACAAGTGAACTTGGTCAAGGGGGGGTATTAGTTGTGGATTCCTCCTCAGGTCATCGCTCGACCGATGCAGGTGGGGATAATATGACCTTTATGCATCAGACAGTGACAGGTGACTTTACCATTGAGACAAAGTTAGAGCCCAGTCACCGAGTCTTAGCGCATGCAGGTCTCATGATTCGAGATTCACTGGAGCCCGACTCAAAAAGTGTTCTTCTCACAATGTCTGCAAACAGCTGGGGCAAATCCCTGATGTATAGAGATTCACAAGGTGGAGCAATAATAGAGGTAACTGACGATGCCCAACTAGGCAAAAGGTTAAAGCTCGAACGCAAAGGAGGGACAATCATTGCCTACTATAACAGAGATGATGCGGGCGATGCGGGCTGGATGTACTATGGTCGTGTCGATGATTGTTTTGCAGATCAGGTTCTAGTGGGAGCCGTCGTTCATTCTGAGCGTAGTGGTGTGCCCGTAGCTGTCACCATTGAGGAGTTAGAACTTTCATGGGTTGACTCGGATCACGATGGTCTTTCTGATTCGGAAGAAATTGCATTAGGAACAGATCCGCATAATGCGGATACGGATGGAGATGGTTACAGCGATTATGAGGAAGTCAAAGAACTCCTTTCAGACCCACTCGTTCCAGATCTCCAGGAAGCTGAACTCATTGCCAGTTATACTGGGGTGGATGCTCTTATCAGCCTGGGTGCTTGGGAAACTGGAGGAGAAAATGGGGATGCTATTTACTCCACCAGCGTCAATGGCGATCTTGATTTCACCATCAATGTGCCTGAAGCAGGTGTCTACCGACTGGAGTTTGAACTGCAGCATCGCCTCAACAACAGTGTGAGTAATGTTTACCCGATTAGCGTGGAAGTCGATGGTCAGTTCATTGATCGTGTGGAAGTGATACTTGAAGAGGGTGGTATAGAAACCGCCCTGGCACATGTGACCACACCCTGGCTGGAAGCTGGAACCCATCAGGTTCGCTTCCGTTATGAAAATACCTACAGCTATCGCTCGTTACAGGTCAATGCGCTGCGTGTGCAAAAAGTGGGGGGAGAAGACGCTAATGGCAATGGCATTGCAGACTGGATTGAGAATCGCCTTGCAGTACTCAATGAACTGGAAAATGACATTAACTTCTCCTACACCTCACCCCTTTGTGTGGAAGGGGATGCACGCTTCCTAGAATTATCATCATTAAGTGTGGATGGAACAGATTATGACATGCTTCCAGCACCCGGTCAGAGCTGGTATAGCAATGTGCCTCTTTCCGCGGATGCTGCGGTGCAGATGGATGCCAGTTTTGAAAATGGTGGTTTAGAAGATAGCCTCACAGTAGCCTGGCAGGCACTTAATCTCTTTACCATTCCTGCACCTCCAGTCGAAGGTGAAGAGCCTCAACCTATATCCGGCCTATGGTGGAATGCCACAGGTGAGCTACTCTTCCGTAAAGGCGATGAACTCCGCGTAACAGCCTTCCCCGCAGAAGTCACTGCAGGCACAACACAGATTGAAGTTCTTGTGCAAGGCGAAAGCACCCCTATCGATACCTTTGCTCTAACCTTTGGTGGAACCGATGGCTTTTACACCTTAGCCGATGCCGGAAGCTACATCCTTAAGGCGACCTATGATGATGGTCTGGGCAATACACAGAATGTCGAAGTGGCCATTCGAGTGCTGGATGGAGCCTTTGTTGACGATCCTGTAGCGGGACTGGATACCTTCCGCGATTGGGAAAACCCTGACATCACAGAAGAGCTTATTCTGGAAGTGGATCAAGGCGTTACTTTGGCCAATCCTGTTGGTCTGACGGATGGTGGCTTAGGGTTTGCTCTGAAAACAGCGAATCTTGGAGATAGTTATGTCTCAGCGCGTGTTGCTGAAAATGGACCTATCGTCGACGTGGCAACAGTTCGAGGTCTTGATGTGGCCAGTAACTACGAGACCAGTATTGATCTGCTTGAAACCTTTGCCAATGGAGACAGTGTCTATGGTGTCCCTATTATTCTAAGTGATGTTCCTGAAGATATCGAAATTCGTATTCAGATCCATGTCAGCGGTGTGGCTTTCTATGAACCCACTGGAACAGAAGGTGAAAACAGTAACTGGATGATTTATACCGCAGCGGACTTTGATGAACACGGACGCCTCTACATCAAGTTCTTACATAGTTCAGACAGATCTGGCGCGGTGTGCCATCGCATCCATGTCTACTCAGGAGATGCCTACCTCGGAACATTCTAAGAAACTTGGAAGAACGGATCATGAAACACTTCCTACATAAATTTATCTCACGCCAAGGTGCTTCGACGCCAAGCGTTATCCTCGGACTTGATCTAGGAAAGCTACGTAAGAGTTGTGCGGAGCAGCTTTCTGCTAAGCTCGTGACAAGTGCCAGGGGAGCAATCCAGTCATTTAACTCTGTGAGCTCAGTGCCTCAGTGCGAGGCATCCGTCATGCCGGACCCCGAAAACACGTCATCCCGCTACTTGATCGCGGGATCCAGTGGGAAGGTCTCAAGGGATCAATCCAGAGGGAAAAGGGGTGGATTTAATATTTCCTTCTCTTCCTTCATGGTTAGAAACTTCTGCGCTTATCAGCGTCATCTGCGGATACTCTTTTCGTCATCCCGCTACTTGATCGTGGGATCCAGTGGGAAGGTCTCAAGAGAACAATCCAGAGAGAAAAGGGGTGGATTTAATATTTCCTTCTCTTCCTTCATGGTTAGAAACTTCTGCGCTTATCAGCGTCATCTGCGGATACTCTTTTCGTCATCCCGCTACTTGATCG
>JBCCWR010000035.1:0-19618 GCA_039193385.1 Verrucomicrobiota bacterium | reverse complement strand
ATTGAGATTGATACTTTCTATGAGACGAGTCTAGAGTTTTCAGCCGCGTTTTTTTGAGGCTTTATTGCGACATCATGCAAACTATTAATTCTCTAAATACTCTCAATAAATCTGGCTCTTTCTCGATGCATGTGAGAGGGCCACAAGTTCCTTCTGGAACAGTTCAGGTAAGTGGTGCCAAGAATGCTGCGACTCGTCTGATGGCTGCGGCCATGTTGACAGACGAACCGATTGTGCTACTCAACTTCCCTACAGAGCTAGTGGATGCTCGTCACAAAGCTAGGTTTATCGAGGCAATGGCTGGCAAGGTCACCTTTGATACTGCTTCATCGACGGCATTCTTCGACTGTTCTCAACTTGTACCTACAGAACTAGCAGATTATGACTTTCCAATTCGAACAACCTACCTTCTAACCGCAGGCCAATTACATCGAAAAGGTGTGGCTTATGTCCCATACCCTGGTGGTTGTAAGTTGGGCGATCGCAAATATGATTTGCACTTGATGGTCTGGAAAGCTCTAGGTTGTCTGGTCGAAGAAAAAACTGATCATATTAAGGTTTCAGGTCAACTTAAAGGCGGTGAGATTCACTTTCCCATATCAACTGTAGGGGGGACAGAAAATGCTTTATTGTGTGCCTCTGTGGCTAAAGGAAAATCCCGTATCCACAATGCCTACATCACTCCTGAAATTGAGAACCTAATTGAACTATTGACTCTCATGGGGGCTAGAATTTCTGTCCAAGGACTTAGCCTGATCGAAGTAGAGGGAGTTGATTCTTTAAGGGGGGCAACTATTCCTATTATTCCCGATCGGATTGAAGCCCTGACATGGCTTGTCTTTGCCGCTGTTTCTGGAGGTGACATATTAGTTGAAAATGTACCTTTCGACATGATGGAAATTCCACTTCTACATCTCAGGAAGGCAGGATTGGACTTTTTCGCCAACTCAAAGTCGATATGGATGTCAAGTAAAGCAAAGTCACTGTCAGATCTGCAGCCATTTGAAGTTGCTTGCGGTACCCACCCTGGAATTATCTCAGACATGCAGTCTTTTTTCGTTTTACTGGCCCTTCACGCCAAGGGACGTAGCTTAGTGATTGACTATCGATATCCAAAGCGCACCGCTTATTTGGAGCAGTTATCTCAACTCTATCCACAGTGTCTACAATGGGAACCTGGCAAGATCACGATTGAAGGACCCGCAAAACCAGTCGGAGCTACGGTTATTTCAACTGACTTACGAGGCAGTATGGCTTTAGTTCTCGCTGGGATTCTGGCCAATGGTGAAAGTCGGATTGAAAGAGTTGATATGGCTTTGCGAGGTTATGATCGTTTAGGTGAAAAATTGACAGCCTTAGGAATCGATGTTGATATTTCCTAGTTTGGTTTCAAGATAGTTTTCTCAAATGTCGATTCATTATTTTTGCAAATGTATTGAGGAATAGGACGTCGTGGATAAACTTTTGACAGTTGTTACATCTACGTACAATAAAGGCGATCGTAATCGAGCTTCAATACAAAGTATTCTAGATCAAACATTCACTGATTTTGACTACATTGTTGTCAATGACTCATCGCCTGATAATACAAAAGAAATCCTGGAAGAATTCAACGATCCGAGGCTGAAGATTATTCATCAGGAAAACAAAGGCTTTGTCAAGACAATGATTTCAGTGATGAATCAGATAAAGACGCCATATGCAGCGCTGCAAGGTGCTGGCGATATCTCACTACCTGAGCGATTCAGTGAACAAATTCGATATCTTGAATCAAGACCGGAAGTAGCGGTCGTATCATGCTCCACCTATGAAACTTCTACTTTGAAATCCAATTATTTGCAGAAAGTTAGAGAGAGAGCTAAGAAAATAAGATATAAATCAAGAATTGATATTGAGTACAATACTGTCGAACAGATGATAGAAAACAATATAGTAGACCATGGTGACGTGATGATCAGGATGCCTGCTTATCAGGATGCTGGTGGTTATCGTCCTTTTTTCCGATACTGCCAAGATCGTGATCTGTGGTTGAGAATCTTAGAAAAGCATTCTATTGTCCGATTGAGGCAAGAGCTTTACGTTAAAGTTGTCGATCCTAGATTTGATATTGCTGGGAATCCAGGGAAAGCAGAAAGACAATCTCTTTACAGCTTGTTTTCTAGACATTTGGCTCGTGAGAGAAAACTAACTGGTATCGATCCTCTTGAATGTAAAGGAGAGAGTGCTTTTGCAGATTATATTGAAAACCTTGATGATTCAAGCAAGCTTGAAATTTCTACAAAAGCCTTCCGAAATACTTTGCGCTCTCGATTAGAAAAAGAAGATATTGATACAGCGCATGAAATAATCTACAAGTACATGTCTAATCATCCTCTCAATATTTTGGTTAGTACTTTGAGGTTCATGAAGGAAAATATTCCCTTTGGTGCTGAGATATTTCGCGGTTATTACTACCAAATACAAAAAAGGACAGTCAAGCTTAAATCTAAGTTTTCTAGATTGAATAGGCGCTTATTCCAATCAAACTGAATAAGCTTTTTAGGCTCGGCTTAGCTAACTAAAGTGCTTCTTCATCTAATAAGTCTGTAGACATAGAGGTGAAGCTTATCTACTAAATAAAGGCTTGATTTTTAAGGAAGTGCCTTATGAGTTTTATAGACACTATGTGTTAGCTACTATTTCTCTGAATACTGGATATTAGATATGAAAGTACCTGTGGCATTTTTCATTTTCAAGCGACCTGAAACAACGAGAAAAGTTCTAGATGCCATTCGTCAAGTAAAGCCTGAGAAGATCTTTGTAATTGCTGATGGAGCTAGACAAAATCAGCCTGGAGAGGCGGAAAAGTGTGTTGAAACTCGTTCTGTCATTGAAACTATTGATTGGGATTGCGAAGTTTTCAAGGATTATTCTAGTGTGAACTTAGGGTGCGCAAGACGAGTTTCCAGTGGTCTGGATTGGGTTTTCGGGCATGTAGAGAACGCAATTATCCTAGAAGATGACTGTGTTCCAGATTTGTCATTCTTTGAATTTTGTGGGGATTTATTAGAAAAGTATAAGGATGACGAAAGGGTTTTCTCGATAACAGGACATAACCATCTCGAAAGTTGGAAAAGTGATATGCAAAGCTATCACTTTTCCAACTATTTTGATTGTTGGGGGTGGGCAACTTGGAGAAGAGTCTGGAGAAAGTACGATCTAGATATGGCGTTATGGTCTAAGTCAGAAGTTAAGGAGCATATACGCAATGTTATATCTGATGATAAGCAATTTCTAAACCGCTCTAAACCACTTGATGCTACGCACAGAGGTGAAATTGATAGCTGGGCTTATCCGTTTTTTTTCATGTGTCTCTTACATGAGGGGCTGACTATTACGCCCGCTACCAACTTAATCAAAAATATTGGCTTTGGTGAAAACTCAACTAATACTAAGAATTCTAAAGACGGCCGTGCCAACATAAGTTTGAAGCAAGCGATATTTCCTCTTCGTTCGCCTGATGAAATTGAGGTTGATCGAGACTATGACTATTATCGTTATAAGCGTGTTTGGGAAAAGAGCTTTAAGGATAAAGTTTCTCGGAAAATCAAGAAGATTTTCGCTCTAAAATGAATGTATTTCAGACTGTAAAATCGAAAAATCTATGTGTTTCTTATGAAGTTGCCTAATTTCTTGATTGTGGGTGCTCAAAAGTCAGGGACGACTGCAATCAGTCATTACCTAACTCTCCATCCTCAAATTTATATGAGCCCAATTAAGGAACCAGGTTTCTTTGATTTTGAGGGCACTCCTCCAAACTTTCAAGGTCCTGGTGATCAAGAACTGTATTCATCAGTTGTTACGACTTTGGAGGACTATTCGGAACTGTTCAGTCAGACTTCGGGAGAAATTGCGCTTGGTGAAGCTACAACTTGGTATCTTTATAGCAAGCAAGCACCAAAACGAATCAAGTACTATATTCCTGATGCAAAGCTTATTGTACTTCTGAGAAATCCGGTTGAGAGAGCATATTCTGGCTTTATGCATGCTGTTAGGGATAAACGTGAATTTCTTGACTTTGCAGAGGCTTTAGTGGCTGAAGATCAACGTATTGCCAATAATTGGGAATATATTTGGCGCTATCAACAGATCGGTTTTTATGGGGAACAGCTAGAGCGGTATTTTACCGAATTTAGTCAAGAGCAAATCCGAGTATATTTGTATGAAGACCTGTGTGATGATCCCGACAGCTTGTTGCGTGATATCTTCCAGTTCTTAGGAGTTGATGAGAATCATACTCCAGAGGTGTTTACTCGCCTTAATATTTCAGGGAAGAAGCGAAGTGGGTTAATTGACGAATTGCTTAAAGATACTAACCCGATTAAAAAAATAGGGAAGCTATTGTTGCCTTCTCAAATTAGAAAAAAAATTGCAGATAATGTGAGGGCTTTTAACTATGTGAAAAGTGAGTGTCCGCTTGAAGTCAGACTAAAACTTTTACATCTTTACAAGGAAGATATAATGAAGGTCCAAGATTTGATTGGCCGAGATCTTTCAAGTTGGTTAAGTGCTTAGTCTCTGTCAGACTAATTTACTTTAGCTAAACTCTTCTCCAAAATGAATGTTTTAATTGTAAGTGCTTGGGATATTCGTGGTGGAGCAGCCCGTGCTGCCTATCGATTGCATCAAGGATTGCAGCAGACCGATGTAACCTCTCATATGCTGGTGCAAGAGAAAGCTGGTAATGATGCAAATGTTCTAGCGCCTAGAACGAATTTATCCTCTAACATTGCAAGTTCTCGGGTTACTTTTGATGCATTTCCTTTGAAATTGTATCCTCAACGCCAGGAAGTTCCGTTTTCGCTTCAATGGCTTCCAAATCTGGAACTACCAGCAATCTCGCAGCTTAATCCTGATGTTATTAATCTTCATTGGATTAATAATGGCTATGTTCAGATTGAGGAGATTGTGAAACTAGGGAAACCTATTGTTTGGACCCTACATGATATGTGGCCGTTCACGGGAGGTTGCCATTACAATCAAGATTGCGATCGCTACATTCAATCTTGCGGAAGTTGCCCTCAACTAGGTAGCAGCAAGGTTCGAGATTTATCTCGGTGGGTATGGAATCGCAAGGCTAAAGCTTGGAATCAAAGTAACATTACATTTGTAGCTCTGAGTTCCTGGTTAAGGAAATGTGCCCAGTCTAGTTCTCTACTTCGAGACTCACGCATTGAAATAATTCCTAATGGAATTGATACTCAGTTTTATAAGCCAGCTAATAAGCAATTTGCCCGTGAGTTACTGGGGCTTCCGCAGGACAAGTATATTGTTCTGTTTGGTGCAGTTAAGGCAACTAGTGACAAACGTAAAGGATTCCATCTTCTCCAATCTGCACTACAGAGATTACGCCATTTAGGATGGAGCGATCGCCTGGAGCTTGCTATATTTGGTGCATCCTCTCCTGAGAATCCGCCCGACTTCGGATTAACCTCACACTATATGGGTAGTTTTAATGATGATTTATCCTTAGCGTTGGTTTACTCAGCTGCAGATATATTTGTCTTGCCTTCTGTTCAAGATAATCTTCCAAACACAATTATGGAAGCTTTAGCCTGTGCATTACCCTGTGTCGCCTTTAATGTGGGTGGTATGCCAGATATGATTGAGCATCAAGCCAACGGATATTTGGCTCGACCTTATGAGGTTGATGACTTAGCTCAAGGGATTGTCTGGACATTAGAACACCAGGAGCGGTATATAAAGTTGAGCGAATATGCGTTGGAGAAAGTCAAGCAAGAATTTTCTCTGGCGCTCCAAGCATCCCGCTATAAATCGCTTTTTGCCGAAATTTCCGGATAGGGTTTGCTTAAAAAATGGCTGCATGCCTCTTTCAATCCCCATAATCCTATGGAAATAGAAAATTGAGAACTCAAAAGCTTATCTACCTTGCTAGAAGAATAGAACCAGTAGCTGTCATTTTGTTGCTGCTGTACTACGTTTATCCTCAGATGCCAGGTGCCTTAGATAATCCCCTAAAATATCTAAGTTATGGCGTTGTAGGAATTCTATTTCTTTCTGCCGGAATGGGAAATTGGCAACGACTTGCCTACGTTGCAACAAGAGATCTGTTTCCTTTAGTTCTACTGGGGCTGAGTATTATTTCAGTGCTTTGGTCTGCAGCTCCGAATTATACGATAGACGAGGTTGATCCTGTCATTCGAGCTTGCCTTTTTAGCATATATATTGCTATGCGTTACACCGTTAAAGAGCAAATGAGACTTTTTGCTTGGATGCTAGGTGTGGCAGCAGTTCTGAGCTTAATCTATGCTTTAGCCGTACCTTCTGAAGGCATCGCCATGACAAATGGAGAGGTTTCATGGAAGGGGATATTTCAGCATAAACAATATCTAGGACGCTTCATGGTTCTGGGAGCAATCACGTTTATTAATATTGCTCTAGACAACAGAAAATATCAAAAAATAGCTTGGATTGGCGTATTTCTGACAGCAACCCTGGCTTTGCTCTCTAGCAGTCGGTCAGCGCTAATCCTCTTGCTGTTTTCAATTTTGTCTCTGCCTCTGTATCGACTTATTAAACAAAAAAAGTACAAGTTAAGAACAATTCTTTTGATTGTCATTACCTTTATGATTTCTGCCTCAATTATTTTGGTTGCGAGCAATCTAGAAACCATAGTTGTTGATATTCTTGGAAAGAATCTTGAGTTTAATGGGCGAATTCCAGTATGGACTCTAGCGATTCAAAAAGGTTTGGAAAGACCGTTGCTAGGCTATGGTTACGTTGGCTTCTGGACCTCTGATGAATCGCTCTCGATTCTTAATAGTACTTGGGCTTTGTCTGCATCAGGCGGAGAGGGGCGCTTTCATGCTCATAACGGTTTTATTGATGTTTTCCTTCAGCTTGGTTTTGTAGGCTTACTTTTGTGCTTACTTAGTTTCATAACATTAATGTCAAGAGTGATCATTCTGATAGGTTCTCATAAAAACGGAAGAGAGTTCTTCTGGATTTTTCAATTCTTGTTGATAACTTTTTTGGCTAATTTAAGTGAGATTAGAACTTTCATTGGGCACGGCACCCTGTGGATTCTTTATGTTTCACTATCCCTTTCAACGGCTGTCTTGCTCGGTCGAACTAGAGCGTACAAATATCTTCAGCAGGAAATTGTTTGATAAATATTTATTTCAATAAGTGATAGCATTTCATCTCCTTCTTAAGAGGATACAAGCGTTAACTTGGAAAGTTGGTTCACTTGTTTGGTGAAACTAAAATGAAGGCTAAAGAGTTGACAGTACTATGTTATGAAGCTTGAATTTGAATGTGTTGAGACTCTTAATATGAACTACTACGAACAGTCCGGAATCTTCCTGTTATCCTGAAAATTAGATTTAGAATAATGAACTTAGATCATACTTGCAAAATTTTATTCCTCACTACAATTCTTCCTCAAAAGCAACGTATGGGGAGTGAAGTTGCCTCTCAGTGTTTTATCGATGCGCTTACCGCGATCGGGTGTGATGTCACTGTGGCAGGTTACATGCGAGTTGATGATGTATTTGAGACTTCCCCGAATGAAATCGTCGTAGACCAGCGATATATCGAGACGAAAAAGTCTAAGCTAAACACCTTTATTTGGCTGAATCTCAGCTTCTTACTAAGGCTCCCATATTCTGCCGCAAAATACTATTCAAAATTGTATAAAAATTGCGTCCGAGAATGTTTTAAAAAAAATGATTATGACATTGTGATCATCGATCACCCTCAACTTGGATGGCTTCAGAAGATTGTTAAGGCCGCTAGCAAAGAGCGTAAATATAGATTGATTGCAATAGCTCACAATGTTGAGCATGAGATTTATTTCAATAATGCCAATAGTGCCAGTAACCTTGCGAGTAAGTGGATCTATCAAAGAGAAGCATTTCTAGTAAAGAAAATGGAGGATGCCCTGGCCGCTCAGGCTGAGCAAGTTTGGGCGCTAACCGAATATGATGCAACCTACTTCAATAAGCTGGGTGCCTCTGTCGAAGCGATTCCCTTTGCCCTTCCGCCTGGACTTTCGACTCGACCTCAGGCTGATTGTCCGGATAAAATCTTTGATATTGGCTTGATTGGCAGCTGGGCTTGGAAACCAAACGAAGAAGGCTTATGCTGGTTCTTAGAGGAAGTTTATCCCTACTTACCTAAAGACTTTAATGTTCAAGTTGCAGGTCGTGGCGCTGAGTGGCTTACTGAACAGTATCCAGACATACATTATGTAGGCTTTGTCCCAGATGCCCAAGTATTCATGGCCCAGGCGCGTGTTGTTGCAATTCCAACCCTGAGCGGTGGCGGTATCCAAATTAAGACACTGGATGCGATCGCCTCAGGATCTAAGATTGTTGCAACACCAATCGCATTACGTGGTATTACAACGCCTCCCAAAACGGTTCACATTGCTCAGGAGCCCAAGGACTTTGCTGATTTATTATCTGTAGCAATCGCTGAAGCAAGCACGCAAGTAACTTCTCCTGAGCCATTAAATTGGTTAAAGAATAGACAAGAAGAGTTTATCGTTGAGATTAAGAATGCTCTTACGGTAGTTCACACTAAGCTCTGAGTCTCCAATTTAGAAATCTATGTTATCCGAAAGTTTTTCTAGCTGATTAGATCCATGAAAATATCGATTATAACTCCTGTGTTCAACGCAGCTAAGACCCTTGATAAGACAATCCTAAGCGTTATTAATCAGGACTTAGAATCTGAGCTGGAATACATCGTCGTTGATGGTGGTTCAAAAGATGGTAGTTTGGACATCATTGAACAGTATCGGGATCGTATTAGCACGATTATTTCAGAAAAAGATGAGGGAGTCTATGATGCCATGAATAAAGGCATTTCTCATGCCACAGGTGATGTTATAGGGATCATCAACGCGGATGACTGGTATAGCGATAGTGCTCTCAAAACTGTGGAGAAGACATTTCAAGAGAATGAATCGGCTGAGATTTTATATTCACCAGTCGATACATACTTCGATGGGCAATACTTGATTCGATTCACGCCTGGCTCCTTAGAAAATCTATTTTTAAAGTTCACGCTTAATCACCCTAGTTGCTTTGTCAGAAAGTCTGTATATAATCGATTAGGATATTTTGATTTATGCTATTCTATAGCAGCTGATTACGATTTTATTTTGAGGGCATATGTATCTGGGACAAACTTCTTCTATGTTGAAGATTCCTTAGCCTCGTATTCTCTGAATGGTTTGAGCGGGAAACCCCTCGCTAAATTTGATCAAATCAAGCAGAGTTGGGCTATAGGTTCTAAGTACACTGCATTAGTTGACCAACCTGACAAAACTAAGCGGACTGTATTTTATCTCAATTGGTTGTTGAAGGAGATCATTGTTTTCCCGTTTAAGCATATGCTTGATCCTCACACCTCTAGAAAGTTAAAGAAGCAGCTCAGAGAACTGATGGGCGGGAGACTGCCTTCAGATCAGTATGGGGCTTGGTAGCTCTTTTCTCTGTCGAGAAAAACCTTTCTGTATTCCATCAAGGTGTACTTTCAAAGTTCGAAAGTAGGTCTCATCTAAGGAGATTTCTGAGAAAGAAATTGCCGACTGGAGTGTTGGAGCTTGTGCCTCATCAACAACCTACGACGGTATATTCATTTCGGGAAATCACCTAAGTGTTTCCGTAAGTTCTCGCGGCAACTAAAGATCAGGGCATGAAACATGAAAGCCTCCAATCTTCTACCCAAAAACTATCGTCTACCATGCAGATTTTATTATCGCAAGCTTTTAGGAAGACTTGATAGTGAAATGTTTTATGCAGAAAATATTTCACATTCTAAGAAAAGAGCGATTGACATCGGGGCAAACATTGGCATTTATAGCTATTTCTTTTCCAAAAAGTTTGAGTCTGTAGAAGCATTTGAACCACAGTCGACTTGCGCTGAGACACTTCTGGATTACACTCTTAGAAGGAAGAATATTCACGTTCATTGCAATGCTTTATCAGATGAAAATTCAGTTTTACCTCTTTATGTTCCATTGAAAGGAGATAAAGTAGTCTCTGAACTGGCAACGCTTAATTATACTGATAACATACAAGGCGATCAGTGTGTTAAGGTTGCGACTCGGAAATTAGACGATTACCAGTTTAAAGAAGTTTCTTTAATCAAAATTGATGTTGAAGGGCATGAGTCGAATGTTATTCGAGGTGCAAAAGAGACTATTTTGACGTGTAAACCTATTCTACTCGTTGAGATAGAGCAGCGACATATAGGGACTAAGCCTATTGAGATTATCTTTCAGCAGGTATTAGATCTAGGTTATGTAGGCTATTTCTTCTTAAATGGAAAAAGGTTCCCTATCTCTGATTTTGTATATGAGCTTCATCAGAAGCCATATCTCTCTGGCCAAAACTTTACTGAGCTGCATGAAGACTACCCAGTGGGTTATGTGAATAATTTCATCTTTACGCCCATCTAAGCTTTCTTTGAAGCTGCTCATTGAATTTATTGTCATATTAGATGATTTCTTGAAATGTACATATTGCTGTAGACACTGTTTAGACTGCTAGGAGTCAAGTGCTCTTTTACATAAGCGTGTATTGCCTTATCGGCCCGGTCATTTTCGTCTGACTCAGTAGCCTCTTGGCATAGCCTTTGATACGAGTATTGACGATACTGCCTGCATGGCTGTACTGGTGAAGATAGTTCGGGTTATCACTTAAGGCGGGAAATTTGGGCGGCGAAAGAATCTGGGAGCTAGGAGCTAGAATCCAGAACTCTCCTAACTTCTAGCTCCTAGCTCCTGACTCCCTACCCAGCCGGAATTTCCCGGATTAAACGGTACGCCGATAGTTCACCAGATCATGAGTATTGATATTGGTCGTTTCCAGACACCTATGCAATGGCTCCACGCCCCACTGACTGAGTTCGATAAAGCCAGCATCTGTGTTCTTGAACTTTGCAACTTTGGTGCGTTGCGCCCCTTGGGGTAAGGTCACATCAAAGGGCGCTTTACTACTGATATTGATATCGATGGAGACGTCGTCTGAGGTATTCAGCGGATATGGCTTTGCTAGCACTAGTGTTTAGTCCGTGCTTTCGCCCTTTCTGATGGCGGCTGATATAAATTGTGATTCACTCGTACCCAGTTATAAAGGGTGAAACTTCACTAAACGAGTGCCTGCCAGGTTGGCGACTGATGAGTAAAAACGATTGACTGTCTGACTTGATCCTCATGCATCTGGCATACTGTGCCATTAGAATATTTCGTATCTGAGTTGAGACACGATATTTATTTGTCGAGATACTCTTTCAATTACCACTGATTTAGTTTACATTTGTCAATATGGAAATGTGCACTTTTGAAGATAAAAAGATGAGCTCTTTAAGATTTAGTGAGGTTGAGGTTCTTGGTACAAAATTTCATCAGATAACCTGCTGTGACTTGATTGACTACATTGTTCATTCGGCAAAAAAATCTGAAAAAACTGTTATTGGAAACGTAAATGTGAGGGCTATGAACTTTGCTCATGACCTCACTTGGTATCGCAATTTTATTAATCAGTCAGACTTGGTGTTTTGTGACGGATTTGGTGTACTGTTGGCAGCTAAGCTCAATGGCTATCATCTTCAGTCGGAGCATCGTATGACCTGTCCTGATTACATTGAGAATCTTGCTAAAACTTGTGAAAAAGAAAACGTATCTTTATATCTTTTGGCAGGAGAACCAGGCGTGGTTCAGGAAACAATTCGTAAGTTTAGAGTCATCGCCCCTGGTCTGAAAGTTGGAGGACATCACGGTTTTTTTGAAAAAAATGGTGATGAGAATACTCAAGTTATTGAACAGATTAACCAGTTTAAACCTGATGTTCTCTATGTTGGCTTTGGTATGCCCTTACAAGAACGCTGGATCATAGACAACATTAATGAGATTGATGCTCGGGTATTTCTTCCACTTGGAGCTTGCCTTGATTTTTATACAGGCTTTGTCCCACGTGGTCCTCGCTGGCTTACAGATAGAGGACTTGAATGGCTAACACGTTTATTTGTAAAGCCGGGAAAACTTTGGCAACGTTACATCTTTGGTAACACCATTTTCTTTTGCCGAGTACTGAAAGTTTGGATCTTCAAAGCTCTCTTAAATCGAAAATGACTTGACTACTTTAGTACTACTCAAGTGCTGTATATAACCGAGACATTCAGCAAGAAATATCTGCCAAAAAATCAGGGCTTATAAGTAAAATGAGGAAACCTAACTTCTTGATTATAGGTGCTATGAAGTCTGGTACTACTACACTTCATAGATATCTCGAGCAACATCCATCTATTTATATGAGTCCAATAAAAGAGCCACACTATTTCTCTTGCAGAGATATAGATAGTGCTCCAATAAAGACTTGGCATGATTATACGAAGTTGTTCGATGCTGTTTCTGAGGAGATAGCGATTGGAGAATCATCAACTACCTATTTAACTTCGAAAGACGCTGCCAACCGGATAAAAGAATGTATCCCTGATGTTAAGCTGATTGTTATTTTTCGTAATCCAGTAGAGGCAGCATACTCATTATATTTAATGAAGTATAGAGCTCAATTAAGTGGGAAGAGTGAATGTCAAATAATTGAAGGTTTTGATAAGATCGCTAGACCTGGGGAAAAGAGTGGCATCATCAATGGCAGATTTTACTATGGCCAGATCAAGTATTATTATGACTTATTTGGTGGAGAACAACTTAAATTTCTGCTTTATGAGGATTTGAAAGAAGATCCCAGTAGCCTTCTTAGAGAGGTTTTTGAGTTTCTTGGTGTCGATGAGATGGCTATTAATGTTTCCAAACGACATAACACAGGGGGCGTTCCAAAAAATAGATTCTTTTACAACTTAGTTAATGATTTGAAGCAAAATCAAGGTTTGCGTGGGATTCTTCCTAAGAGTTTGCAGCCAGCAATTTATAATCTATATTTACGTGTGAGAAAATATAATCTGGCGGCTTCTCCCAAGTTGCCGCCAGACATACATGCTACTCTAGTAGAGCGATATAAGGATGATATTTTGAAGCTTCAAGATTTGATTTCACGCGATCTTTCAGGATGGTTATCTTAAGTTCTTGATGTTTCAAATGTATCTCAAGATAATTATGGACTAGGAGATCTACTAACGTTCCTCAAGCTCTGCCATGATCTGTGAGCTGAGGCATCGCAATAAAGTAGTATACTTCCTATACATCGGACAGTAATGAGGTTGCTGAAGGCTCCTACCATCCAAGCTTGATGGACACAGTTCTCCGCATAAAGGGGAGCCAACTCACATGAAGTCCTGCTAATAGACACTAATAAAGATGCTTGTTTGAGAAAGAGTCCAAAGTATTCTATTAGGGGTAAGCATCTAAACTAGGGATGACACCCAGTCTATAAGCGTATTTACAGATATATTAACAAACTCGTCGTATGCTTCATACTAATCTGCGTTTTTTGTTATATCTTTGTTTGTATAGTCTCCCTCTGGTAGAGGGAAGTTACCTCACACCAAGCATACAGACACATTTGCAAATGCTGATAATCTTGTTGCGTGGCGTCTACTAAGCAACGCTTTTCGTTACATATTTACAGTTTTTTTAGCCATCTTTAATTATCTTTCGCTGAGGAGGTGGTCGCATCGCTTGGGTTCTTACTGAGTTAGATTACGATATCCTTCGAAAGGATTGCATCCGGTCCAACAGATTACTAGGTTCTGTTTGTGGTTTTTAGAATTCCCGCTTGGTGTATGGTGCATCTTCCAAGCGTGAAGCGACCAATGTTCTTAAGTTAGTATGCTCTACCCTTTGACAGATCGAAGCGTAGGTCAGGGGGCTCTAAGGTTTCTTGCAGAATGGTCCGAATTCTATATTTATAATCTGTATGCCCCCTATGAACTCACTTCAATCTTCACCATCAGTTTCGAGTAAACCTTCTCAAGACATCCGTAGTAAGCCTGGTATTGCAGGACTCCGTCAAGGTGTTTTCCTGAGCTGGGCGCGACGCTTTACCTTGTTGGCTTCAGATATCGTTGCAGTCAGTCTGGCTTCGGTACTGGCAAAATCCCTGGGGACTCCAACTCAGTCCTTTTGGAGCTCTGAAGCCACCCAAGTTACCCTGATTGTCGTATTAGGGATTAGTTTGAGTTTTCTCTCAGCCGGTAACCTTTATCGACCTGGCAATCCTCGCCGTAACTATCTAGGTGTTATTAAGGCCCTCAGCCTATCTGTCTTGGTATTACTACTCATCAGCTATTTCTACGATCCAAATCATTTCCTATCACGATCGCAGTTTCTGTTGTTATGGGGATTCAGCATTCTCTTCGTTTGTGGTGGCCGCTTTGTGGTTGACCAGTTGACCCATATGCTGAGGGTACGGGGGGCAATTCGATATCCAGTGATGGTGGTTGCTGATGATGACTATCGCGATCGCGCCATAGATATCGTAGAAAATGAACAGCGGTATCGGGTTGCCAGTGTTCTTGATGCTAAGGCCCTTGATCGTACCTACCGCGGTGAGACATTTGCCCTGATTAAGCAGCTAGAAATTGCTGAGGTGTTTGTTGCTTGGCACGCTATTAGGAATCGTATGTTTCTGGGGCAGCGGTTTCAGGCGCTGGGTATTGCTCTGCATGTGGTACCCATTGAACAAGAACATGCTTTCGGTGGCGCTAATATCCATACTCTAAGTGATCAGGTTCCCTGCGTTAGTTTTTATCCAGCTGTTATCTCTGGCGTCGACTTCTGGATTAAACGTAGTTTTGATATCGTCTTTGCTCTTTTGTTTATCGTTTTAGCCTCTCCTATATATTTAGCGATCGCACTCGCTATTCGCCTTGATTCTCCGGGGCCTACTTTCTACAAACAGACCCGTATTGGCTTGCATGGAAAGCCTTTCCAGGTCTGGAAATTTCGCAGCATGGTCCAGAATGCTGATAAGTTGCAGACTAAGCTAGAGCAGATGAATCAGACTAAAGACGGGGTGCTATTCAAAATTAAAGCCGATCCTCGCATTACTCGGGTAGGAAGCTTTATTCGCCGTTACAGTCTGGATGAGTTACCTCAAATTTTCAACGTTCTCTTGGGTGAAATGAGCCTGGTTGGTCCTCGTCCATTGCCGTTGCGAGACGTTGAGAAGTTTAAGCAGCACTACTTTATTCGCCAAGATGTATTGCCTGGAATTACTGGCATGTGGCAAGTTTCGGGACGCTCAGACATTGATAATTTTGATGATGTTCTAAAGCTTGATCTGAGCTACATCCAAAACTGGTCCATTTGGTTAGACATCAGTATTCTCTTTAGAACGTTTGCAGCTGTCCTGAAAAAATCAGGTGCCTATTAGGCCATCGTGCTAATGTCTATCTCTTCTGATTAAATAGATATAGCACCAATCAAGTTTTTGCTCATGCTTCGTGAGCATATCTTTGTTCGAACTTTTCCAACAATGGAAAAGCCTGATGCAGTAATGCGATAGTCTCTTTTTAAAGGACGTAGCGACTGCATTTTAGAGTTTTCAGGATATTTTGCAGGAGTTTTTTCATGAAGTGCATTCTGCATATTGGAACAGAAAAAACAGCCACCACTACTATTCAAGAATTCCTACACCTCAATAGACGTAAGCTTTTACAGATGGGTTATCTGTATACTAAATCAGCAGGACTTCGGCACAACTGTTGGTTGACAATGTCCGCATATGAGGTGAGCAGGCGAAATAACCAAACGCGCCATCGTGGTATCTATACAGACGAAAAGTTGCTGAACTACCAAGCAAGAATTATTCGAGATCTAAAAAGGGAAGTTGATAATGCCAAGCCATTTCAAGTAGTTGTTTTTTCATCCGAACATATTCAGTCGCACCTCACTAAATCTAGTGAACTATCGCGATTGAAAACACGGCTAAACCAGCTTGGCTTCGAAGATATTGATATTTTAGTTTATCTGAGAAGGCCTGTTGACATTGCTAGTTCTCTATACTCAACTGGCATTAAGAGTGGATCACGGGCAATCTCGCCACCTTCGCCAAAGAGTGACAACTATTACCGGAATATTTGTGACCATCAGAGTACTTTAATAAGATTTCGCGATGTATTTGGGGACGCTGCTATTAAGCCTCGGCTTTTTGACCCAAAGGAATTCAAGAATGGGAACGTTATATCGGACTTTTTAGATGCAATTGGCTTAAGCCATGTAGAAAAATCATTCGAATTTCCATCAAGGCAAAACGAAAGTCTCTCGGCTGTAGGGCTTGAGCTTCTTAGGCAAGTTAATCAGCAAATACCAATGTTCATAGACGAACGACCAAATTTGCTTCGTATCAATTTAGTGCATTATTTCGAGAAACACTTCAAAATGGGTTCTGGATACAGAATGCCCGAAGAACTCTTTTGGCACTATGAGTCAGAGTTTGAAGAAGGAAATGAATGGGTAAGAAAGAAATATTTTCCGGAAAGAGGCTGTCTCTTCTCAAAGCCTACTTATCCTGATGCTACTGAATCAATCTTTAGAAAAGATGAACTGGAAAGCATGGCGAAAATGATTGCTAATATGTGGTTGGATAAACAAAGAATGCCCTCCTCTCGGGTTGAACGAGCTATTTACTATATCAAACAATGGGCAAAGACCACTCTCTTTACTTGAATTTTATAAGGTACATGACACAGGCTCAAGGTTGTCTTGAAAGGAAGTTGAGGGTATATCTAAGGAGCCGTAATCTCTGTTTTCTCGTCAGAGTTCCTTAGCTGCAATGAACATTATGAGATGGGAAATCAAAAGAAAGGAGTCCTTCGGAATATGGATTGTGTGCTTGTTGGTTGGTGCTACGGCTCTTCGCCTTTTTATGTTGTCGCATCAGAGCTTTTGGACCGATGAAGGCCTCACTTTGATAAGAACAGATGCCTCCGATTTGCAAGTCTTTTGGAGCCAATTAAATTCCACCTTATATGATAAGTATCAGCCAACATATTTTGTGTTACTTTTTTTCTGGCGAAAAATATTTGGCGATTCGGTAACTGCAATCAGATCTCTTTCTGTTGTCTTCAGTGTATTCTCAATTGTTTTTACAACGTTGGCTTCCTCAAAGCTTTATGGGGAGAGGCAAGCTCTTTGGACTGCAGGCATATTATCTTTTAGTGCATTCCATGTGTACTACAGTCAGGAGGCTCGCGCCTACGCGCTAGTCCTATTGATTGCTTCATTAGAGTTTTACCTATTCTGCGATGTCCTGACAGGCAGACGGAGAGTCCCGCTTACGAAAAAGCTACTTTTTTGGCTGGTTGTAGCTGCTGGATGTTTAAGTAGCGTTTTCATTTTTATCTTTACCCTATCACTCTGCTTTGCTCATTTGTTCGTTAATAGAGGCGTAAAAGATTGGCTGAACTGGTGGATGCCGCTTGTCTTATGTGTGTTGCCAGCGCTCTTTTTCTACTGGACATCGCCAACGGTAGAAAACTCTCACTTTAGTTTCGTGAGTGGAGAAGGAAGCCATCTTTTGAAAGAAAACTTTCCTTTTGTGGCTTATGGTCTTTTAGCGGGGGTAACCTACTTATCCCCTCCTCATCAGCTTCTAGAAAGAAGTAAACTTAACTTAATTCTGAGCTACTGGCCTCATATTCTTCTACTCTTATCGGTAGTCGTTATAATTTTGCTGGCACTAGGAAGAATCTTACTAACAAGAACTCACATCAAAGAAAGAAGTTCTACTTATAAAGCCACTCTTT
Source organism: Verrucomicrobiota bacterium (assembly GCA_039193385.1). Classification (GTDB taxonomy): domain Bacteria; phylum Verrucomicrobiota; class Verrucomicrobiia; order Methylacidiphilales; family JBCCWR01; genus JBCCWR01. The sequence continues at coordinate 1,897 of JBCCWR010000035.1, read as the reverse complement.
TCCTTGCAATATTTATCGTTGTGGCCTTCTCTCTTTCGCTTCTCTTTGCAATGAGGACGGGTATTCATTGGATTCCCAGACACTCTTCTTTCATTTTCCCTGCGATTGCGCTTCTGATTCCTGCAACATTCTGTCGTTCTAACTGGCCACACGGTAAAACACCGTTAATTGCTAGAGCCGCTAAATTAAGTGCAACATTACTCATCATTCTAAATGTCTACTCTTTACAGAACTATTTCTTCAACACTACTTATGCTAGGGAAGATTATCGTGCTGCTGCTCAATATATTAAACATCAAAGTAACTCTGAAATAGCTTCGGTACTCCTTGGGGGTAATTTAAGATTGCTTCATTATTACGGAGCCACAAAGACTATCATGTTTACCTCTTCTGAGGTGCATGAACATCCTGGAATGCTCAAAAAAGCAATAGATCATGCCGATGAAATTCTGGTCTCAATTTATCGTGGATATCGATGGCAGTTTTCTGTCGAGGCTTTATTCGGTGACTCTTATCGTTTAGAGGATAAGGAAGAATTTCAGCACATCACAGTCTACAAACTTAAACGAAAATGATGTTTTTTGCTCACAATAAAGCCTGAAAACCACCAAGGAAAATCTTCTTGCCCAAATTTGATGACTTCAGTGTTTGTCTTCAGAGGGTGCCCAGTTTTTGCTAATCACTACACATTAATAGCAGTAGCGATCGCTGTCCTACTACCACAGCATCCCCTACCATGGTAGTCGATTGCTCAACAAATCCAGCTTGCGTTTTGGTATCGATCACCAACTGCCAATTACGTTTAAGTAAAGCCTCAGGAATAACAAATGTCTGAGCCTCCTCCTGCGCATTAAAGAGTAAAAGGAAGCTATTATCGACGACGCGCTGCCCTTGGGGACCAGGACTCGGAATCGCTGCCCCATTTAAGAACACACCAATCGTCTTAGCTTCAGCATCCTGCCAATCTTCATCGCTGATTTCGCTGCCATCCACAGCAAACCAGCCGATGTCATGGATGCCAGAACCGTGAATATCGCGCCCTTGGAACCAATCGCGGCGTTGAAAGACCGGATGAGCCTGGCGAAAAGCAATGAGACGTTGCACAAACATCAAAAAAGCCTGCTGATCACTGTCCAGATGCCAATCGAGCCAAGCTAGTGCATTGTCCTGGCAATAGGTATTATTATTGCCTTGCTGTGTATGCCAAAACTCATCCCCTCCCAACAGCATCGGAACTCCCTGAGAAAGTAGCAGCGTGGCCACAAAATTCCGCTGTTGGCGGGCGCGGATTGCAAGCACTAAAGGATCGGTTGTTTCGCCTTCAGCACCACAATTCCAGGAGCGATTATAGCTTTCTCCATCCCGGTTTCCCTCTTCATTGGCCTCGTTGTGCTTTTCGTTATAGCTTACGAGATCGCGTAGGGGAAAACCATCATGGCAGGTAATGAAATTAATGCTGGTATGGGGTCGCTTACCGTTGGATTCGTATAGATCAGAACTCCCCGTCAGGCGAAAGGCAAATTCTCCTAGGCGACAGTGTGCCTCGCGCCAAAAATCGCGTAGCGTATCCCGATACTGGCCATTCCACTCAGACCAAAGTAGGGGAAAGTTCCCAACCTGATAGCCGCCTTCGCCCAAATCCCATGGCTCCGCAATCAGTTTGGTGGTAGACAGCACCGGGTCTTGGTGAATGATGTTAAAAAAGGCCGCTAAGCTATTCACTTCGTACAGTTCCCGCGCTAGGGCTGAGGCCAAATCAAACCGGAAACCATCAACGTGCATTTCCTGCACCCAGTAGCGCAAGCTATCCATAATCAGCTTGAGAACCTGAGGATGGCAGACATTCAGAGAATTCCCGCATCCTGTAAAGTCCATGTAATAGCGAGGCAGGTCTTCT
>JBCCWR010000034.1:0-19732 GCA_039193385.1 Verrucomicrobiota bacterium | reverse complement strand
CTAAAAAGCTAAATTAGGATAAACATATGAAATACAAAAATTATTTATTGATCTTGCTGTTGTTTTTGTGCAGTTCAGGAACAATTCTGGGGCAGAACCCCGATATGGAAGACGATGGCAGCGGATTCAACGACCCTCCGGCTAATCCTACGCCCCCTCCAAGCCCACCGAGTTCGTATCTCATCCTGCCTTCTCAAAGCGTTATGGATACCATCCATAGCGTTGCCCAGGAGTATATCTCTCGAATGCGTAATACGCTATGGATGCATGCCATCATCGGAGATTATGACAGGCAGGCTGCCGATGATCTTGCTGAGACCTGGGAGCACAGCATATTCAATGCCAACACCCTGCCTACCATTTACCTCATCGACCCTGCGGTTACTTATATCGAAGAGGACGGACAGCGAGTCAAGGATAGCGATGGTTACGCCTACAATCCTTTCGATGAGTTATACTATGATGCCAATGGTAATGCGGTGACGCATGCCAACCTCTCAGATGTGCAGCTTCAAGGTGCTTACAACTACACCGACAACATCATCTACCTCTCTGAGGACCTCTTTGCCACGGGTAGTGATCCTCTCGTCGCCCGCGATGTCATCATCCAGGAGTTAGCCCACTATCTGGATTTCATGTTGGCCACAGGCTGGGGTCAGGAGGACCACACCGGCTCAGAGGGCGTCCTCGCCTCCATGTGTTTTGATGATACCTACCGCTTTTTCTATGATGACACCATTGATGCTTCACGAAAATACACCGACCATGCCACGTTGTTCTGGCCACTGAATGGAGGCGTGGATGTGGAGCTGGGCTTTAAGAAAAAGCTCAAACGACTCAAGCACAAGCTCAGACAGGAAGCGCGGGATGCGGCCCAGGAGATCAACCATGCCGGCAATGCTCTGGTGCGCTTGGGTTCTGAAGTGCTGGATGTCTATGAGGACGCTATTCTGGAAGAGTATGGAGAAGCGGTTCATCTGTTTGATGAAGCTAAGGATTTTTATGAAGCCCATTCTCAGGCCATTCAGATGGCTGGCATGATAGCGATGCTGATACTCTCGGGTCCTGAGCTGGTGGGAAGCTTTGGGGTGGGCACACCGGCAGTTTTAGCTGAGGATGCCATGTTATTGGGCGCCATGGAAGCGCTCACCGAAGCGCCTGAAGGGGTGGAGTTGGCCGTCATGGCCGCCGATGCCGTGGAAGATGCCTATGCTATTGGAGATGCCGCAGAGATGGCCGAAGCGTCTGTAGAAGCGGCGCAAGCAGCGGCTGAAGCCAATGCCGCCTATGCCGAAGGAGCCTCTGGTATAGCCGAACTCTCCGGAGAGAACATAGATTTCTTTTTGGATACAATTGAGGAGTTTGGCGACGGTGATGTGGACTTGATTAGCGATCACATCAGCATGATATCCGAGGAGGCTGATGAGATTGAAGAGGCATCCAATGCAGCCCAGTCCTCCTATCTGGCAGCGGAGCAGAATTTAGACGCAGCCGAAGCGGCCGAAGAAGCCGGAACCATGACCACAGAGGAGTTGGAAGTTGTGGAAGATGCGGTGCAGGATGCTGCCGATGAGGCCGCCGAAGCCACCTCAGAAGCAGCCGAAGCCGATGCTGCAGAAGCTGAGGCCAATAGTGCACTGGCGGAAGAAAATTTGGATCAGTTCGAGGATTGCGGCTGCGAAGACGTCCCTTTAGACTCAGATCCTTTTGCTTCAACTGTGGAGCCAGCTACAGGAGGTTTTGTCGCCCTTATAGAGACTCTGAGAAAGATGAAAAAAGCATCTATAATGAGTGCCGCCAGAATCTTAGGCGTCATGCCCGCTGTCGGAGCTCCTATCTGCACATCACAAGTAGCTGGGGCTTTTTTGACACATTCATATGATTCTGTTAACGCAGCCCTGGATGAAGCGATAGAAGCTGATAATGATGTTGCATCCCTTTCTGCATTAACCGAGAACAACCCAAGCACTACGACCTTATCAGAATTGCAAGGTGCTAGTAGAAGTGTAGCAAGATCATACCTGAGTGTAACTGAACAAGCTACAGATTTAGTTAGCTTCGCAGAGGCTGCTGGAGTAAATACCGCTGAACTTGATGTGGCTCTTATAGATGCCGCTAATGGAGCTATAGATGCCACATTGGAGTCAGTCAATGCGGCCAGTAGTTTTATAGACCAAGCTGCCATTGAAATGGGCAACATGGGGGCAAATGCTGGTTATGACACGCTGATGTCTTCTGTGGATACCTTTAGCAATCTATGGGATACTTTAGATGAGTCTTTAACATTAGTTGAAGACAGTCAAAATATGGTCGACAGCCTAGCAGAGTTGGATTATGGGATGGACTTTGAGTCTATAGATGCATCTTTATCTGTCGCAGAAGATTCGGCGGAGAGTTTTGGAGAAACACTAAGATCAAGCAATATCTTAAATAATATAGCAAGCAATTTAGAAGATGCTGCAGACCTAGCTGATACAAATGGTAATCTACCTGACTTTTTGGTTAGCGCATCTCGTCAAATTGTCGTTAGAGATATTGCAGCACAAGGAGCCACAGATTTCACGACATTGGATTCATTTACCGCTGATATGAATAATTTACTTGCTAATTCAGATAATCTTACAGGATTTGCCAATACCTACAGTCCAAATGCTATGACTGCTATGCTTGAAAGTGCTCAAGAATCTCTCAATGTGGCCAGCATAAATCCTCTCTATCTTCCTCCCGCCCCTGCACCTTAAAAAAAGCACTTTTGTGGTGCTTTTTTTAACAAGAGAAGAACTAAAGGTAACGCCTCTGCTGATCTGCAGGGGCGTTTGTTTTGTTATATCAAGTGTGTCTAGAAGAGAGTTGAGGAAAGCCCAACAAGTAGTTTAAAAAGCAAATACTCATAAGAAACGACCTTATATTTTCAAAGTGTATGTTTTCATACTATTGTCAATGATCTGAATTCTTCTTGTCGGAAGCTCTATCTAAGTAGATAGTATAGGTTCTTATGTAAGCCGGTGTGGCGGAATTGGCAGACGCGCTGGATTCAAAATCCAGTGTCCGCAAGGACATCTCGGTTCGAGCCCGAGCACCGGTAATTCTCATATAGAATACTAGAATCTGCCCTTCGCCCCTCATCTGACTAAGGAAACAGGATGTCTCATCTCCAAGGAGTGAGCAATCCATCAATCGTCATTCAATGCGGAGGTATACTACCTTGAATAGTTCCACATGTAGGTTGAGTAGCGTTGCCGGGTGAGATAATCGGCCTTGGCTCGTTCTTGTGCGCTCATAGAAGATGTCTCCCATGCCTTGGCAAGCAGGGGCAAGAGATTTCTCAATAAGGCTTTGTGGAGTTCCTCTTTATCCAGCTCTGGAACAAGAATGCTTCCCTGGTGCAGGCATCCCAGTTTGTTTCGGCGTTGTGCTGCACCGGCGAGTTTGTCTGTACCAGCAACGACATCAAATTTAACAGGTTTTTGAAAACAAGCCGGGCTTTCGCTCTCAGAACAGTCGTTGGCTAAGGTATTAGCAACGCCGAGTTCGTGCAGCGACTGGGCTATGGCTTCATGGATTTTTGCGTAGCTGCTGGCTGTTCCCATTGCATAAATAGGATGTCCTTGTGGGACGATGATGGAGTAGGTATGGTCTGCTCTGTGGTCGACCAGGCCGCCCCCGGTATAACGGCGCACGAAACTGCGTCCTTCGGGAACGACTTCTTCTGCTTTCTGAAAGTAGCCGATGGATACGGAGGCATCCGCCCACCCATAGCAACGCAACACAGGTTGACCTGTTTCATTGACGTAACGCAGCAGGGATTCATCTATAGCCATGTTTTTGTAAGAACATTGCTCAGGGTGAATCATGAAACGTAGTTGGTATTCGGGCATTGCGGGAAGGTAATGTTTCTTCAATGAATTGTCATGAAAAAGTTGTTTGGCAAAGCGAGTTCAGTGTTAGATTCGTGCAATGAAAGTAAGTTTACTGGGATTGGGCATTATTGGTACGGCCTGGGCGCCACATTATCGTGCAGCAGGTTATGAACTGAAGGTGTGGAATCGTACGCCGCAGCAGGTAGAGGGCTATGAGGAAGATATTGCAGCCTGTGTTGAAGGCGCTGATGTCGTGCAAATAGTGGTTTCAGACCCTCCAGCCGTGGAGAATGTAATCGATGCTATTGAAAGCAAATTGGGCCCTGACATGCTGGTCATTCAGTCCAGCACCATCTCTAGTCCATGGGCTCGAAAGTTTTGTGATCGTGTTCAGGCTAAGGGTGCTGGTTATGTAGAAGCTCCTTTTACAGGCAGTAAAGTTGCTGCGGAACAGGCCCAAACCGTTTTCTTCTTAGGAGGAGATGAAGCACATCTACCACAGGCGCAGAACGTCCTCGGCGCAGTATCTCAAAAATGTTTTCAAGTTGGAACAGTTGAGCAGGCCTGTGGTTTAAAGCTTTCCATGAATTTACAAATTGCCCTGATTTCTCAGGCCTTGAATGAAGGGCTGACCCTGGCGCGTCAGTTCAAGCTCAGTGATGAAAAGTTTTTTGAGGTGCTGGGGCTTAATGTGGCTCATTCCGGGTTAGCTGATTTGAAACAGTCCAAATTGATGGCGCGTGATTATGCGCCCCAGTTCTCTGTCAAACACATGCATAAGGACTTATGCCTCGCCCTGGATTCCGCTGACCCAGGTATCTTACCTTTGACAAAATCTAATGCTGAACTTTACCAGAGAGGCATGGACCAAGGCTGGGCCGACGATGACTTCACCGCTCTCATTGAGCTGCTCAAAAAAGTTTCTTAAAATACTATGGTTGCATTTTTTTGCTTCGATTTATAGGATTTCATGCCAGAGTTATTATATGCTTTTCCGTAAATATCGTATTTTTCGTTTACCTATATTGTCGCTGCTTTTTTGTCTTTGCTTTTCCTCAGTCTGGGCTCAACAAGAAAATCTTGTAACAGGGCAGCGCGCTTTTCAGGAAGGTAAATGGGAAGAAGCCAAGAAAGCCATGAAGGCATTTCTGGCGACGAATCCTGAGGCTGAAGCATCCAAAGCGGCTGCCAACTATATCATTGGTGTTTCGGATTTTAATCTTGGTAATTATGCGGAAGCGGCTGTTGCTCTACAAAAGACAGATGCAATTGCTGAAGCACAAAAAGGAGTGGCTGTTTTCTATTTGGGATCGGCTTATAAAGCGGCCCAGAAAACCAAGAAGGCCATTGAGGCCTTTGAAAAAGGCTTGCAGCTCAAGTTTGAAGAAGAAGCCGCGCAAGAATCTTTCAAACAGATCAAGCCAGTTATTCTTATTTCATTAAGTCAGTCTTATGAGACTTTGGCTCAGAAAGCTGAATCTACCAGTTTATCTACGGCGCAATCTTACTATAAAAAGATGATTGAGCAGGTAAATGTGCTCTTGAAAGATTTTCCAGGCACAGGTTTTGATCTTGATGCGCTGAGGATGCTCAGCCGCGCCAAGATGGGGCTCAAAGATTATGATGGGGCGAAGAAAGCCTTAGATGATTTACGGGCTAAAGACAAGACGGGGGATTTGAATGAATCCGCAGACTACATGATGGGGCAGCTATTTACCGCCAAAGGTCGTGCGGCCAAGGCGGAATACAATGAACCGCTGGCTAACCAGCACTTTGAAGAGGCTCGTAAATTTTACCGAAAACTTCAGAAGAGTGAAAACCTGTCCCTGGCATCGGATGCTTCTGTGAAGCTCGCCAGTCTTGAAGCGGAGAGTGGAAGATATGATGAAGCTATAGAAGCTTACTGGAATGTTCCTACGCAGCGGGAGATTATTCAGTCGCAAGAGAAGCGCATTCAGGCGGCCAAGCAAGAAATGCAGCGAACCGGAGGTGCATCAGCCGCTCAACGCAAGCTGCGTAAAGAACAGGACAAGCTGGCCATGATTAAAGGTGGCGCAGACGTAGCGGTTCAGTCCTTAATGGGTGTGGCTGACGTGATGGTGAAAAAGACCAAATTCGATGAGGCCCGCGTTATTCTTCAGCATGTGCAAAAATTCGTAGATGTTGAGCTTCAGAAAGGCATACAGACACAAATCATTATAACCTATAGCTTACAGGGGCAGACAGCTAAGGCGGACAAAATTTATGCTGAACTGGAAAAAAAATATCCTGGCGACCGTGTTTTAGAAACAGTCCAGTTACTCTTAGCTACTTCTCTCATGAAACAGGAAAAGTTCAGTGAAGCAATCAAAGCCCTGGACCAATATCTCAAAAAATACCCTGATGGGAAAATGACTGGAGAAGCAATCTTTCAACTAGCCTGGTGCTATGAGAAGCAAAATGAAATAGATAAAGCTGTCGAGGCTTATGACAAATTTATTGGTATAGGAAAGGCTGCTCCAGAAGTTCTTGATAATGCCAAATTAGCACGGGCTAAAATCTTATGGAAAATGAATAAGATAGGCCAAGCGCAGAGTGCTTTTAAAGATTTAACCCAAAATGCTTCACAAGATTCTATGAAAGAGGAAGCCGCTTTCCTCTACGCTCGCTACATGCTGGGTGAGCTCAAAAAAGACCCTGGGAAAATTCCTCTAGTCATTCAGGCTTTTAGAGATTTCCTCAATAGTTTTCCACAGTCGCCCAATGCGCCACAGGCCCTTTTTCAGATTGCTTCCCTCAAACAGCAGTTAGGTAAGCAAGGTGAAGCGCGTGCTGCCTTTCAAGAATTAATTGATCAATACCCTGATTCACCGATAGCTATCAATAGCTTCGTCAATATATGGAACTTTCATAAGGCCGCTAAGAAGTATGATGAAATGTTGGCCGTTATGGATCAATTCATAAAAGCCCATCCTAAAAATATTTATGTGCTGGCAGCGATTAAAGAAAAAGCAGATTACGAGTTAAAAATTAAAAAAGATGTACCTAAAGCCAGTGTTTTGTACAAGGAGATGTATGAAGTCTACCTGACTCGCAAGCAAGAAAACCATTCGGAAGCCAAGCCAGGCGGTAAAGCCTATAAATATGGTGGCTTTGGTCTGCTCACCTCGGCCAATATTTTACGACGTTCCATTAAAGAGATGGGTAGCCCTGCTATCATGTCTCCTGAAGAAAAAAAGGAATGGCAGGAAACTATAGAAAGAGCTTCCAAGTTATACAAAGATGGTATGCAAGAGTTTGCCGGTTCTAATTATGGCGCTGGGTTCCTCGATGGTTGGTCTGATTTAATGGCTATTCGTATGCAGCATAACCTGGTGGATGTGAATGCGGTCATTAGAGAGCTAACGCAACTTGTGGGTGCTACAGATAATCAGGACCTTAAAAATCAATACCGTATGGTCATGGGACGTATGCTTTTGAAAACAGGTAAGGTCCAACAAGCCATTGATCGCCTGACAGAAGTGTTTGATACCGTTAAAAATCCCGAGTCGATATCACCTGAAGATTATGATGATTACATGTCCTTACTTATGGACAAGCAGATGTTTGGTAAAGTGGAATCTATCATTTCAAAAATGATGAAGGGCTATAGCAAGAGCAAGGCTAAGAAGAATAAAAATAAAACAGATGCTATGAGACTTTATTATCTGGCTGAAATCAACGTCCAGAAAGGTAAAAACCAGGAGGCTGAAAAGCTTTTTGAAGAGCTAAAGCAAAAATACCCTAATTCCACTAAGAACATGGCGGCACTTTTCAGTCGAGCACTGGTCGCTAAGAAAACCAACAAGTTTGATGAAGCCCTGGAGCTGTTAAAGCAGGTCATAACATCATCAAGATCAGATCCCATGACGCGCGCCAGAGCTGCCTTGGAGCGAGGTCTGGTGCTTTGGCAGCTCAAGAGAGATGGCATTAAATCTTCCGTTTTAGCCGCAGATGTCGATGCAGGGGAAGTCGCTGCGAAAGAGCTGGAGAAGCTCTCCATTACCGCTGAAGAGTATCCTCAAATTTGCGCGGAAGCCCTCTATCATGCCATTTTGGTCAACAAACATCTCAAGAGAGATGAAAAGGCTAACAAGCTCACCATAGAACTGAAGCAGAAATATCCCAACTCTCACTGGGCTAAGAAAATCTGATTTAGACGGATCAAAGTCACTCTGGTTTCTTTGCACGTATGAATTCTCTGATGGGATCAATAATAGAAGCAAGTAACGCTTTCACAGCCTATCTAGCGACGCTGTTCCATAGGTTTTTAGAAGTGAAAGGTGGCCATTTTAATATGAAGCATAACTATAAAATGCATCTCATAGTTATCTCTACGTCATAGGTGTGCCAGAGAGAATTTACTTCTTGTGCCTATAGAGAAGAAGATTTTTGCAGCGCTTCCCATAGCTTTTGTTTGGGCATATCTTTCGTAAAAGTATTACGCGCTTCATTATACTCCTGTCGCGTCCATGCTTGAACTTGTTCAGCACGTTCAATAGCTTCTAAGAAGAAATCCTGAAGTGAATGGTTTGTCTCGACAAGTCCTTCAAAATCTCCGCTATCTCCGAAAAGATTAAAATATATAGGCTGCTTTTCGGATAGATAGCAAAAGATGTTCTCCTGCGGCCCACGAACGGCATGTGTATAGTAATCCCAGAATGTTTCGTAAATCGGGCTTTCTTCATGAAGTTTAAACAACATCAAACAAAGTAATATTTCGTTGACGATGACCATGCCGGCACGTGCTTCAAAACGAGGTGCCTGGAGAATGGTTTCTAAGTTTTTTGATCTATCTCGTACCAGAAAATCAATGCGTGTCTCATCTTTTTTTTCCGGCGCAGCTGAAATGCCATAGATGACTGTTTCATTGGCAGCATCTTTAATAAATGAAAAAGGGTCCATGTCATGAGCATAGAATAGAATCCTGTAATCCATAGAAAAAAGATGCGCTTGTGCCTTCAATGATTCTAGGGCTCAATGTCAGCATGTCAGAAGGTTATGTTTTAATTACCGGGGCCAGCAGCGGATTAGGGGAGGCTTTTGCCAGAGCTTATGTTAAACAGGGACGTTCGGTCATTATTACGGCACGGCGTGAGAGCCGCTTGCAGGCTTTGGCTAAAGAATTAAAAAACAATCGAGTAGAAGTTCAGGTGCTTGCTATGGATCTCAATGATGTTGCTGCTCCTGGGGCTATTTTTGAGCTCTGTCAAAATAAGGGTTGGGTCATTGAGGGTCTGGTGAATAATGCCGGGCTTGGCTGGCAAATTGACCTGGCCGACCTGACTGATGATCAGCTACACCGCATGCTGCATGTTAACATGGTCAGCCTTTCACGACTCATGCATCTTTTCCTTCCAAGCATGGTAAAGCGTCGAAGTGGTTTTATTCTCAATATAGCTTCGACAGCGGCTTTTCAACCAATTCCCCATTTTTCGGTTTATGGTGCCACCAAAGCTTATGTCGTAGCGCTTACGGAAGCTGTGCATGAGGAAGTGCGTCGCTATGGTGTTACGGTAACTTGCTTATGTCCCGGACCGGTCGATACGGAGTTCCAACAAGCCGCGGGTATGGATAAACGCTTTTTTGCCATGACACAGGAAATCGAACCCGTCGTAGCGAAAGGTTTGTCTCTGGTAGAAAGAAACCGTGCTCTGGGGTGGTCTTCTATCTCACAGCGTATTTCATCTCTGGCAACAGAAGTCATGCCTCACTGGCTGCGCCGTAAGTTAGCTGGTTCTATCATTGAGGAATGTTTGCGTAGGCAGGAAAAGCGGCGTCGTGCTGATGGCGTTTAAGCTGTATGATGCCATAGAGCTACGACCTTCTCTGCAAGATCTTGCCGTTCTTAGTTCTTAGATTTTAAAAGAGGAGACTTTATAATCAACTTGTCGTATCCCTTTTTGATGCAACTGCGTTGTCTCTAACGTCTCTTCTTATCTAGCTTTGATACATCTGACTACCCTCTATGGCATCATGTAGGTTTAACATGGTTACACTTCCTAAGTCTTTGCCTTCATTATTTTAATAAAAATTTCTTATGTTCTTTGCTATCTAACCGAAGTTTCTCTTAGCGAAGATGATTTGTTAAAAAGGAATGCGCTCTACATGAAAAATCTTAAATTAAATATCAAAAGTTTCTTAGGGATAGTTAACATTATAGTAATTGCTTGTTTTCTGGCATTTTTTGCCATGCTCTTTTTCTCCAATACTTATATTCATAAAGACCTTGAAAATGAAGTGGCTCGAAAATATGAAGTGGAGTTTATGCATGAGATAGAGCTTCACAGCCAGCAGCTCGAATTGATTTTATTTAAGATTGTAACGGATCCTAATGATCTCGTGCTCAGGTCAGACTTGAATAGCATGTTAGAGAAACTGGGAGATGAAGTTGGAAAATTAGATGGCTTGATTCACAATGAAGCGGAAAAGAGAGAGGCTGCGGAAATCCAAGCGATTCACAAAGATGTCAACTCACGCTTAAGAGGTGATTTTTATCCTTTGCTCGAAAGCGGCGATTCCTCTGCTATAAAAACCTTTGTTAAAAACATAGACAAGGATGTTATCAACTTGGAAAGCCATGTTCATACTATGCTTGTTTATCTACAGGAAGATGACAGAGTAGCCGAAGAGAAACTGATAGAACATATCGATTTCTTCGCAATGGCAAATTACATTATGGTCGTTGTCTTTTCTATTGCCATTGCATCAAGCATCTATCTGGCACGTAAAAAGATTGTTGATAATTTACAACGAACTGTAGATATGCTCAGCAAACATGTGGATAACTCTCTGGCTTCTCTAAACCAGATAGGTTCATCAAGTAAAGTAGTTGCCGACGGTGCGAGCACACAGGCTGCTTCGATTGAGGAAACAAGCGCGTCTATGGAAGAGATGTCCAGTATTGTTAAGAATAACTCAGACCATGCCAAGTTATCTAAAGAGATGGCGGATACCGCTATGGAAATAAGTGAAACGGGTGTGCGTAATATGGATGAAATGAAAACGTCCATTGAAAGTATCTCCAGTGCAGCGCAAGAGATGCGCAGTGCTATCAATGAAATCAAAACTTCCAGTGAAGGTATTTCAAAGATCATCAAGTCGATTGATGAGATTGCTTTTCAGACCAACATTCTGGCTCTCAATGCTGCTGTAGAAGCTGCCCGGGCGGGTGAAGCTGGTGCGGGTTTTGCTGTGGTGGCGGATGAGGTACGTGGCTTAGCCCAGCGTAGTGCAGACTCAGCACGTGAGACGGCTGAGATGATCGATACTGCTATGAATAAGAGTGAACGTGGTGTTGCCGTGAGTGAAAGTGTTGTTGAATCTTTAAATGAGATGATAGGTAAGAGTCAGTTGGTGGATGAAAACCTCAAAGAAATTCAGAAACGTATTAATGATTTAAACAACACAAACAGTGAGATAGCCACTGCAGCCAGTGAACAGGCCGAAGGCGTGCAACAGGTTAATTCAGCTCTTAGTCAGATGGACCAAGTGACCCAAGCGAATGCAACAACCAGTGAGGAAATGGCTTCCAGTGTGGATGAAATTCGTAAGCAAGCAGATGATTTAGGAAGCATGGTTATGGAACTTAAAGATTTAGTTGGTATCAAGAACACAACGTTGTCTGCTTCCTACGCCAACCAAACTTCTTCCAGTGATTATCCTGAGGCAAGCGCTACGATGGATAACTCTCCCAGTCTATCACTGCCTTCTAGAGAAGAAGATGATATGATGGCTAGCTTTCGTTAAATCTTAATATTTTGCGAATTCGCCTATGCCTTCCTTGGTTAAAGACATTAATCCGTCGTTTCAGTATTTATAATGAATATAGATAGTTGGATTTTGCTTGTTTATTTATCTTTAACTAGGAGTAAGCATTGCAAACTACAATACCATCTATACAATTGAAGTATTCGCGGACATTAGAATGTTCTTATCAACTTAATTGAGGAGTTTTTATGCTGGGAGTTTTTTTCCCAACAGATTTTGAGGCTAAAGAATTTGTTGCTCATCTTGAAAAGATCAAGCGACATGATGTTAATGAAACTCCTGTTTATAAAGGTATATTCAATAACAAAGAGCTTATAGTTGGTATTATCGGAATAGGCCATGCCCTCTCAGAAAAAAATGCCCGCCTCATTATGAGCAGGCATCCCTTACACATGGTTATTCTTGCTGGATTTGCGGGGGGCTTAAATGAAAATTTACATAAGGGCAATGTTGTGGTTGCCAATGGGTATACACTTCCTGAAACACTCGCCTATCTTAAAATGATTCCTGATTTTGATATTGCAGATATGTGCACGGTCAAGGAAGTGGTAGGCACAGCTGAGGATAAAGCAGAGTTACGCAAGAAAAGCGGATGTCATCTTGTTGATATGGAAACAGAAGGGGTGGCTAAAGTCGTTAATGATTTTAACGTAGATTTTCTTGCAGTGCGGGTGATAAGCGATACTGCAGATGAAAACCTGCCGGTTAACGCTTTAAAACACAGCTATGATTACAAAAAGGGCAGACCTAATCCTCTAGGTCTCATCATACATTGTCTTTTCCATCCTTTAGACATTATGCCGTTAAAGAAATTCATCGGCAGCCTTCCCCCCATACGGACAAAACTCACGCAGTTTCTGTTGGCTGTCTGCAAAGAGATGATCTAGTTGCTCAAGATAGGTCCAGGCTTGTCAATCCGTTGCTTCATCGGCAGGGTCTTCCAGTGATTCATTCTGTGGAGTTTTTTCTAGCACTACGCTATCTGCGTCCCAAGAGGAACTTTGTTTCTATTATTACAATTCTTTCCTTGCTGGGAGTGATGTTTGGTGTGGGTGTGCTCATTGTTGTTCTATCGGTTATGGAGGGGTTTGAGCAAGATTTTCAAAAACGTTTGATAGGGTTTACCTCGCATGTTCGTGTGACCAATAACTGGATGGTCGATCATGTAGGAGCAATCGAATCCCGTTTACGTGAAGTGGAGGAAGTAAAGGGTGTGGCCCCGTATGTTCGTGGTCCTATAATTGCCGAATATAATTCTAGAGTGACAACACCTATCTTGTGGGGTTCAAATTGGACGGATACGAATGCCGGACATCAGTTGAATCCGGATCATCTCATGGCGGGAGAGTGGTTTTTTGGACCGGATGCTGTTGTAGTGGGTAATATATGGGCCCAGAAGAACAATGCCTGGGTGGGGGATAAAGTTCTCATTCACTCGCCCAAAAATATTGACCGCTTGAAGTCGTTAAGTCGCCCGCAGGAAGACAACGCAGTTCCACCTTCATTTTATCTACCTCAGGAGTTTACCATCGTGGGTGTTTTTTCAAGCGGTCTGGGAGACTATGATGCTAATTTCTTTTTGTTACATTTAGATGTTGTGCAGCAGTTGTATAGTTTAGGCACGGGCGTGCATGGTATTTCTCTCAAACTGGAAGATCCTATGCGTGCTGATTTACTTAAGCCTGAAATTACCGAGAAAGCCGGACCCGGCCTAGGCATATATACTTGGATGGATGACAACCGCACGATCTTATCTTCCGTAGCAGTTGAGCAAAGGCTCATGTTCTTTGTTTTATTCTTTGTCATACTCGTAGCGGCTTTTGGTTTATGCAGTACGTTGATTACTGTAACTGTGCAGAAGTCAAAAGAAATTGGTCTTATGAAAGCAATCGGTGCGACTGAGGAACAAATTGTTTCTGTGTTTACACTCTATGGTTTTATTGTCGGTGTTGTCGGTTCTACCCTAGGCGTGACTGCCGCCTGGGTGGTTTTGATTAACCGGAATGAGTTGAGCAATCTGCTGGCCAAGTTATTTGGAGTGGAGATTTTTCCTGTAGAAGTTTATCGGCTCACCGAGCTGCCCGCTGTTTTGGATGGAAGTTTGAATATCACTATAGCCTTAGTCGGAGTCGGCTTAAGCACTCTGGCGGCTTTGATTCCCGCTATCTCAGCGTCAAGTTTAGATCCCGTAAAGGCGTTGCATGGTGAATGAGATGATAGAACTGAAGAAGATCTACAAGTTGTATGGCCAATCCGCCTTGCATGAAGTTGAAGTGCTCAAAGGCATTGATCTAGAAGTCAAAGCAGAGACATGCATTTCGATTCGAGGTGCTTCCGGTTCAGGAAAAAGTACTTTGTTAAACGTCATTGGCGGACTGGATCGACAGAGTAAAGGGGATGTTCTGTGGCGAGGTGAAAAGACGCATGACTGGAATCGCAAACAATTTTCAAGATGGAGAAACCATTCGGTCGGTTTTGTCTTTCAGTCTTATCATCTCCTGCCAGAGCTTACGGCCTTGGAAAATGTCATGCTGCCAGGTTGGTTTGGTCGTAAACAACTGAGCCAAAGAGCGCAAGAACTTCTTAGCATGATGGGTTTGGATAAAAGACAGAATCACCGTCCTCAGGAAATGTCTGGCGGAGAGCAACAGAGAGTGGCGATTGCACGTGCTTTAATCAATGATCCGGAAATCATCCTTGCTGATGAGCCTACGGGAAATTTGGATCGAAAGACTGGAGATATAATTGTGAATTTACTGCTTGATTTAGTCAGTGAAAAAAAGAAGGCTTTATTGCTTGTGACTCACGATGAACAGATAGCAAATCGTATGTCGGTCAAATATGAACTTAGTGATGGAGTATTAGTACAATTGGAAGAATGAAGGTTTACATAGACGGTAATTTTTACGAGGAAGAGAAAGCTAAAATTTCGGTTTTTGATCATGGCTTGCTTTATGGTGATGGGGTATTTGAAGGGATTCGTGCGTATAATGGTCGTATCTTTCGTCTGAAGGAGCACATCGACCGACTTTACGACTCGGCCAAGGCCATTATGCTAAATATCAAGCAAAGCCGGGAGGAAATGGCTGAGATTGTTGTCAAGACGTGTCGAGAAAATGACTTAAAAGATGGATATATCCGGCAGGTTATTACGCGTGGTGCAGGAACTTTGGGGCTTTCGCCGGATCGTTGCCCGACGCCCTCAGTCATTGTCATTGCCTCATCACTGCAGCTCTATCCTCAAGAATTCTATGAGAATGGCTTAAAAATTGTTACGGCTTCCACACGGCGTGTTTCACCAGCGGCGCTGAATCCAGCTGTAAAGTCATTGAATTATCTCAACAATGTTATGGCTAAAATTGAGGGGAGCCTCGCCGGAGTACATGAAGTGCTTATGTTGAATGAGGCTGGTTATGTCGCCGAATGTTCGGGTGATAACGTTTTTGTCATTAAAAATGGCAAAATGTACACCCCTCCTGTCTATGCGGGAGCACTGGGAGGTATTACGCGGTTGGTTATTTTTGAGATTGCAGAAAAATTGAACCTATCGCTGGCGGAGGTGCCATTATCGCGCTATGATATCTTTGTAGCCGATGAAATGTTTTTAACTGGCACGGGTGCTGAAATCATTCCAGTTGTGAATGTGGATGGCCGCGAGATTGGAAATGGAAAAGTTGGTCAATGTACCAGAAAGGTTATGACGGAATATCATGACCTGACGATGAATACAGGAACGTCTGTTTTTGAATAATTATGCAATGTGAAAAATGCCACGATACGAAGGCTACGGTTTTTCTGACGCAGATCATTTCGGGAAAAATGTACAAAGTCGATCTTTGTGAAAAGTGTGCTAAAGAAATGGGTGTTCTGGACTCTTCAAATTTTTCATTGGCGGATTTATTACTGAATATGAAAAACGAACAGGAAGCCCAGGCGGAGCAGGATATCGTCTGTTCAGCTTGCGGGTTTAAAGAGTCTGATATGAATAAGACAGGGCGAATGGGTTGCCCTCAATGCTATAAAGTCTTTTCTGAGCTTATAGAAGATGTTTTGTACGAATTGCATAAAGGCTCCAAACATACCGGAAAAATCCCTCAAGATCAGAAGAAGGAATATGAAGCTTTTAAACAAGTTCAGTCCTTACGTGATTCCCTGCAAGATGCTATTGATAATGAAGATTATGAGCGAGCTGCTGAACTGCGTGACAAGCTCAACCTCTTGAATCAGAAGTCAAATAGACATCCGGAAAAGCCCAAAACTGAGAAAAAGAAAAAGTAGAGCAGAGACTTTTTCTTCCAGAGACTGGATGGTTGAAAATCTTTTCAGCTCGAATTGCTCTGAATCCCCGCTATAACACTTTTTCCTAACCATTTACATTTAGTTTGAGATATGAAGATTGCGCTGAACTGGCTGAAAGATTACTGCACATGGGACTGGTCACTCGAAGAACTAGTCGAAAAATTAACCATGAGTGGTACAGAGGTGGAAGCTATCCATCATACTGGTTTTCAGATTGATCATATTATTGCCGCCAAGGTGCTGGAGTTTACGCAGCATCCCAACGCGGATCGTTTGCGCCTGTGCCAGGTGGATGATGGGAGTGGCACGTCTCGACAGATTGTCTGTGGAGCAAAAAATTTCAATGAGGGGGATATTGTTCCATTGGCCCTACCTGGCGCGGTCATGCCACCTAATGAAAAAGCACCTGAAGGGTTTAAGATTAAGAAGTCCAAACTGCGTGGTGAAGTATCAGAAGGGATGATGTGTGCCGGGGCTGAAATTGGTATTTCTGATGATGCCGAGGGACTTCTTATTATGAGCGCCGACACACAAGTGGGAATGCCTCTGAAAGATTTATACAAAGGAGATATTGTTCTTGAGATGGAAGTGACGCCGAACCGTCCGGATCTCCTTTCTTATTTAGGTATGTCGCGTGAACTAATAGCTCTCGGTGCAAAAGAGGCGTCTTTGGCCTTTACCCAACAGGCATCTTCACCTGTAGAGACAAAGCCGCAGTCAAAATGGAAGGTGAACGTAAAAGATGCGCAAGCATGCCCACGCTATACTGCGGTTGAGATAGAAAATGTGAAGGTGGGACCCAGTCCAGACTGGCTTAAACAACGCCTTGAAGACATGGGGCTACGCCCGGTTAACAACATTGTGGATATCACAAATTATGTGCTCTTTGAGTTAGGACAACCCCTTCATGCTTTTGATGCCGACGAGATCGATGGCCAGACGATGGTTGTTCGTGATGCTGAAGCAAATGAAAAGTTCCATGCACTCAATCAAAAACAATATGAATTACAAAAGGGGGATCTGGTTGTTGCAGATGAGAGCTCAATACTCGCTTTAGCAGGAGTGATTGGAGGAGAGCCTTCTTCTGTAACGGAGAAGACAACCCGTATTCTTTTAGAAAGCGCGTCTTTTCATCCTCAACGAGTGCGTCGCACATCTCGCAGACTCTCGCTCATAAGTGATTCATCCTATCGTTTCGAACGTGGCCTTGATCCCAAGGGCGTAAACCTTGCCAGGCAACGAGCCGTTGCTTTGATAAAAGAAATTGCTGGAGGCAACGTGGTGGGAGATGCATTAGAATCAGCAGAGTATCAAAAAGAATCACGCACCGTTGCTTTGCGCAAAGACCGGTTAGAAAAAATCTTAGGCTACGAAGTGCAACAGAAACGCGTTACGGAAATTCTCCAAGCGCTTGGATGCCTCGAAGACAAATCAGGCCATTGGCAGATTCCTTCATACAGGGCCGATTTAAGACGTGAGATTGATATGATCGAAGAGATTGCACGCATAGAGGGTTTAAAAAAGGTGCCGGCACGTTTGAAATTTGGCGTAGCCTCGGAGAGTTGTGCGGATAAGGCCTATGATGGTGAAATGAAACTCCGCCGCTTCATACAAGGACTGGGTTTTCAAGAAGTATCAACTTATAGTTTGATAACGCTAGAGGATGCCCATGCAGTAACATTGCGTAACCCATTGAATGAAGATCTCAAACATATTCGCTCTTCCTTACTGGATTCTGTTTTGCCTTCGGTGAAAGTAAATGTAAGCCGTGAGATGCGCGATCTACGTTTGTTTGAAATAGGCTCTGTCTATTATAAAAACAATCACTCAGTACATGAGGAACGTCGTTTGCTTATTTTACTGACTGGAGATGAACGAGAACAACACTGGACTGAAGAAGGGCGCCCAACAGATTTTTATACACTTAAAGGCGTCGTTGATAAAATCAAACAGGCTTTTCCTGCTGGAGAGCTTTCAGATTCAGCTGAACTAGGTGTTGTGGATCGCCTAAAACTAAAAACACTTGGCATCAAGCAATCTGTCTTTGCCGCAGAGTTGAGGCTGGATTGGAATCAGGTAGCCCAGAGCCAGAGTTATCAAATGATTCCCACTTATCCATCCGTTAGTCGTGATTTAGCGCTTGTGGTCGATCGTCATGTAAAGCAGGAAGCAATTTATACAGCTATTGCATCGGCTGGGATTGATGAACTTGAGTCTGTTCATTGCTTTGATCTTTTTCAGGATGATCGAGGTGAAAAGTTACCTCAAAACCAAAAGTCACTGGCTTATTCACTTGTTTTTCGCTCAAAAGAAAGAACCCTCACGGACAAAGATGTGAATGCCTGGGAGAAGGCCATTCTCAAAAAAGTAAACGACCTTACCGGGGCCTTATTGAGATAACGCTAGATAGCGCTAGATAACGGCAAAGCCATAAAGAGAAACACCAACTCGTTTTTCTTGTTCACTTGGTAGGTAGACACAGATTTGTATGCCTAATACAAATCTCGTATTATTCTGAAAATTATTAAAGAGTTTGACTTTTTACCGATAAATAAATAAAAAAGTAGTATGTCAAAATTATCAAAGAGTGTACATGGGTTGCTGATAAGCTCAGTTCTTATATCTCTTTTAACATCTGAATCCGTAGGGCAAACCTCGGATACTCCGCTTCCTCCGGCCCCTCGACCACTGCCTTCTGCAGAAGTAACCTCTAGATCTGAGAAAGTAACTTCTGAGCCGGAGCCAACAACAGGTCGTATTCGCCCCGTTTCTGCACAGCCTGGTCCTAATTACATCATATCCTCGGTGAAATTAAATGAACCACAAGTGGGTTATTATTTAGGTGTTTTTGGCGGTATTTCTTTATTTCAAGATGATGTATTCGAGGGTGATGGTGGTAAAGTAACGGTCAATGGATCTAACACTTCTTACGGAGATTCTTTGTCGCCTATGGCTGGCCTTAAATTTGGATATCTCTGGCCATTTGATGAGGAGCCTATAGATCAATTTGATGCAGAGCTTGGTGGAGCTAAGCTTAGACTAAGTGGTGGCTTAGAAGTAGAAGCTTTTTACTTAAATAACGAGTTAGATCTTTCGATTGGTGGTTCGACAGATTCAGTTTTATTTGATTCTGCGGTTGTGATGACAAATTTTTATCTCATGGGGCAGGTAGATAGCTTTCGTGTTTATGGCGGTGGTGGAATCGGTTTTGCCTCGATATGGGTTTCTAACTACGACAATGGTGGAAGTGAAGAAGATGATGCAACAACATTTGCTTACAAAGGCTTTATCGGAACAGAATACATGATTTCATCTGATATCGGTCTTTTTTCTGAATTCCAATATCTTGGGTTTTATGAAGCGGATTTCTTTAGTGGAACGGCATCTTTGAGTTTGGATAATTTTGAGCAAATGCTTTTATCTGTGGGCGTTAAAAAGTATTTTTAAGCCAACTTGAGGCTTTTATAAAAACGCTATTACTTATTACCTATTTTCAGGCAAACTAAGCCGACAGATTCCAGTTCTAAAGCTATACTCCACCTGCTTTACGACGTCGTTATACAAGAAGAGTTAAAGGATAAGCTAGTTTACAAAATCAACATAGCATCTCCATAGCTATAGAATCTGTATTTTTTATCAATGGCTTCACGGTAGATCTTCTTTTGCAACGCAAGCCCTGTGAATGCCGCTACCAGCATAATGAGTGTAGAACCCGGCAAGTGAAAATTGGTGATCATAGCGTCTGCACGTTTGAATTGATAACCGGGATAAATAAAAATATTCGT
>JBCCWR010000033.1:0-19791 GCA_039193385.1 Verrucomicrobiota bacterium | reverse complement strand
TCTGCGTAATGTCACTTATCTGCAACGGGAGGGACGTTTCTGCATTATTGATTTTGAGTATGCTACGATTCTTGATGACCCTAATCAGAAATCTCCTGAAAAATTCCCGGATAAGAAAGACCTGGTGAAGGCCACAGCTAAAGCTCGGCGAACCACTTTAATCAAATGGAGTAGCATGTCCCATATAGGAACTGTGCGCACGAGCAATGAAGATGCTTTCCTGGCCGTGAGTTTTAACCAACATGGCTTTCAGTATCTGGGTGATTTTGGTCAGGCTGAACTAAAACATGATGGTCATGTTTTCGCAGTGAGTGATGGCATGGGGGGAGCAAACGCTGGAGAATATGCCAGCAAAGTAGCTGTTGCAAAAATCAACGAATACCTTCCTAAAGCAATGCCTTACGGAGATACCACTGCCGTATTTAAAAACAGTTGCGAACGTATGTTTTCTGAAATCTTTAATGCCATTCATCAAGCGCTTATCTATTTAGGCGAATGCTACGAAGAGTGCCAAGGCATGGGTTCTACGCTAAGTTTGTGTTGGTTTACTCAAAGCTGGTTGTATTTTGCTCACATTGGTGATACGAAAATCTATCATCTGCCTGCCAAGGGTGGAATGAAGCAAATCTCTGAAGATCATACACTCGTGGGATCGCTACTGCGCTCAGGTAAAATTACCGAGTATGAGGCGCGGGCTCATCCACGTCGCAACGCCCTGCAGCGATCCCTGGGTGCCCATGCGCAAATTATCAATTTCCAGAGTGGGTTTCTAGAGCATGCATCAGGAGATATGTTTTTAATTTGCTCAGATGGTGTAAATGCTGGGCTCTGGAGCCGGCAGATTCACTCTCTTCTGCGTCAACCAGACGAGAATGAAATCAAACTTCGACCGGCAAATCGTGTCGTGCAAACGGCAGTCGAAAAATCTGGTAAAGATAATACGACGGCTGTGGTAATTGAAATATCATAAGCCACAAAGTAAAATTGCGTAAAAAACTAGGACCTAATGCATGGATGATTTAACAGGCGTGCGATCAGATTGTCTTTTATTATACAGAATAATGTTATTTATTAGACAGGTTATTTTAACCCGGGGGCATAAAAAAATAGCATTTCTATTTAATCATCTAACTCTTGTATAATCAAAGAATGCCATCCGGTGCTGTAGGTTTCAAAGCCGGGTGCTTTAGCATGTCCTACGATTACAAGCTTGGAACCCATTTTTGTTATCATAAAATCTTTTTTAGACTTTAGCAGATCAAAGTGGCCTTTAAATTCTATTTTATCTCTGAGTGTTCCTCCCTTGGTATCCGCTAAAACCATTCTGTCCTCATCTACAAAACAAACACGCGTTGCTGATTTCTCCGCTGAGGTCAAAGGTGTGTTATCTACGATTGTTTGAGCTAGTGAGTCCCAGTTAAAAAGTATGCCCAAAGCACCTAGAACCTTGCCATTCGCTTCACCGTTTTCTCTAACACTGCATGAATAAATCAATACGTGTTGATCATTTACCAGTTTAGAGCGGTGAACAGAGTCAAAGCCGTATTCATTTCCACTCGAAGACTTGATAGCCTGTTGAAACCATTCTCTATCTTTTTGGTTAGTAGATTGTGATTGATATTCACCAGGCCTGCCGTTTGCAACCACATTACCATTGATATCACATAACACTAAATCAAAGTAAACTGTATAAGCATCCAGAATAACGCCTAAACGCTTGCTGGCATAATTAAAATCATCGTGCTCTTTTGTTGTGAGTGCCTGCACGAGACTACTATCTGTTGCCCACCAGCGCACATCGCATGTTCTCTCGTAAAGATTACGATCTACCAGATCAATATTATTTAGGGCCAGATCCGTTAAACGTGTTCCCTTGACCGAAGTGCCGAGTCGATCACTAATCTCTATGAGCTCAGAAATCGATACTTTTGTTTCGGAGATCAGGCCTTGAGCCACATTTGAGGTGTTTCCAGCTAGCCCGACCATCTCCTCAGCAATGACTGAAAATGCTTTCCCAACATGTCCCGAGCGGGCTGCCTCTACCTGTCCATTCGTAGCCAGTAGTTTTGTTTGCAAATTAATATTACCGATTGCTTTGATAGATTTATTAATCTGATCATCCATTATGCTAGCAAGCTCTGAAATGCGCTTGGGGCTCACTTCTGCTTGATCTTCTTTGGATCCGTTCTCCTTTATGCTGTTATTCTGAGCGATCATCGTCATGTTCCATAAATTTAAGAATAAGCAGGATGAGGATTATGAGCTAAACAACTTTCGGTCTCTTAACTGGCACATATCCCAAATCAATCCTGTCTTATTTTTTATCATTGGGTTTAATGATACAGTCGAACAAATTCTAAAAATTATTAGAGAATTATAGGTTCTGCAGGAAAAATCTTAGTAATTGGATGAGATGGAATGAGAGACTACTCAAGATTGACCCAAAATTGTCATATTTTTGGTATAAAAACCCGCATGATGCCTTTTTAAACATAAGTGATTTCCTCAAAATTTTTCATTTTAAAATGTACAAAATTTAGCAATTCGTTAAAACAATCTTAATTTCAGTCAGCTTTTCAGAGCCGCTGAAAATGTTTTTTGTAATGAAGAAAGCGACCACTCGTAAATCATCCAGAGCTAAAACACCGAAAGAGAAAAACTTTGTTCTGGATACCAATGTTCTTATCCACGATCCATGGAGCATGGATAACTTTGATGACAACAATGTGTTTATTCCCGTGGAAGTTATCGAAGAACTGGATCGTTTCAAAAGCGAAACGACCACACGCGGTCATCATGCACGTGAAGTGCACCGCCAGCTGGACGGTATTTTTCCGAATCAAGACGCACTAAAAAAGGGGTGCCGCAAGAATCAGGGAGGCCGCATTCGTGTTGTCATTAATGAATACCTGCAACGCTCAAATCCTACCGCTGCAAGTCGTGGCCTGAAACGAATGCAGTCTATTTTTCCGGATATCATTAAACCCGATAACCGCATCATCGCCAGCGCCATTTATGTCGCAGAAAAATACCCCGCACGTAAAACCGTCATCGTAACTAAGGATATGAATATGCGCTTAAAAGCGCGTATGTTGGGTTTCGAAGCAGAAGATTATCTCAATGATAAAGCGCATGATGAAGATCTTGAGCCCATTGATTATGATAAATTTTTTCTTACCACAAATGAACTACAGCGCTTCTGTTCCAGAAGCACTTTAAACTTACCTGCCAAGCGCATAGAAGAATTGGTCATAGGATACTATCTTCTGGAAAACGAACAGACAGGGGCCACCAAGCCAGCCAAATATATTGGCAATGGAACATTCCGTACCCTGCAATTTCCGGAAACAATGATTATTAAAAGCGGACAACCCATGAAGCCGAGGAATCTCGGGCAACAGTTCCTTCTCGATGCTATTTTCGACGAATCCGTCAGTCTCGTTACCGTCTGCGGAAAGGCTGGTACGGGTAAAACCATTCTCAGTGTCGCAGCTGGCCTCTACCTCGCTCAACGTGGTTATTATGAAAAACTCATGGTAACCCGCTCCGTTATACCTATGGGAAGAGACATCGGCTTTCTACCCGGCACCATGGAAGAAAAAATGCGGCCCTGGGTACAGCCCATCTACGATGCTATTGAAGCTATAACCACACGAGTTAAAGACGAACAGTTTCAAGACAAGCCTCAAAAAAAGAAAAATAAACACGCTAACGGCCATGACCAGCAACATGACAAGCGCCGTGAGTACGAGCGGCTTATAGACTCTGGCATGCTGGAAATTGAAGCATTGGCTCAAATCCGAGGACGCTCCATTCCTCGCAGCTTCTTCATTCTGGATGAAGCTCAGAATATGACGCCGCATGAAGCAAAAACGATTACGACGCGCATGAGCGAACGCAGCAAACTTATCATGATCGGCGACCCTTCACAGATTGATAACCCTTATGTTGATCGCTGGTCCAATGGACTGGTCTACACGCGCAATAAACTTAAAAACCAAAATCTAACTGCGCACATCAACCTGATTAAAGGGGAACGTAGCGACATTGCCGAACTTGCAGCCAATGTAATGTAATGGTCCAATGTTTTTGCATCACAGATATCAAAGTTGAACTGATGGCACCTTTAGCTTAGTATATATCCCAGATGCAGGAGAACACATCCCATACATCACTCAACCTCTCGGAAATTTTAAGTTCTTTTCAAGACATAACGGGAGGACCGGGGCAAATCATGATTCGCTCCACACCCAAGGGCGACTACTGGATACATTTTGTCAATGCCAATGCAGCTAAAGACTTTCATCTACAACGCTTAAATGTCACGGATACACCTCTTAGCTGGAATCAACTTCCTCATATACTTGCCGTCTATTTTCGTGAGATTTTTTTAAACCTAAATCCAGAGATGGATAGTAATACGCTTCCTGTTCTGGAAATAGACGAGCCACAAAAAAAGTCCTACTCCGTCGCCATGCACAGACATACCGGAGAAATGGACCAGGAACTAAATTATTGGTTTTTCTTCGTCTTCACGGATGTAACGAACTGGGTTAGCTTGCAGGAAGAAGTAATGAATGCACGCAGACTGGAGAGCATTGGCGGATTAGCTAGTGGTGTCGCGCATGACTTTAATAATCTCATCTTGGCCATTCAGGGATATGCGGAATATCTTTTAATGACTCGCAGTCATGAGCCTGAAATTAAAAAGTCGCTCGAGCAGATTATGAAAGCTTGCTCAAACGGCACATCATTAACACGAAGTCTACTGGGCTACTCCAGGCGTCAATCGCTTTCGATGGGCACTTTAAATCTTGCCGATCTCGTCAATGACGTTGTCACACTGTGCCGCCATTCGTATGGATCTCGCTATAAGATCATGATTGATGATTCTTTGAGCAGGACCAACGAGCCTACAGATGAAAATCCCCTCAAGCCCCACATATATGGTTGTTACTCTGCCTTGAGCCACACCTTTTTAAATTTACTGAATAATGCGCGAGATTCTATGCAGCAGGGAGGCGAAATTCATATCAATTGCTCTTCCGATACGGATTACGTTTATTTAAACATCAAAGACGAAGGCTGCGGTATCGCACCAGACTCAGCGAATAAAATTTTTGAGCCTTTTTACACAACGAAAGATAAAGGAACGGGTACGGGCCTTGGACTTTCACTCGTACAAGGAATCATGCAGCAACATGGTGGCGTGGTAAAACTGGAATCCAAAATCGGCCGTGGAACAACCGTTACACTGGGCTGGCCACACCATGCTGAAGAAGTAAGCCAAGATTCCCATGATCATATCAGACAGAACACATCGCTGATACCTTCCGATCGAATCAAGCAGCCTCCCCCTGTTCATTCAGCAAGAGCGTCTGAAACGGCATTTCTTATTGAAGATGACCCCATCGTCATAGGCTCTGTCAATGGATTATTAAAGCTGCAAAACATTCATGCTATGGAGTTTGATAATGCGGCTGATGCTATAGAACAACTTCAAATGGGGAACATACCCTCGCTTATTATTGTAGATTACACGATGCCAGACATGGATGGGCAGGAGTTTATTCGTGCGGCCCACCAGATTTTTCGAAGTCTTCCCACCATGCATCACATACGCATTATCCTGATGAGCGGCTACCCACCCGAACACTTTGATCAGTTCATTCAGGAATGCCAAGGATTGTCCATCTACCTTATCCAAAAACCCTTCAGCTACAAAACGTTAGAGAATATTATATCCACGCGTCAGAAACGCTTCCTGCGCAAAATTACCACTCGAGTGCACATTGACCCCAGTAGATTTCCCTCTAAGAAATAGTCCCTTACATTCATAAAACCTTTCATTCTCTAAAGAGAGATTAACCTTGGTAAGGCATAGAGCTAAGGTTCAATAACTTCATGCAGAGATTCTGGACAATACCCTTTATCAAGGTAATGCTTCAGTCAGACGTGTTTGAATCTGTTTATTTGCAACACTTTAGATGCCATGATTCTCTAGAAGTGAAAGGCCTGCAGCAGGTCAATGTACTCCGAGGACAAAATGGCTCAGGTAAAACAACGCTGCTAGAAGCTCTTTATTTTTTGGCGCGCTGTAAATCCTTCCGTACATCCACAAACAAAGATCTGATTTGTTGGGGCCAAAAAAGCTTTGGCCTGCGAGGAAACTGTCTCAACGGCGATATGCATAAAAAATTAAAAGTCGAGTGGTCCGTAGAAGGCCGTAAATTAAGTCTGGATGAGCATGAGAGTGTTAACTTCAGTCAATGGTGGAGGCAGGTGCTCGTCATTGTTGTAACCAACCAGGATAAACGTCTCGTAGAGGGCCCTGGACAAACGCGTCGTAGTTGGGCAGACGGATTGCTCGCAACTATCGCCCCTGAGTATTTGCCTTTAATTCAGCGAACTCAAACTCTGCTCAAACAGAAAGCCGCTTTACTCAAAGAGGAGAAACCAGACCGCAT
The DNA here is from genome assembly GCA_039193385.1 of Verrucomicrobiota bacterium. GTDB lineage: Bacteria > Verrucomicrobiota > Verrucomicrobiia > Methylacidiphilales > JBCCWR01 > JBCCWR01. The sequence continues at coordinate 13,324 of JBCCWR010000033.1, read as the reverse complement.
TTTATGGAAGACTCTTACAGAACAACTACGTGAATTTTCTCAGCGCATCAACGAATACCGTAAAAACTTCACCGAAGAAACAGGGGTGATCATTAGCGAATTTTACAGTCAGCTAACGCAAGGCCATGAACTTCTGGAAATGAAATTTGATTCACAGTTTGAGAAGGCTGAAACATTAAAGGAAGAAGAACTGTGGGAGCGTGAGATAAACCGCCGAGCTCCGCAACTTGGTCCACACAGAGACGACTGGTTGCTTATTCTTGAAAAAAGTAGTATGCGTTCCTTCGGTTCTGAAGGACAGCAAAAGTCTGCTGCATTGGCTCTGCGCCTGGCAGAACTTGAACTCATTCAACAAGAAACGCAGCGCTGGCCTGTCATCCTGCTGGATGATCCGCTTAACGAACTGGACATCGCACGTGTGGAAAGATTCTGGAGTTACCTCCCCAGACAGGCTCAAATATTCTATGCCACGCCTCAGGAAGATTCAGTCCATCTGCCAGAGGACTGGGACCTTACGGTCTGGCAGGTAGACCATAATCAAATAAAATGCTAGATTAAGAGCGGTGCTTTATCGCTTATTGGGTTTTTTGTTTGTAGGACTGGCCTTTCTTGGCGCGTTCTTACCGCTTTTGCCAACCACACCTTTTGTCATTGTAGCTGCTGGTTGCTTCGCCAAGTCATCCCCACGCCTTTATGCGTGGTTAAAAAGAAATCCACTCTTTGAACCTATGCTCAGTCGCTGGGAAAAACATCGCGCTATCACACCGGGAACCAAGATCATTGCCATTTCCTCACTCCTACTATTTGGCAGCTTCGCTGTTTTCATTGCCCTAAAAACATGGGTCATGAAAAGCATCGGAGCCCTGGTCATTCTTGTTAGCCTCTACTTTGTCCTTAAATTAAAGACCATGTCGTCAGATGACCGTGAGTAGAACCTAATCTAGAAAAAAATAAGAAGATGTAACCGGGTTGTTACCTTTTACCTGGAATCCGCACTTGCCTGAAAGGCCAGGGCTAGCTACAAATCTAGGTTTTGCTGACTTAGGAATTGCCATGAATGGCTTACTAAAATTCGAGTTCTAGGGTCTGCAAAAAGAGAATTCACAAGCGTAACAACATAATTAAATAGAAAAGAAAGAAACACCATGGCAGTAGACACCAGCCCTGCAGTAGCTATTGAGGCGCCCCCTCTTAAAGCTTTAGAACTTAAAAGTAAACTTGCTCCGACTCCTGAAGGCGCGCTCAAATATGCCAAGACCGTCAAGACGGCCCATGGAACTGAACTATCTGTCGGCGATCCTGATGTAACCCGCGGCCTGGTTGCACTAATGAACGTTCACGCCGTCCACGGTGGTGCTGCCTGCCACTGGGGTGGTCCTGCTGCGCTCGCAGAAATTATGGCTTCCATTCACGGCATTATGTTTGCAGCTAAAACGGCTGACGCCGAGTGGTACGACAAATACAACTTCGTGAACGACGCAGGTCACACAGAAAACGGCATCTATGCACTTCGAGCCAACTATGGCTATGACAGCATGACCTTTGAAACACTGCGTGGGTTCCGCAGTATCGAAAGTAAATTCACCGGACACGGCGAATCTCATCTCAACCCGGAAGGCGTTCTGCTTAGTAACGGACCTCTGGGCTCTAGCCTGCCTCAAGCACAAGGGCTGGCCATGGCGGATAAAGTTTCAGGTAATGACCGAGTGACTTTCTGTGTGGTTTCAGACGGAGCTGCTATGGAAGGCGAAGCCAAGGAATCTTTTGCGGCTATCCCGGGACTTGCTGGCAATGGACAACTCAACCCTTTTGTTCTCATCATCTCTGATAATGACACAAAACTGTCTGGTCGCATCACTGCTGATTCATTCAGTATGCAGCCCACTTTCCAGGCTATGGAAAAACTTGGCTGGAACGTCATTGAGTTAAGTGATGGCAATAATCTACAAGCCTCGTTCACAGCGATTGAACAAGCTATTGCAGCGGCCCAAGCAGACCCCTCTAAACCTGTTTTCCTATGGGCTAAAACAGTCAAGGGGTATGGCGTTAAAGCCACAGAAGAACATGCTGCTGGCGGTCATGGCTTCCCCTTAAAAGGTGGAGGCGAGATCGAGGCCTTTGTTGATGAAATTTTCAAAGGGCAAACACCTGAGGAATTCAAAAACTGGGCCTCTGAGCTAAGAGAGACTTTTGAAAAAATGCAGGCAGAGAAAAAAGCTAAAGCTGCAGCATCTGATGCACCTCCTGTGAAAAAAGAGAAAGTTCAGGCGGGTCTTGCGCGTGGAGCCATAAAAGCATCACAAGCCGGCTTCCCTGTTTTCTCACTATCCGCAGACTTAGCAGGTTCCACCGGAATTAGCCCTTTTCAGAAAGGCTTCGCAGACAGATCAATCGATCTCGGCATTGCTGAATCCAACATGGTGAGTGCTGCCGCCGGTATGTCCAAGCAAGGCTATATTCCTATTGTGGATACCTTTGCGCAATTTGGCGTAACCAAAGGTAACTTGCCTTTGACCATGGCAGTGCTTTCACAATCCCCCGTTATAGCCATGTTCTCCCACTGCGGTTTCCAGGATGCTGCAGACGGTGCTTCTCATCAGGCTTCGACTTATCTTGCTGCTGTCAGTGCCATTCCTCATACCGTAGTTGTCGCATGTTCTTGCTCTAATGAAGCAGAGGCTTTTATGTATCAGGCCATTGAACGCATCGCTGAAGATCGTCAAGCAGGCAAGGAAGCGGACTCCGTCCTTTTCTTTGTAGGCCGTGAAAACTATCCTCAAGACTTTGTGCCAGGAACAACGTATGCCTGGGGCAAAGCACAGATAATCGAAGAGGGCAGTGATGTCACTTTTGTAGCCAGCGGAGTTCTCCTGGCTAAAGCATTGAAAGCGGCCGAAGAGCTCAAGGCTGAAGGGAAAAGCGCAACCGTTATTAACAACCCATTTATCAATCGTCCAGATCTGGAGACCATAGGTTCTGCGGTCGAAAAAACAGGCGGCAAATTAGTCACCATAGAAGATCATCAAGTTAAGTGTGGTATGGGAGCTCAGGTAATCCATGAGCTGGTTCAGTCCGGCCTACAACTCAAAGCTAAAAGTCTCGGTATTCCCGGTACATTTGGTCAATCGGCTTACTTGGCCGACCAACTTTATGACCGTTACGGTTTAAGTCCCAAGGGATTGATCGAAGCATTCAAACAACTTAGCTAAGTTAAACGAACCATGGCAGTAAGTCAGACCAACAAGGATGGACTCGCTAGTATTGCAGACTGGGCAGACCGGGTGCGCGGTGAAATCCAGAATGCAGTCATCGGACAAGATCAAATCATTGAGCGTTTGATTGTTTCGCTGTTAGCTAATGGACATGTCCTCCTTGAAGGTATGCCAGGTCTGGCTAAAACCCTCGTCATTAAAAGCCTGGCCAAGGCCGTGGGTGTGAGCTTCGAGCGCGTTCAGTTTACTCCCGATCTCCTACCCAGTGACGTTGTTGGAACCATGGTGTTCCAGCCCAGTGAGGGAAATTTTAAGGTACATCTGGGCCCTATCTTTGCCAATCTGGTTTTGGCCGATGAAATCAACCGTGCCCCCGCGAAAGTACAGAGCGCGTTGTTGGAAGCTATGCAGGAACGTCAAGTTACCGTGGGCGGGGAAACCCACCTGCTTCCTGAACCTTTTCTGGTCATGGCCACACAAAATCCTGTTGAACAGGAAGGAACCTACCCACTGCCTGAAGCCCAGGCAGACCGCTTTTTGTTTAAACTGATTGTCGACTACCCAAGCCGTGAGGAAGAAGCTGAAATGATGCAACGTTGGGGACAGATCACCAACGAACCCATTATCGCCGCAGTTTCCAACGGCCCGGAAATTATCAAGCTACGCCAATACGTTGACACCATCCATGTGAGCTCAGAAATTGAGCAATATATTATAGAACTTGTGCGGGCAACGCGTGAAGCGACTCTAGGTCAGGAAGACAAGCGTCCTCTCCTATCATTTGGTGCCTCTCCACGAGCGACTCTGGCACTCTTTCAAGCGGGCAAGGCCTTGGCTGCAATCCGAGGGCAGAATTATGTAGGACCAGAAATTATACAAAGCATTTTCAGTGATGTGCTGCGCCATCGTGTAGGTCTCACGTATGAGGCAGAAGCAGAAGACATGACCACGGATCACGTTTTAGCTGACATTCTTCGCAAAACACAAATCCCTCGTCCTGCGGCTCAACCTCCTGTTTTACCCTAATCAACACCTCTGCCTGTCTATTAAAAATTTTATCGTATATGATTTACTCATTTTCTCTACAAGCTGTTTCACTGGTCCTTGGTATCATTTATATTCTTACCCATGGGTTCGGACTTTTCCAACCAGCTGCAATGCGCAAAATGCTTAAAGATTTTCCCCGCAATGCTCGAATCGGCCAGGGCCTTTTGATTTTAGCAGCGGGCTGGTTTGGCTGGATTCTGGCGACCTCTGATTTAATGGACTATACGAAGTTCCGCACTCTTTTTCTCATTGGGTTAGCTATCTCCACCTTTCTCATCTTAAAATACCTGCAAGAATTATTGTCTGCCCGAGCCATGGGTTCACTACTCATCCTAGCGGCTGGAGTGCTTTTAGATTCAGCGTTTATGCAACCACATTCGGCACGACTAGTGCTCGTCGTTTTAGCTTATATCTACATCATTATTGGCATGATCTGGGTGGCGTCTCCTTATCTCATGCGAGATATGATCTCATTCCTTATCCAGGATGATTTCCGCTATAAAATAGCCGCTGGTGCTGGGTGCCTTTTCGGCTTTACTCTAGTGCTTCTCGCATTTGTTTGTTTCTAGGTTCTATGCACGAATATGGAAGGAGATCTACCCAACGGAATGAGGCTGGAACAAAGCCTTGTGAAGAGACTGATGATTTCCGCTGGAAATCAAATTTAAATACGTTACCTTTCTGGCATGAACGGAAAACCAACCGATATGTATGAGCTTAACAGCTTCGCCCCTAAATTAATCGTCATAGCTATTGTATTAGCAGTTCTTGCTATGATAGCTACCTCCTCTTTCCATGTTGTAGAACCTGGGCAAAGAGGGGTAAGAGTGCAACTTGGAACTATCTACCCTGATGCCGTAGAGCCAGGACTTACCTTTAAAATCCCCTTTATACAAACCATTACCAATATCTCTGTCAAACAAATCACCGTTAACAGTAAAGCTGAAACCTTTTCCAGTGACCTACAAACTGTCCTTGTCAATTATAGTGTTTTGTTTGAAATTCCCGCCAGCAAGCTGGTTGAACTCTTTAGCGAAATTGCGGGAGAAAAGACCGCCATCAGTTATTATCGGGAACTCATTGAACCTCGCGTTCAAGAGCAGCTCAAACAAGTCACCTCAAACTATAAGGCTGAAGATATTGTTAAAGAAAGACCCCAAATCAAAGTTCAGTCTTTAGAAGGCGTTAGAAACGCTCTGGCAGGTCTCATGGATGTGAATGATCTGGTTATTACCAATATTGATTTAACAGACGAACTTGAAGCGGCTATTGAACGTAAGCAGGTGGCCGAACAAGAAGCACAGAAAAAAGATTACGAGTTGGCTATCGCCCGCAAAGAAGCTGAGATTGCCATTGTCAAAGCAGAAGGTGAAGCTAAGGCCATTCAAACACGAGGCGAAGCGCTTCGTGCCTCCCCAGAAGTAATCGAACTACAAATTGCTGAAAAGTGGGATGGCAAAACACCTCAGACAGTCGTAACCGGTCAAGGCGGCTCCAATGTCCTGCTGCCTCTAAAATAATTAGTAGCGTGTTGTTCCGCTTACGACGATGACAACCACACGAATCGGAACAGCTATTGTCTTTTGCTTCCTCCTGACGACACAGATACAGGGTCAGGAGGAAGATTTACGAGAAGAAGAGCTTTCAGCGCCTTTTCAAGTAAAAGAAGCTTCACAGAAATCTCGCATCGCTCTTTATGAGAATGCCCAGTTAGCCGAACTTTTCAAAATTGATGAAGCGTTAACTAAAGAGGCCTTTGACCAAACTCTCCTGGCTTACACCCAAACAAATTCACGTGGCAACGCCTGGCTTAAACTTGTGCAGCCTTCAGACCGCATTGGCATTAAAATAAATACCATTGGCGGTAAGGTTTTACAGACCAAGCCAAGCATCGTTAAAGCGATTGTCTATGGCTTGATCAAAGCAGGTGTTAATCGAAAAAACATTATCATCTGGGATAAATTTGCTGACCACATGGCCTCCGCGGACTGGAACCCTGAACGTGAATCAACTCGTTGGAAAGAACGCTCTGTTGTTCCTGGAACAGGGTTCGATTCTAAAAAATTTCTTTTTCATGAAGTCGTTGGCAAACTCATATGGGGTGATTACGAATTTGTGGGCAAAAAAGCATTAGATCTGGATCTGCTGCTTCGAGAGTATGATGAAGACCGCTACCTGCAAGAGGGTGAAGGCAACAATCAGGAAGATCCCAGTGGTAGAAAAAAAAGGCAGATCAGCAATCGTTCCTTTTTTGCCAAGATCGTTACGCAGGACGTAGATAAAATTATTAACGTAGCTATCATGTCAGACCATCCCAGCGTGGGCGTATGGGGCTGCCTCAGTTCTCTGGCACTTAGTAGTGTCGACAACAACCGCAGGTTTAATTCGTCTAAAACGTATGCGGCACGCGCTATCGCAGAAATTTTGAGCAAGGAATACGTAAAAGATAAAATTGTGCTGCATGTTATGGATGGAACATTGGCCCAGTTTGCAGGTGGCCCGCTGTTTGAGACCAACTACTGTCAAACACCGGGAATCCTTATGATCAGTCAGGACGGTGTTGCTATTGATACTCTTGTCCGCGAACAGCTTGAAATCTGGCGTGAAGCTCGCTCCGTTGTCCCAATAGGTGAAAGTGCCTTGCACATTGAAGCGTGTGAATCTTTTGGCTTAGGAACTACGGATAAAAGCAAGATGGAGATTATAAAAGTAGCAAAGTAATAAGAAGCCTAGCGAATAATACCTCGTTGAGAATTGCGAATGAAATCAACTATTATTTTTATCTCAGCAATGTGGCCGAGCGTCTCTTGCAGATAATCAATAGCCTGGGTCGTATTCCGTTCTGAGTTGTAAATTTCTTTGAACGCTGTTTTGATATGGCCGATGACTTCATCTGTAAAGTCACGGCGTTTCAAGCCTACGGCGTTGATCGCTCTAATAGCAGCCGGGTTTCCATCAGCCACAAAATAGGGAGGAACGTCCTGCACAATCTTGGCACAACCACCAATCATAGCATGTTGTCCAACCCTACAGAACTGATGGATAGCGGACAAACCCCCAATGATGGCATAATCCTCAACCACGACATGTCCGGCCAAAGTGCCGTTGTTTGAAAAAATACAATGATTACCCACGACACTATTATGGGCGATATGACTGTAAGCCAAAAAATTATTGAAAGAACCTATAATAGTTTTTTCATCTATGCCTGTAGCACGATTGACCGTACATGACTCACGGAAAACATTATGATCTCCAATTTCAAGATAGGTAGGTTCTGCTTCGTACTTGAGATCCTGAGTCTTACTCCCCAATGAAGTAAATGCGTATACGATATTATTTTTGCCGATTTTTGTGGGCCCTTGTATATTCACATGCCCCAGCAATCGGGTCCCAGCCTCAATGCTGACATTCGGACCTACGACACAATAAGGCCCCACTTCAACTGTGGAGTCCAGCTCTGCCTGATTGTCTACAACTGCGGTCGAATGAATACTCATACCAAGCTTTATAAGTTCCCTGTACAAAGGAACGGTGGAGCTTACTCACTTCTCAGCAGCAGGTAAAGTCTGATACTTTATTTGTTAGATTAAACCAATGAAGCCTAATCTTAGTTGGTGAACCGATTTCTAATGAAATTACGTATTTCTCTGGCGGTTCTATTCCAATCAGCAGTTAGCCCAGTCGCATTAGCAGCAGCAAAAATAGTCCCTGTTATAACATCTCCACCAATGAGACCAGGTTGAGCATTTGAGCCTCCAGTTGTTTCAAATGTAGCTATAGGTTTTGTTCTGGAAACAGCCAAGTCATACAACTTTACTCTTGTTTCGACTTTTGTTCCACCTGCTCCAAAACCAATGCCCATACGTAGTGCTCGGCTACCTTGATTCACCCGTGTAAATTCACCCTTTACCAACAAACCTGATCCAGGCAGCTTGGCAGGCTTATTTGATGAGGATGCAATTTCCTGCAACCGCACAACTAGCATATATTGAAGCTCTGTAGTCGCAGCTTGTTTGAATTGTTTCAGCTCATCACCTGAACGATCAACACGCCAGGACCCAACCGACGTATCAAACTGGTCCACATAGATAACCTTTGGCTTCTTCAGTGAACCAGTCACCTTAACCGTATCTTTATCAACTTTTACAGATGCAAGCTGCTAATGACAACACCCAACAAAAAGGTAAAAACGCCTAACTTAAAATTATTCATAGCTACCCCATGTTTTAACATGTTTTGTATTTGTCCGTATTTCATGAACGGTTTCTTAGAGATCATTTTCTGGGGGTCAAACAAAATTGTCTTCTATAAATATTTACAAGCACTGGTGTTTGCAAAGTTTATTGATACTCTACTGAATCGCAAACATGAGTTCCCCTTCGGACACAATTTCGTCATTCACCGTACATTTGCCCACAGCACGTCCAATTTTTCCGCGGAACTTCACCAAATCCACATGGATAAGCAATGTATCTCCGGGTTTCACCATTTTACGAAACTTGATTTTGTCTGCACTCATGAAGAAGCCAATTTTTCCAGCATTATCCGCCTTGCGTAGCATAAGAATGCTGGCCATCTGTGCCATAGCTTCCACCTGTAACACACCCGGCATAACAGGCATCTGTGGAAAGTGTCCTTGAAAATAGGGCTCATTGATAGTTACTGTTTTCACACCTACAGCTTTGGTTTCTCCTTCAAATTTCAGCACGCGATCCACCATGAGAAACGGGTAGCGATGCGGAAGTATCTTCATAACCTGATCCACATCCAGGGCACTCTCGCCAACAGGAATATTTTCTACGGGCATGAGATTTGAGAGATAGCTCTGGTATTCATTGACCAGGGCTTCGGCAAATTTCGCATTCAGTTTGTGGCTGGGCTTAGCCGCCATGATATGCCCCTTTACAAAAACCGGGAACAAGCTCATATCACCCACGATATCCATGATCTTATGGCGCACAAATTCATCCTCATAACGCAAAGGGTCTTTACTCAGAATGCTTTTATCCCGAATGACGATGGCATTCTCAAGGCTACCTCCTTTGATGAGTCCTTTTTCCATCAGCGGCTGCACTTCTTCATAAAAAACAAACGTACGCGCTCTTCCTAGTTCCTTGGCATAGTTTTGCTCATCAATATCCATGCTGAGATACTGCGTGAAATGCCCTGTGTGGTTCGCATTCGTGCAAGAAATTTTCAAACCATCATATGGAAATGCCGCGATATAGGCGTCATCATCACCTTTCACATAGATAGGATCTTTGATCTCGAAATACTGGCGTGGCTCCTCTTGCCTTACCACACCTGCTTTTTGGATCAGCTTGATAAAAAGTTCTGCACTGCCATCACCAATAGGCGGCTCATTCGAATCCATATCAATGATCGCATTATCCACCCCCATCCCACGCAAGGATGAAAGCAAATGTTCGACGGTGTGAATTTTTATAGCACCTTCACTGATAGTAGTAGCACGCTCCACCTGATTGACGTGCTTGATATGTGCTGAGATGACGGGCTGGTCCGGCAGATCGAGGCGGCGGAAGACGATGCCTGTTCCTACGGAAGCGGGTTTCAAGGTCAGATTAACTTCCTTGCCTGTGTGGAGAGAGGTGCCAACTAGCGATGCCTCTTTCTCCAATGTATTTTGATATGTGACTGACATTACTTCTTTTTATTAACATGTTAAAAAACATATTGGCAAGTAGTGCCTTCATCTCTATGAAATTTCAACATGTCTAAACAAGCTTCGAAAGAAGCCTGGGCTACTCGTCTGGGTGTCATTCTTGCGGTCACAGGAAGCGCCGTGGGACTGGGAAACTTTCTTCGGTTTCCAGGTCTAGCATCCCAATACAACACGGCCGCCTTCATGGTGCCTTACCTGCTGTCCCTCTTTATTGTGGGTCTACCCATCGCCTGGGCTGAGTGGACTATGGGGCGCTACGGCGGAACCAAAGGGTACAACTCGGCCCCAGGAATCTTCCGCATCATATGGAATAATAAATTTTCTCCTTATCTTGCTGTGCTCGGACTCATTGTTCCTGTCATGATTTACATGTACTACGTTTTTATTGAGTCTTGGTGCTTAGGCTATGCCTTCCATTACCTGGCAGGGACTTTTGAAGGGCTTGCGGAGGACAATGACAAATACCAGAATTTTTTCAAAGATTACGTAGGCATGAATGCTGACGGTAGCCTTTTTAATTTCGGCAACACTACCATCTGGTTCTTAGTGATATGTGTCGTTTTGAACTTTGCTCTTATTTACAGGGGACTCAGTAAAGGCATTGAATGGTTTTGCATGTGGGCTATGCCCGCTCTCGTTATCTGCGCCATCATACTTCTTATACGTGTTCTCACGCTAGGCACGCCAGACCCAAGCGCTCCAGATCAGAATATTACCAACGCACTGGCCTTCATGTGGGATCCCACCCAATCTGAGATGGGGTTCATGGAATCTCTGACTAATTTCCAAATGTGGATGGATGCTGCCGGCCAGATCTTCTTTTCTCTCTCTGTCGGCTTTGGCGTCATCATCACCTACTCCAGCTACCTTAAGAAAAAGGATGACATTGCCCTCAGTTCCACCACGTCTGTAGCGGGCAATGAATTTTGTGAAGTCTCACTTGGGGGAATGATTATTATACCCGCCGCCTTCATTTTTCTAGGAGCCGAAGCAACCAATGCCGTCAAAGGTAGCACCTTCGGTCTTGGTTTTATGGCTCTGCCTGAAGTCTTTGAAACCATGCCCGGGGGTAGATTTTTTGGCTTTGTCTTTTTCTTTCTACTTTTTTTAGCCGCTGTAACAAGCTCCCTTTCCATGCTACAACCAGCTATTGCCTTTCTTGAAGAAGGGCTGGGGCTGACACGTAAAGGGTCCGTTGCCTTACTAGGTTTTATCACCCTCGTGGGAACAAGCTTCATTGTCTGGTTCAGTAAAGATGCTCACGCTCTTGATACAATCGACACTTGGGTGGGAACGATGTGTATCTACACGCTGGCCACTATACAAGTTATTCTCTTTAGCTGGGTTTTCGGAGTCGAACGCGGGTTCAAAGAGCTGCACGAGGGCGCAGAAATCACCATTCCCACCTTCTTTAAATTTATCTTAAAGTATGTCACACCTGTTTTCCTCATCGGTATCTATATCTTCTGGCTTTGGGGAAAAATCGCCAAGCCACTGCTAACAGAAGGTTTCGCCGGACTGCAAAAAAGCATCTTCCCCGACTTGGTAGCAACCTTATCCATCATCTTCATTCTTCTCATCACCGGCTTATTCCTTCTGCTCATAGGACAAGCTGTACGAAAATGGAAACGCGAATCTCGTGAACATGATAGTGAGGTACAAATATGAGTGCGATAGGCTGGATTATTATGCTTGCTGCGGTGGGTGGCACGACGACTTTTTTTCTATGGTGCATCGCCAGAGTATTATCCAAACCTGGCTTAGAAAAGCGCATGCATGGGCCCGTGGAGCTGGATACCCCAGACACGCATGAAGAGGATTAAGTGTGGCCAAGCCAAGTGCCGCTCTTACTCAAACCACCCAGGCCGTTTCTCGCCAAGAGCTCTTCGGTTGGTGTTGCTTTGACTTTGCCAACTCCGCTTTTACGACGATTATCATTACCGTTGTCTATGCCCCCTTTTTTATTAATGAGGTCTGTCAAAAACTCGACTACGGCAATTTACTGTGGGCGGTGGCCCTTTCGATCTCACAAGTTTTAGTCATCTTGCTTGCCCCGTTTTTAGGAGCAGTCGCTGATGTGACAGCTCGTAAAAAAGTTTTTCTCATAATTAGTGCGCTCATCTGCAGCATCTTCACCTGTCTACTTGGCTCGGCCCATGTAGGCTCTGTTGTCTGGGCTATGGGAATCTTGATCATTGCCAACTTAGCCTACTCATTGGGTGAAAATTTCTGTGCGAGCTTTCTCCCCGAAATCAGCACCCCTGAAAATGTCGGGCGCATCTCCGGCTATGGCTGGAGCTTTGGTTACTGCGGAGGTCTTCTTAGTCTCATTATAGGCATAGTCATCCTGTCTTATAACGAGGGCCAAGAGACACACGTCGTACCCTGGCTTTGCATCATGACGGGCCTGTTTTTTGCCACAGCCGCACTGCCAGCCTTTCTCTTTCTCAAAGAACGTAAAGAGCCTTTACCCAACGTTCGCCTAAAATCACTTTGGAGACAAAGTTGGAAACTCGTTCTTGATACCGTGCAGCATTTGCGCCGAAAGGATGAACGCAGGCTTTTTGGTTTTTTCATGAGTTTTGGTTGTTACATGTGTGGCCTTGCAGCCATCTTTGCCTTTGCTGCTGAATTCGCCCGCAACACCCTTGGCTTCACCACCAAAGAAAATCTCATCCTCTTTGCCTCATTGCAGATCAGTAGCGCTCTGGGAGCCTTTGGCTTTGGATTTTTACAGGATAAAGTCGGAGCCAAGTCCGTCCTGATCTTTTCCCTTATCTGTTGGCTAGTCGTCTGTATAGGTGGGTCTCTTTGTCAGGAAAAATGGCACTTTTTCCTAGTAGGGAATCTAGCTGGACTTGTTATAGGTTCCACGCAGGCAGGAAGCCGTGCCGTTGTTTCCATCCTCACACCCTCTGGTAAAGAGGGGCAGATTTTCGGTTTCTGGGGACTCTTTGCCAAAGCTGCCGCCATCATTGGTTATCTCAGTATGGGAGCATCCGCCGATGTATTCGGTTTCAAGGTTGCTATTCTGCTCAATGGCATCTTTTTTCTCGCCGGCTTGTTTATACTTTTCCCATTAAAATTAAACCCGCATTAAATTATTTTTGCTCATGCGCTCCTTAGCCAGACAGCTCCTGAATTTATAAGTGTCCTATGCATTTCGATTTGCTAAGACTCATCCCATGGCAAAATTGAAATGGCGTGGAAGTTTTGAGAGCTACAAGCGCAAGGAGTTTTCCACTTACCGTGCACTTAAACTTCACCGCGACCATAAAGCGCGTGCTCGCCGAGAGAATATTAATAAACAGAATATTTTCTTATACATTGGCGGAGATACCCCTGACAGACCCTATCTGAAAGTTTTAAAAACAGAGTA
>JBCCWR010000032.1:0-20062 GCA_039193385.1 Verrucomicrobiota bacterium | reverse complement strand
TTGAAGCGCACCAGCATTTATTTGCCAAGCCAGTCAATATTGAAGAAGTAAAGGTCAACATGGGGTTGCCAGCAGCTTTTAACTGGCTTCTATCTGTCTGGATTCGTTATCTGGCCCATTCAACAAAATATAAAGATTTAGATTTTCATAATCTGTTTGAGCAAGGCATTTTAAGGTTCTCTTTAAAAGTGCATGATTATTCCGTGTTACCATAAGAATGTCTACTTCAGGCACACTACTATCCCACTCATCAAGCAGGTTATTTCCTATATTCCAACAGATTTCAGTCTTTCCCCAACGATCACGAATCGCATGTAAATCAGGAAAATCTGGATGCCAACGCCATTTTTTGCGCCATAAGTTGACGGTTCGATCATCTACAGGCTGCTCCAGACTACCATCATTCAACATTAGGTATGTATCATAATGACTAAGCGTCAGTTTAATTTCATCATCTACCTGCACATTAAAACCTTGAGCACGTATGCTCATACAGAAATCATCGAGCCAAAAGGGTTGTGACGCACTGAGTTGTAAATTTTCATCAAAGCCTCCAACCTCATCAAAAGCTCTTTTCTTAATCATACACAGGGAATGCAAGAGACTATCAGCTTGTTCGACGCCCTGATAGCTTGCACAGTCAGACTCCCCTATGCCTATATTCGCATGAACATCACGTATACCAAGATAGGAGACTATCCTGCGTCCGAACGAAACCAGTAGACCTCTTGCATCAAAAACCTTTCCTCCTACAATTCCTGATTTGTTATTTTTAGATAGTAAATCATTGAATCGAAACAACCACCCTTCACTACGAATGACAAGGTTTGGGTTCACCAAAACAAAGTATTCGTTCTTACTCTCTTTGATTCGCTCATTCATTGATTTCAATGAATCCACTTGAAAAACTTGCACAGGAGAGCCAGCAGTTAGCTTTAGATGTTTTTCAAGATCAGAGAAATCATCTCCCTGTCCGTAAACAATGACTGGAATTTCACTCATCCTTTTAATCGATCTGTTAAAATATTTTTCATATCTCGTATAACATGCATCCAATTACCCATCTTATCCTGTCTGAACACACGAACCGTATTGTACCAAGGGCTATCATTACGCTCTAGAAACCAGCGCCAATCTGGAGAACACTGCACCATCACCCAAACTTCTTTTCCCAAAGCGCCAGCAAGATGAACCACAGAAGTATCTACAGAAATAATAAGATCCAAACCTTTCATCACATTGGCTGTATCCAGAAAATCAACACAGTCAGCTACGCCATTGTTAATCTTGAGACCTCCTCGGTATCTTTCCAACTGATTGGCTGATGCACCTTTTTGGAGACTAACAAATTCTACATCTTCCAATTCAGACAATATTTCAAAGTCTTCTAGTGTACAGGAGCGAGCATAGTCTCTACCGTGAATATTACTACCTGCCCAGACTAGTCCTACCCTCAATTGCTTTTTAACTCCCAAGTCTTTATTTTCATCCACTTTCAAATAGGGCTCGCCCTTCAAGTCATCTACCTTGACACCGAGAGCATGGGGAATTGAAAAAACAGGAATCTGACAACCAACCCCTGGCACTTCATCACCAACATCATAAAATTCATCTATTACATTCATCTTTCCCAGCAACTTATGTAGGGATTTAGGACACTGAACGTATAACTTACCCACCCTTTCTTTAATGTCAGGAAACCATCGAGCACATTGAATAACATCACCAAGCCCCTGCTCGTAAGCAATCAAAAGTGTTTCATCATGACGATGCTCTCCTGTCCAACGTTTTTCTACTCTTTCAACATAAGTATTACGGTATTCAAAAGCCTTCCACCCTTTTTCATACATACCTTTGACTAAAAGACAGAAGGCACGGTTATAGCGAGCTTCCTTATGCTCAGGCTCACGCTTGAGAATCTCATCATTCATAGCCAAAGCTTTGTCAAAGCAACCGAGCTCTTGAAGTACCACAGCATAGTTGGAAAGATTATCATCACTCACCGTATGTTCTTCGATAGCTCTCTCATACCAGATTCGAGATCCATTAAAGATTTTTCTCTGCTGAAAAAGTTTCGCTAAAGCTAATGCGCAAGCGCCTTTTTTTTCAGATAGATCATAGGCTTTTTGATAATGGTCCATAGCCAGATCTTCATTCTTTTGCGCATGCTGCAGACAAGCATAATTAAAATGTGCCGCTCCCATTTGTTCATCAAAAGCTATCGCTTTTCGGTATGCATTAGCCGCTTCCTCCATATGCCCCGTTTGCTCACGACACACGCCAGCCATCAATAATGCTTCTGCCCAGCTTTTGTTAAATTTCAGGGCCCCCTCAAAAAAATCTCCAGCTTCAGACCACTTACCAAGATCATACAAGACCTGACCGGCACTAAAGTATAATTCTGGGGCCTCATGGTTCATCTCAAGTGCCTTCTTAAAATCCTTTAATGCTGCTTTGAGATCACCGGCAAGGTAATTGCCCTGTCCTCTCTGCGCCCAGTCCGACCAGGTTTCCGGGGCCGTTATTTCTATGTTCTCACGAAAGCGATCTTTCATGACTTTTCCTCCACACTCTTATGCAGCTGATGCTTTATTTCTGAAACTGTAGAACACCAGTCCAATAGAGAGGATTGCCTGAATAATCGCATGGTGGGATACCATGGAGTATCTGAACGTTCCAACATCCACCGCCAGTCTGGAGCAAATTGAATCAAATTCCACACGGGTGTACCAATCGCTCCAGCCAAGTGAGCTACAGCCGTATCGACCGAAATAACTAAATCAAGTTGCTTGATCAAACTGACCGTATCTTTGAAACTCTTTAATTTTTGATCGCAATCTATGATGCCATGTGCGTGCAGAATACTTTTTTCCTCATCTGAACTATCTTTCTGCAAACTATAAAAATCAGCACCTTCTACACTTAACAATTCTAAATATTCACGTAAGTCACATGAACGGAGTTTATCTTGTTGATGTGTTGAGCTGCCTCGCCATACCAGGCCAACATTAAACTTTGTAGCATTTTTGACTTTAACAGGCCCCTCTACATCTCGAGGCACGATATACGGTGTTTTATGAGGAATTTCTCTTTGTGTTATTTTCAATAATCCAGGAATAGATAATAGAGGTAATTCATAGTCATAATTCTGGTAATTATCGCTACGACTTATCACCTCATCAAAACCTTCACAGCACTGACATAGATGCATCAATTCATCCTGACATTCCAAAACAACCCGCCCGACTCGCTCTTTTAACAACACTCCGAATCGAATAAATTGAATGGTATCACCAAACCCCTGCTCAGCTCGTACAAGAAGGGTTGCTTTCTTATCTTTCTGTCCAGACCATTCCTTGTCTTTAGACTGAACATGTTCTCGATATCCCGGCAACTTACGCCTCCATTCATGCCATTGCCAACCTTCATACCAATTCCCTTCACGCAATTGAACAATAGCCTTATTCCATTGGGGTTGTGGTAAAAGCTCATCCAGCTCTGTGGCTTTGGAAAGAATTTTTAAGGCTTCTTGATGTTTTTTCTGATTGACCAAAGCGCTACCGAGATTCGCCCAACCTTCGGCGTAGTTAGGGTTCAGCTCAATCACTTTACGAAAACTTTTCTCAGCCCCCCTCATATCCAAATGTTGTAAACGTGCCAGGCCTAAGGCTTGGTGTACTCTGAACACATCTTGGTTTTGCGTGGCAAGTTGCTCCAGCAAAGTCATTCCTTCCTGTTCATTATTTGTTCTAAGTAGATGACGACCCAAATTCAGGGCAAAATCTACATTCTCAGGATCTAAAAGGTGAGCCTTACGGTAAAAACTCTCTGCTTGGTCAGTGTCATCAATCTTTTGATAAAGATTTCCCAAGTTGTTATAAATTCCCGGGTTAGAAGGTGAAAGTTTGAGACTTCGGTACAGACAGACTTTTGCGCTTTGCAACTCACCACTGTTTTTTAAAATGACCCCCAGAGTCATCCACAAATCTGCATTTTTAGGGTATCGTTTACATCCATCCTGAAAAACCTCTACCGCACATACCACATTCCCATTTTGATATAGAGTCATGCCCTCCTGCAGGATCTCCTGCGGACTTCGGAAATATAAATGAGAACCTAAGCCTCCAGAATTTTTCTGAGCCATTAACACACTAACGTTTTCCGGAATTTTAATTCAATCCAACCCGCTAGTTTTATCGACCCTGGAACTTTAATAATTAGAACCAATCCGTCTATGCGGATGGAGTTATCGTACGTTGATTCAAGAATGGAAAATTAAAACATTCCCGGAAGAAACTTCATCCCCAAGGCAGCCAGACCAAGGAATACAAAGAACCCCACGACATCAGTCACAGTCGTTAACATAATGGCAGAGGCAAGAGCAGGATCAATCTTCAGCGATTTAAGTCCTAAAGGTATAACCACTCCAGCAAAAGCGGCAGCTAGCATATTGATCAACATGGCAAGACACGCAATAACCCCCAGCATCGCATTACCTTTCCAAACCCAGCAGATCAAGCCCACTACTAAACCAACAGAAATACCATTGACCAGCCCTACCATCACCTCCTTATAAAGCGCATGACGTTTATCCTGATCCGTCACCTCACCCAGGGCCAGAGAACGAACCAATATAGTAAGCGTCTGCGTTCCAGCGTTCCCTCCCTGACCAGCTATAATTGGCAAGAGCGCCGCCAAAATAGCGTATTGTGCAATGGTATTCTCAAAAATGGAAACTACAGATCCGGCAGCAAAAGCCGTTAGCAGATTCACATATAACCAGGGCAAACGGTTTTTGATGGAAGTTTTCACAGGCGTTTCCAGCATTTCCTCACCCGATAGACCGACCATCAATTGCATATCCTCTGTGGCTTCTTCCTGAACAATTTCCATAATATCATCCGAAGTCACGACTCCCTGTAAACGCTGAAAGTCATCCACAACGGGAAGAGAGCTAAAGTGATATCTTTGAAATAACCCTGCTATTTCTTCCTGATCCGCATGAACCGAGACACAACGGACTTCTTTATTCATAAGTCCCTCAATCTTTCTATCTTTAGCACCGAAGAGCAAATCTCGCACACGCAACACACCTCGCAATTTTTCCTCATCGTCGATCACATAAATATAAAATAAATCGGTTGTCTCTACATACTCATCCCTGCGAAGTTTCTCGATAGCCTCTTCAACCGTCAGATTACAATCCAAGGCGACATACTCTGCCTGCATGATCCCGCCTGCAGAGTCCTCTGGATAGCGAAGAAGTGAACGAATATCTAAAGCATCTTCCGGGTTGAGCGAACCCATGATCTCATTCAGACGCTTAGCGGATAATTGCCCCAGTACATCAGCTGCATCATCTGTAAACATTTCTTCAATAATTCCAGAAAGCCTTTGTAGACGCATGGTTTCAAATAACTGAACTGAGATTTCAATAGGATATTCGGCTATGACTTCCGCTGTCAGCTCATCTGGAAGCTGGCGCAAAATCTCACGAATCTTGGTCACCGGCAAATGTTTCGTTTGCTCCGCAATGTCTGCGGGATGATAATCACGAATAGCTTCGATCCACTTGGGATCTTTCAAATTTTCTGTCCACAGATCAACCATACTCATACTTCCTTCTTATTTCATGAGAAATCCGTCTTATATAATTTTAATCTTTTAAACTTTTCAACTTCAAATGAACTTCCAGACTTCAAATTATGTACTCATTGGAAGATAACCACGAAGACATCATCGGCAAAGCTATCAAAGGACTTAATCTTTCTCCCGATGTCATTTGCCATGAAAGCGACATCACAAAAACAGAACTTCAACAACTTCTGCATGGAGAATACACAAATGAATTAGAAACACCGCTAAGAAATCTAGCAGCAACGCTCCAACTGAATGCAGATGCACTCGTTCAAAGCGCAGCCAAAACCTGGCATCCTAAAATCGAAAGCCTGCCTGATGGCTTGCAATGCTTCACCACACCCTATGGCGATATGACAGTCAACGCCTATCTGCTTCGCTTACCTGACTCGAAACAGGCGATTGCCTTCGACACAGGCGCAGATGCCTCACCCATGCTTGAAGTCATCCAGCGCGATCAACTCCAACTAACTCACCTTTTCCTGACTCACACACATGGCGATCATATTTTTGATCTAGACCGTCTATGCGAAAAAACAGGTGCTACTGCTTACGTTCATGAACTCGAAGCATTACCAGGCACAAAAACCTTTTGTTATAGTGAATTCTTTGAAATCGAACCTCTTAAATGTTCCACACTACAAACCAGTGGGCACGCCAAAGGCGGGACCACTTATTTTATAAAAGGACTCTCCAAACCCTTAGCCGTTGTAGGCGATGCCATCTTCGCCGGATCAATGGGTGGGGGAATGATTTCTTATACAGAAGCGTTGGAAACAAATCATAAAAACATCCTTACACTACCTGACGAGACTATCCTCTGTCCCGGTCACGGTCCTATTACTACCGTTGCATTAGAGAAAAAACATAATCCATTTTTTGCTTAAGAAAAACAACCCCTAATACATCTTCTTTTATAAGGAGACTTATTGGACTTCCCCTCTAGAAAGAGAAAACTGAGAGGTGTGTTATTCTAATGTCTGAATGACACAACGAAACCCGTAGTTATCATCACGTTCACTAGGTTGCTCTTTACCACGGCAAGATGCGAGAAGAGCATCTGGGCTCCTATTGCCATAGGAGCCTCCGCGCAGCACGCGCTTATCTGTATTACTTGTATACAAGTCTTGGCACCACTCACGGACATTTCCACCCATATCATAAAGGCCATAGCGGTTCGATTTAAACTTACCAACAGGAGCTGTATACTCATAAACATCCGTATCATTTTCGATAGCTTGACTATAATTGCCCGCGCCTTGAGGCGGCGGCCAAGCTGCCCCCCAGACATAGACTCCTTTTATCTTGGCATTTTTATGTGCAGGTGAATCACTGGCCCTCTCCCTATCGCCTATACCGACCGCCATACTCCATTCATGGTCTGTAGGCAGGCGGTACTGGATACCTTTATGTTTTTCTTTTTGAGTCAACCATTTGCAAAAAGCTTGTGCATCCTCCCAACTTACACATAACACAGGATGATCTTCACTTTGACTAAAACCAGAGATTGGGTCTTTCCATTCTTCATACACTCCTGAGTTTTCTCGGGCATAAGCCGCATAGTCCCTGACTCGTGTTTCATAGACACTCATCATAATATTCGTATTCGGTATAGGTACAAACTTCATACCCAAACTGTTGATATAGAGCTGGGCCATATTCAATTTCTGGATTTCCTCAGCCCTTGCATTTGATAATACGACTATAAACACAACTATGATACAAGCGGCCCAAACAATATCTCTGCGCTTGAAGACATTTTGCATTTTCTCAGTCATAGAACAGAAAACAAAGAACCCTTCACAAAGAGTATATTACTATATATTTTGTATTATCAAAGAACCCTAAGGAGCTTTCTGTCCATTCCCTTGCAAAATACTGGATTAGAGAAAGCAGATGAAATCAACACATCGATCGTCTATCAAGTCACACAGATCTCGAAGACTATAATACTTTGTGATTGGATCCTGCATAAACTTCAGGATGCAAAAAATATCTGATTTAGTAATAGCTGAATTTTAAAATCACTTTTAATTTTAAATTATGAGATTTTCTTCAGAAATTTTACAAAAACTCATCAACGCTGATGATCTAGATGGACTTAAAGAAATCATTTCGGAATCACTCTCGAAACAAGAAAATCAAGTCCTATCTGAATTCATGCAAGGAGTCATCAAAAAAGAAAATTTGCCATCATCTACTATGCTTGTGAGAGCAGGCTTCGATGTTAATTGGTTCGATGACGATCACTTTCCTGCTCTGATTTACGCCGTTGAAAGCAGAAATGAAGATATTTGTCATATGTTGATGCAGCACGGTGCCAGTGCTGAGACGAAAGGAAATTTCGGCAAAACAGCACTTATGCTAGCTGCCCGAGATGGTAATAAGGGAATCATTGAGCTACTCTTAGATCATCATGCTGAAATTAACGCACAATCGAATGATGGATGGACTCCCCTTATGTTTGCGACCTTTAATGATTACACTGAAATTTGTGAACTCTTGTTAATGAAGGGTGCTGACGCTACATTAAAAAACTCTAAGCAACATACTGCGCTTTGCATTGCCAAGGCGCGCGGCAACTCTCAAGTACTGCATATTCTTGAAACTCAAACTCAAAGCAATTAAATATATGAAATTAGAACATCCCTCACTTAAGGTGCGTCATGCATCCACTCAAGAGATTAAATCTCAAGGCCAAGATTTAAAAATTACCATTGGTTTTACCCAATCTCCAATCGGTGAAACATTCATTGCTCAATGTCAATTGGGCATCTGCAAACTAGCTTTTACTTCGTCTTCTAAGGAGCGGAAAGAAGCCCTCAAGGAATTGAAAAAGTTGTGGCCTAATGCAGAATTTTTAGAAAATCCCCAAGGGATAACATCTCTAGCTCAAACTATTTTTTATAATCGGAATAAAACGAAAAAAGCTACTCTTAATGTTTTCATTAAAGGTTCTGTATTTCAAAATAAAGTTTGGAAAAGCTTATTAAAAATTCCTTATGGACAATTAAAAAGCTACGGAGAGATAGCTCAAAGCATCGATGCGCCTCATAGCTCGCGTGCGGTTGGTAACGCCGTAGGTGCTAATCCTATTGCCTATTTGATCCCCTGCCACAGAGTCATTTTATCTAGCGGTAAAATAGGCCATTACCGTTGGGGCTCTCTTTGTAAGCAAAGACTCATTGATTGGGAAAATTCTAAGTTATCAAACGCTTAATGGGTTTAAGGTAAACACAATTTTCACCTTTTAGAAGTGTTTCATCCACTCCGCTGCAGCCAAAGACTTGATCCCAAATTCTTTCAAAGCAATGCGCAGAATGAAGAAATTTTTCACTTAGATTCAGTGCTTTTTGATAAAAGGCTTTACTACGTTTTCGGATGGTTTCAGCTCTGACAATAAATTGCCCGCCAGGATAAAACCTAAAAATCTCAGGTGACTCTTTTTTAAAGAGTGTATAATAAAATTGATCTAGAGGCAATTCTTCGCCTTCAACATTTTTCGACCAATGAATAAAAAGACTGCGTCCACGCTTATCATCTGTATCAATAATAAAACCTAACCAGGTAAAATCTTTTATCTGCTCTCTTCCACTAACAACATTTTTTATCCTTTTATGAAAATCTGAAGCATGATCAAAAGGATGCCCTTGGCAAAAAACCGTTACAGGCGCTAGTTCATCATAAAACTGAACAATATGATAAAGATAGGTATGAGCCTCTCGACCAACATTAGGAAGCTTAACTCCGCACGAGTCATGTCCTTTATTGTAAAGAATAACGCGAGCACCGGGTTTTACATTTCGAGTCCATGCGATGTCCTCGTTATATTTGGCAACAACAATGTCTACCATTAAAAGATAAAGGCTAAATTATTGTGCGAACTCAGAAGTCAGTTCTTCTTTCATAGCACCGAGCATTGCATGACGCTTCGGTTCAATTTCAGACATAATCTCTTCTTCAATAGATAAACGCTTTTTCCAAAATTTGACCAGATACTCCTGCTGACGCTCAGACTCAATATATAAATCATTCTCACGAGCATAACGCATAGCAATAAACTTAGCCCTCGTGCGAAACTTATGCATCTTCTCTTTAAATTCCTCTTGCTGCCTTGAGCCCATCTGCTGAAAACGAGGCCACTGCTGTAAATGTGCTTTCAATTGCTCTTCGTTAAGTTCATTAAGTTTCAACATTTGACGAAACTCAGGATTGCGCGCCATAGCCATGATAGCAAAATCAAGATCTATGTTTTCACTCATGCGTCCGCCCATTTTTCCTCCTGGACCATGCCGTTCCGCACGCATCATATTACCAGGTTTACCAGGCTTTTTACGATAAGGGGGATCGTTCCAATTCTTATCTTCTTCAGATAAGTTTTCCTTTTCCTCGGATCGATGCGGATCAAATATTTGCGCTAAGCCGTTAACGCTTAAAGCAAACGCAAGGATCGAAAATATCAACAAGTTTCGTTTCAATGTTATAACCAATCATCCGAAAGCAAGCTGGTCTGCTCACTATACTGTTCAAAAGCCTTAAAGGCGTCAAAAATCTGTTCCCTATTAGCAGGCTCTACAGTTGCTTGAGCCACAATTGCTTGAATCTCATGCGCCACAGCATTCACATTTGTATCTAAAGGATCATGTTGAAAGTGAAATGACAGGATTAGGATGGTGCCTAGTGCTGCGGCTGATCCAACAGGCAATACCCAGTTTATGCTTGAGCCAGATAAAACATGCTGAACCTTTTGCCAAAAACT
Source organism: Verrucomicrobiota bacterium (assembly GCA_039193385.1). Lineage (GTDB taxonomy): Bacteria > Verrucomicrobiota > Verrucomicrobiia > Methylacidiphilales > JBCCWR01 > JBCCWR01. Next base: position 9,666 of record JBCCWR010000032.1, on the reverse strand, counting down.
TTTTTCTTTTTCTGCGCGAATACGTGCCATCACCCGTGTTTCAAACCATGCCGGACGCTCTTCCAATGGCAGCTGCTTAAGCAGATTATCCAATGCATCATCTGGCAATCTTTTGTTTCTAGTCGTTTTATTTTTCATAAATCTATCCAACTCAGTTGTTGATCTAACTTCATCTTCTCCATTAAGTTGCGCTTAAATATGCCTGAAGTTCATTTCTCAGCGTATCTCGCGCACGAAAAAGTAAGGACTTTACCGAAGAAACAGAAGTCTTCATTACTTTTGCGATTTCCTCATAATCCATCTGGTGATATTGCCTCAGCACTAATGCCATACGTTGTTTCTCAGGAAGTGCAGCGATTTTAAGATTTACTGTTTTTTCCATTTCCTGCTGAAGCATAGTCTGGCTGGCATCCTGCGTACTATCATCTTTAAAATCGAGTTCTGCTTTTTCTCCCTCATCATTTTCTTTTGCCGCATCTAGCAGTTTAAATTCGGCCTTCCGCCTCTGGTGCTTACGATAAGCGGTGAAAACACAATTCCGTGTAATGGTCATCAACCAGGTCGTAAATTTTGCCGTAGGCTGATATCTACCAGCAGACCGGTAAACTCTTACAAAAACCTCCTGTGCCACGTCCTCAACATCCGAACTATGACTACTGCCCATCATCTTAGCCACCGTGCCATAGACAAGCCTACTATGGCGTTCCACCAGGACAGAAAAGGCCGCTTCATTGCCACCTTTCACTTCGAGCATCAAATTCTCGTCCGTTTCTACCGCGAGCGCTTCGCTCAAAATTTCACCTTTCTGCTTTGATCGCTCATCTCTACTCACGCTCACTTGCGTATTAACTACTAGACTTATTGACATTTTCCCATCCTGCAATTTCAATATTTCCCTTATGGCTGGACATAATAAATGGTCTCAAATCAAACATAAGAAAGCTGCCAACGACCAAAAACGCGGCAAGATATTTAGTAAACTCGGAAAAGAGATAACAGTTGCGGCAAAAATGGGTGGCGGCGACCCAAATCTCAACCCTCGCCTGCGTTCAGCTATATCAGCCGCCAAATCGGAGGGAATGCCTGCAGATAATATTGAACGTGCGCGTAAAAAGGGAACAGGCGAACTCGAGGGTGGAAATATCGAAGAACTCTCCTATGAAGGATATGGTCCAGGCGGCATAGCGCTTCTGGTTGAAACAGCCACAGATAATAAAAACCGTACCGCTGCAGATGTACGTAGTATTTTTAGTAAAAATAATGGAAATATGGCTGGAGCGGGAAGCGTTGCCTGGATGTTTCATAAAAAAGCCTACTTCTTTGTTGAAAATGGAGATGAAGAAAAGATTTTTGAAACGACGTGTGAAGCCGGTGCAGAAGAGATTCAATCTACTGATGGCGGTATAGAAATTTACTCTCCTTTCGAAAGTTATGATAAAGTGGAAAAAGCTCTCGACGAAGCCGGCATCAGGCCAGAAATCTCACGCATCACCTACATCCCTGAAAATACCACCTCAGTTAATGACGAATCCACAGCGCGTCAAATAATGTCTCTCATTGATAAACTTGAGGACTGTGACGATGTTCAGAACGTACATGCAAATTTCGATATTAGTGATGAAATCATGGCTACGATTACTGAATAATTCATATTCTCAAGAGAATCTGTGTACGTTAGCTTAAGATGTGGCGCTACAATATCTATTCGTAGATTTTAACTCTTACTTTGCATCCGTAGAACAGGAGAAACGTCCTGAGTTGCGGGGCCGACCTGTCGGTGTGGTGCCAGTACTTGCAGAGACAACATGCTGCATCGCCGCAAGCTATGAGGCAAAAAAATATGGTGTTAAAACAGGCACTCGTGTTTCTGATGCGCGGTCACTCTGCCCAAGTATCGAGATAGTCGAATCACGTCCCAGAGTTTATGTCGAATGTCATAACCAGCTAGTCAAGGCAGTCGAATCCTGCCTACATGTAGACGAGGTTCTTTCTATTGATGAAATGGTCTGCGAATTGCCAGCTAACTATCGCTATCATGACAAAGCTATCATTATGGCCGAACGTATTAAATCTACCATCGCAAGAGAAGTAGGTGAACACTTGCGCAGTTCTATCGGCATCGCACCCAACCCATATCTGGCTAAGATAGCTTCTAATTTAAAGAAACCAGATGGTCTGACATGCATTGACCGACCTGATCTACCATCCGCGCTCATCCCACTAAAACTTGAAAATATTCATGGCATAGGCAAACGCATGGTGCAACGCCTGCGTGCTCATGGAATTTGTACCGTTGAAGAACTATATGCAGCCAGTCGTAAAGAACTGCGACTCGTCTGGGGTGGAATCGAAGGTGAGCGCATGTACTACAATTTACGCGGTGACTTTGTCCCACGCTCGCCCACGAAAAAAACCACTATCGGCCACTCACATGTCCTCCCACCTCAAGAACGACACGAGAAACAAGCATTCGCCGTTATGAATCGACTGACTCAAAAAGCGGCCAACCGACTACGCAGTAACGGCTACCTAGCAGGTGGCATGCAGATCTCTATTAAATTCACAGGCGGTCGAAAATGGTCCGAAACAATACAGTTTTTTGAAACACAGGATACTCTGGAATTCATGCAACTCCTGCATGAATTATGGAACCGCTGCCCTGTATTCACTACAAACCATTTTTCTCTACGGCCAATTGCAGTAGGCGTAAATTTTTACCATCTCGTTGAAGAAAATAACCACACGCCTTCATTATTTACCCAGAATCCAAAATCAGAAAATCGTAGTAAGCTCAACACACTTGTTGACCAGGTGAATAAAAAATTCGGTAATAACACTATTTACTTTGGAGGCGCACATGAGGCCTTACAGTCCGCTCCTATGCGTATCGCCTTCAATCACATACCTGATCTCATTACCGAAGATGATGGTCATCATTTTAAAAACGAAAAATCTTTTCAGACGGCGCGTAGTGCTAAACATTCATGATTTTTTCATGCTCTTTGTCAATTGCCATAAGTAGAGTCTTTTTTTAAACTTCGGCACATGGAAACGACGCAAACTAATCTTAATATCATCACAGATACGCTTGCCGGAGAGAAACGTTTTCCACCTATCATCCGCTCAATCTGGTTTTCGCTCAATCAATCGTTTCGCCAACGACTCATCAATGCTGGCACTGGTATTACTCCAAACCAATTTACCGTGCTACGTTGGTTAACAGAATTCCCCCATAACGAACTCAGTCAGAAAGATATAACCCTCCTTATGTCAAGCGATGCAAATACCATAGCTTCACTTATGCGACGCATGGAGGAAGACGGTCTCATTTCTCGCATCACAAGTCCTGAAGACCGCCGATGTAATATTCCACAGATCACTGAAAAAGGACGCCAGGTTTTATCTCAAGCTCAACCCATAGCCATGGAACTTCAGGCAGAAATATTTTCAACCCTTACAGAAGAGGAGCGAGAACTTTTCATCAATATGCTCATACGCGTGGCTGATTCCTGCCGCAGCTCACTTCGGACAAATACTATAAATACTATTTCTTAAAGATATATTGAACCCGCATGGTGCAATAGTATTGATTCAGCCTGCTTTCATAAGTGCACGACGACGGAAAAGAAATTCAAACAAATTACCTTCATGAGGTTGTTCCCATTCAACAACACATGTTAGAACAGGTCCAAAGTTCAATCGGTCAATATCAAGGCACTCCAACAAATCCCGTTTCCATTCCTCATGGTTCGTAATAGCTGTAACAACCAGAGAAAAGCCAATCTTACTTAGCATTTCGTTTTGAGGCATTTCCACCACACTTGCATATGGAAACAAATACTCTGTATTACCAAGAGGGTGTTCTAAGCTTTCACAACGAATTAAAGTCGGTCTCAAGTATTCCAATCCCTGCAATGAAACACGTCGTTCTTTGCCATTCCAAAATTTTTGTGTGATATCAACTGCTCCTGGTTCTTTTAAGCCTTCTTGAATAGTATCATCAATCCATTCTGGCATGGCTTGATTGGCAAAGCCGGACAGGCCGGCTTCAGCATCCTCCAGAGCTCTAGGCTCAATCTGTGCCAGCTTTTCAGCCAAAGCATCTGCGATTTCATCGGCATACTTTGGAACAACAATGCATGAAGTATTAATGCAACTACGCCCGCCATTAGCCGCAATAGACTTAACCATAATATCAAGATGATCACGCCAGTTTTCAATTTCATCGTCACCTATAAGAATTTTACTGCGTCCTGTACCATGCGTTTCCACATTAGGATTGTGCTCATATTTTTTAACAGTCGCATCGCCACCAAAAACAATAGATCTACCGGAAAGTTGTACAATTGCTTCGCTACCCTCATGGTCTGTAGGGTAAAAACAAAAAGCTTCTTTAGGAATACCTGCCTGAATCATGGCTTTAACAAGCCGAAACGGAGTCCAGGGATCTTCACGTCCAGGCTTTAAGACAACGGGCACCTTCATAGCTAATGCAGGCAGCCATAAGGCATTCACACCAGGAGAATTGCTCGGTAAAATCACTGCCAGTTCCTCACCCTGCTTGTAGAAACAAACTGGAACCCCCTCTAGTTCAAGAAAACCTGTGTCAAAAACCTGTGAATCCAGCCCGCGCGTAAGACCTTTTAAAATGCCATTCGTATTGGCCATGACATAATAAATCTTTTCCATATTCAGTTTACACAGGGACTCAGGTAATCCTGTGCTTCCAGAAAGCAGCTTTACAAAATCATCAACACTTTGCGTATAGCCATCGATAAGTTCTACATCGCCTCGAAAAAAAAGGTCTCCTGCTTGGGCTAGTTTTTGTATCAGCTGAGCACTGGTAAAGTCGTCCAACCAACGAGAAGGCTTATTTTTAAATAATAAATCTCTTCTGGGAATTCCTGCATTCACCATACAGACATCCGCTAACTCATCACCCGTGACCACATGTTTGACTGTAGAAACATCAAAACTTACATACTCCTCACCCCAGCGAAGGGCAGGAAAAACCGGCTTATGTGTTTTAGAAAAAGTTTTCATAAAGCTATCAGTAAACACCTTCTACGATCTTTTTCTTTGTAGCACCAAAAGGTCTAACATCACCCACTCCATCCCAGGCAAAGTCATCACAAGGCTCACGGCGAATGGCCTCATCACGCTCCAGAAAACGTGGCATAAAGAATTCTCTGGTTAGTGTCGTCAACTCTACGCGACCATATTGACCATACTCCATAGTCTGCCCTGTGTTATCAGGATTTACGATACGAAGCACCGCGCGAGGCTGAGGCGCATAATAAGTAAGACTATAGTTATCTTCTGGTTTAAGCCTACGGCTGATAGCAAGGCCCATCAGAGTGTTCCCATAAGTCGGGGCAAAGTTAACTTGATTTCCCAATACCTCTTCGATAAGAAAGCGCACGTACTGAGGCGTCATAGTAGTTCCACCGACAAACACCCCCTTAATACCTGCTTTGGGAATAGAGACACGTTCTGCAATCGATTCGAGCAGTTTAGGTGTAGTAAACATACATCCTATTTTTCTGTTTTTAAGAATAGTTATGGCTTGCTCGATAACATGCTGTTGATACTTACGAGCCATATCATACTCACCTTCAGAGATAAGGCGCTTCACCCATCGTGGATCAAGATCAACAAAATAACACGCTCCTCCACGCACATTTGCCAAATGCTCAATAGCTAAACGTAATCTTCGTGGCCCTGTAGGACCCACCATCAGCCATGATACGCCTAACGGGAAAAAATCATCTTTATAGTAATCACTAAACTCGGAATAATCTGTTTTATAGTCATCCCAGCCCACGCGTTGCTTTGGCATACCAGTCGTCCCCCCTGTTTCAAAAACATTAAAAGGACGCTCATTAAAAGCTGCAGGAACAAACTCCTCCGGTTGAACATCACGAAGCACTTCATCCTTAAAATGGTCAAAGCGCATGAGATCCTCAAAACTCTTTATTTCAGTTATAGGATCCCAGGAAGATTCTTGTTTCCATTTTAGCCAGAAAGGGCTGCCTGTATTCTCCGAGAAATGCCACTGCACCATCTCTCGTACATGTGCATCTAATTTTTCTTTAGCTTCTTGAATGCTATCACTCATTACTTAACTTTCTTGAAAAACTTCGCCAAAATCTCATCCTCTGGAGCTTTTGTGAATAGTGAAACCACTACAAGTGAGACTAGACATGAAAGAAAAATGAAAACGACAGGTTGCGCCCCAAGAACTAAGAAGTGGCGATTAGCGCCATAATCAGAAAGCACAAATAATACAATCCAAGCTATAACAGTAGCCAGCACACCAGCCATAGCACCCCATTTTGTTACTCGTTTCCAATAAAGTGCCGCAAATACTATAGGAAACAATGAGGCAAAACCACTAAAGCACCAGACTCCTAGTGAAAAAACCTGGCGTGGTTCAAGAAGGCTAAGACCATACGTTACAAGAACAATCACCACCACAAAGCCACGAGCCATGTTCATAATCTGGCGATCAGTAAATTTACCCTTACCAAATTTATGGATGACAATATCCTGCGTAAACATAGTTCCAAGACAGACAAACTGTGAATCAAGAGATGACATAATCGCTGCCAGTACCCCTGCTGTGACTAGCCCACCCATAATTGGGCCTGCAAATTCGGCTACCATCATACCAAGCACGGCATTGGGCTTTGCTTCAGGAAAAACGCCTGTTGCCCAAAGACCTATTAAAATGCAGGGCACCCAAGTCAGCATAATACATACAGGATGAGCGATGAGCGTCAGCCTAAAACTCTTGGCTGACTTCGCAGTAAGCCAGTGTTGAAAAAGATGAGGAAACATACCAACAGATAAAGGAATCAAACCATAGCTAAAAAATTCAAGATAAGTCATATTTCCTTCTCGAACCATTTTACTTTCATCAGCCTGTGCCGAAGCAGCTTCCAACCCACCAAGACCTTTCGCAATAAGAAAGAAAGCCAAAATACCCATCACCATAAACACCAGTGTTTGAAAAGTATTAGCCCAGGCAGCACTGCGAACACCTCCTATGAAAATATAACAGAGCACCACAGAACAAATAACCAATCCTGTGAGCCAAGGCGGAATAGCTCCATTCGTCGCTATAAAAAACTCAGGAAATGCTCCGCGTGTTACCCCTTTGACAACAGCACCTGCTCCTAATAAACCTATTAATAGATAAGGCACAACAAGCATTACTAAAATAGGAAATAATAAATAACCTAAAGCATCACTCTGAAAACGATCTCTAAAAAATTGGATCTGCGTCAAATACCCATTTCTCTTACCCAGCTCCCATAATTTTAAACCAACAAAAAAGAAACAAGCCGAGTGTATTAGACCAGAGTAAGATGCCAATTTGCCATAAGTTCCAATACCAACGCGAAAAGCCTCCCCTGTGCTACCGACCATAGCAAATGCCGTCATTGTAGTTCCAAAGACCGACATCAGGAGCATGAAGCTACCTATGGAACGACTGGCAACAAAATAATCCGAGCTGGTGCCTCTAAAAAATCTGCCACTAAATATACCAAGCCCCAAAAGTAAAACCAGATATCCTCCAATGATTACAGCTTGAGTCATGAATTGGCCTCCGAATCTTCTGTATCCTCTTCTTCACGAAGAGGCCAAGCCCAATAAATCGCCAAAAACCAGAGTCCTGAAGAAAAAATAGAAAATAAAGTATGATAAAACAATCCGACCGGAATAAAGCCAAAAATAAGAGTCTTATCATCCCACAACCAGAAATCCTGATGTAATAGAAACATCATTAATATTAAGATGTATACAAAAGCTTTTTTCATACTGAGACTTATTAGCGATTATTTGGCTACGGCATAAAGATGCGTCTGACTCGCTATGTAAAGCACACCGTTAGCTACTACCGGTGATGAATAAATAGGGGCACCCACATTAGTCTTGCCAAGTAGCTTCATTTCTTTTCCTGCCTGCAATACCACCAGATCGCCTTCTTCTGTTCCCTGGTAAACTTTGCCGTCGGCAACAAGCGTAGAACCCCAAACACGAGCCTTCGTATCATAAACCCATTGTTTTTCACCCGTCTTTGCATCTAAACAATGAATCTTACCTGAATATTCTGTTAGATAAACCAATCCCTCATAAATGGATGGCGTGGAGACCGTACGACCCACTTCTTTATAAACCCATTTTGCATCACTGTAGGCTAATTCTCCTGTTTTTTTGCCGGGATCAATACAGCTTAAAGCACCAATGCCATCTCCATGTTCTGGATCCTGACCAATGGCAGCATAAACAAGCCCATCATAATAAACTAATGTCGATATAATCTCACTAGGACCATCAAATGTTGCATAACGAATCTTTTTGCCGTCTTTCTCACGGTAACCTGGAGGATTACAATCAAAACGCCAATACTCTTCAAAGATATCAAACCCATCTTCATCCTGCTTTGTCTTAGGACTAAACGCATAGGCAATACCATCTCCACCACCCCAGAAAATCATATCCTTATCATTCACCTTGGCATAAGCAGGCGATGACCAGTTACAGTGAAGTATTCTTTTACTTACACCAGAAGCTTCCTCACCAAGCAACTCACCAGTATTTTTTTCCAAAGCAATAAATGAGGGGGCCTCGGGTGCTGGAATGTTTGTATGAGACCAATCCATCCCATTCGAAGTAGCCGTAAAGAGTCTGTCTCCAATAATAAGAGGCGAGCAGCTTGATACATTATGTGGAAAAACACCTAACTCATCACGCATATCAAACATCCAGATAATATCTGCATCTTCATTACCCGGCTTATAGGGATCAGTACCATCCGCTGTCATATAAGTGCCTTCTTCCTTGTATGGTCCTTCATTACCATTGGCCATGCCCTTGGCATCAAGACATACAACTTCTCCTCGATTCGTAATGGCATAAACTCTGTCACCTTCAATAACAGGACTGGAGCATACCCCAATAAATTCCCAGTCACTCACTTTACCAGCACCTAACTTAGGAATTGCTAATTGCCAGTTGTACTTACCCGTCTTTTCGTCAAAGCACATGATAACACCCCGATCACCTACAATTGCTGAATTACGAGGCGACTCATTGTTTGTTCCAACATAAACCTGACCATTAGCAATAGATGGATTGCCGTATGATTGTGAACCAAGTTTGGCAACCCATTTCACACCTTCCGTCGTAGCCATATCAATTTCTTCGGAACCCTCTTTTTTCTTTCCAGGATTGAATGTCACAGGCAACCCTTTCTCAAGGCTGACCATATTTCTTGTTTCATCTCTACCCCACATCGGCCAATCTGCAGCTTGAGCCAAAACCGAAGTTAAAAGTAAAAATGTGAATACTCGGGTGAAATGCTTCATAATACAGCTTATTGATGTTTTATTCATAAGGCGTTAATTTGATGTTATCGATAAAAACACGTTTCTTTGATTGGGGAGAGAAAGCAAAAATACCAGGAGCACCTTTCTGATGAGCATTTTGATGCGGCACCTCAATTGTCCATGCATCAGGCTCCTTTTCACTACGCTTCCATACTTTTGCTCGGATAATTCCTGATCCATCTGCTTCTAGACCCACATGTGTCTTGAGCGTATACCATTCATTTGCCTTCCAATCAAATGGAACGGAGACTTTGAGACGATCATGATTGGA
>JBCCWR010000031.1:0-20381 GCA_039193385.1 Verrucomicrobiota bacterium | reverse complement strand
ATTAGTTAATTTATGTAAAAAGTTGTTCTAAAAGTATTCAATTACCACTAGCGAGTGACGATAAAATTACATTAATCCTGTAAATGCATTTTTATGAAATTGCTAATCGTAGAAGATTCAGAGCCTGATAGATTTTACTTTTCAATGATTGCTTCCCGTTCTGGTAGGTCAGTAGAAATCTTAGAAGCACAAAACGGCAAAGAAGGTTTAGAGCAAATCTCTGATACAGTAGATATTATCTTTCTTGATATCAACATGCCTATCATGAATGGGCTAGAATTTGTTGCTGCCTATAGTGAAAGACTCAAAAATTCAAGCGAACCTAAAGAAATACCTGTCTACATTACCAGCTCAAGCCAGAACAAAGCGGAGATTGAGCAAATAACGAGTTATTCCTTTGTAAAAGAGTTTATTGAAAAACCCATCGACAAGGATTATCTCACAAAACTTCTTGAAAAATATGCACAATAAATTCTGTGAAAAGTTAAATACTAGCGTTAGAACCCAACGAAGAATTATCCTTCGAAATAGATGTAGAGAGCAATCACATTGTATTTAATGAGAAGTCTACGCAAATAGATATAGATAATCATCTGCACATAAGATTGAAACACTATGCAGACTGGAGCCTTAAAAACGCAGAAAATTCTTCGTTCTATTTTGATATTTTAGAAAACCAATCTGTTCAAGTCAGAGAAATTGCCTTCGTTCCTCTAGTAGATACATCATTAGTAAAAATCAGTGTCGGTAAAAAAGGAAAATTTGAAGACGCACTTTTCGGTAATAGCTTATTTCGTGATCTTATTGATAATATTCATGATGTTGTCTTAATAACGCAGGCGGAACCCGTTGAGGAACCTGGTCCCAAAATTCTCTACTTTAATAATTCATTCTGTGAGATGACAGGATTTGGCCAAGAAGCTCTTGGAGAAACTCCCAGAATACTCCAAGGCGTTGATACAAAAGAAGAGAGTACTCAAAAAATAAGAAAAGCTTTAGCGAACTGGGAAAGGGTTCGAGTCGTCCTAAATAATTATAAGTCTAACAAGGAACCATTCCTTGTGGAATTAGATATTTCCCCAATAAAGGACAAAACAGGTTGGTGGATTTACTGGGTCTCTATTCAAAGAGATATTACTAAATCCGTAGAAACAGAGCGAAAAATCATTGAGTCTGAAAAAGAAAGAAATTTTATAGTAAGTTCTTCAGATATCGGTTTGTGGAATCTCGATCTAGTCAGTCATAAATTGTCATGGGATGATAGTATGTATTCTCTTTACGATATAAAATCAGAAGATTTCAGTGGGCATTATGATGCATGGAAAAAAACACTACATCCTGATGATAAAGAAAATGTCGCTCAAGCAATGCAAGAGGCCATTAGTGCAGGTACAAAGTTTGATGCTGTTTTCAGGATTATAGCTAATAATAAGGTCAGATATATTAAAGCTATTGCAGAAGTTGTGACGAACAGCAATGGCCAGCCCATAATGATGAAAGGTATTAACTTTGATATTACCACGGAAAGAATGCGTGAAGAGAAACTCAAAAAGGCCAACGAAGAATTAACACAATTTGCCTATAGGACTTCACATGATCTTCGAGGTCCTTTAGTCAGTTCTATTGGGCTTCTAGATATCATCGAACAAGACATAGCGAAGAAAAATTTCACAAATATCGATATGAGTATAACTCATTTGCAAGGGTCTCTTACAAAACTCAATGACCTCGTTGTGGATATTCTGAATATCACCAAGGCAGACTTAGTCGAAAATAAAGTCGTTGAGATAGATTTCGAAGATTTTCTTCAAGAAGTATGGAATGATGTTAAGAGCGCTTACTTAGATTTTAATGCGAAGTTCATTATTAACTCTAAGATTGGAACAGTAAAATTATATAAAACGAGAGTGAAACAAATTATCAGAAATTTATTATCTAACAGCATTAAGTACAGCTCCAAGGAAAGAGATTGCTTGATCGAGGTTCAAGCAACTCAAGAAAAGGGAAATATGCTTATTGAAGTCGCTGACAATGGGGTTGGCATACCAGAAGAGTTCCAATCGAAGGTGTTTGATATGTTTACTCGCTTTGACCAAAGGACTGTGGGCTCTGGTCTAGGCATGGCCATTGTCAAAAAGCATATGGATCTGCTTGGCGGTTCTATCAAACTTAAAAGTTCTGCAGAAGGAACGTCTATCTTTATGAAGCTGCCACTTATTTAATCATAAAACTTTGGTAGAGTCTGGAGGACTTGCATCACCTCTCTCCAGAAATCAACATCTAAACGCATGGAAGCAGGCAGGTGTCAGGTGCCAGATGTATATAGCCACTGGCATCAAGTAGGACATATCAATCGAGTGAGTGTGTCTGAACGTGCAATAAATCCTCTAGTTTCTATTTACAAGTGGCTTTCGGGCAATCAGTCTGTCTCGGAGTATGAGTGAGAAAAAAGTGATTGCTACCGACTTGGCGCCAGCGGCTATTGGTCCTTACTCGCAGGCTGTCAGCGCCGGCGGGTTTCTTTTTCTGGCGGGTCAGATTCCTCTCGACCCGCAGAGTGGTGAGATTGTTTCCGGAGGAGTCAAGGAGCAGGCTGAGCGTGTTTTGCAGAATATCGAAGCCGTTTTAAAAGAGGCAGGTTGTCGTTTTGAAGATATTGTGAAGACAACTATTTTTCTGCAGGACCTTACGGATTTTTCTGTGGTGAATGAGGTGTATGCGAGCTACATGCAAGAGCCTTATCCCGCACGTTCCACATTTCAAGTTGCAGGATTGCCTAAGGGGGCCTTGGTGGAAATCGAAGTTATTGCCCAGCAATAAAGATGGGGTGAAATTTTATGGAAGCAAATGAGGTATTAAATAAATTTAAGGAAACGGGTGCTCTGCTGGAGGGGCATTTTGTATTACGTTCTGGATTGCACAGTCGTCAGTATTTTCAGTGTGCGGGTTTGTTGCAACATCCTGTCATTGCGGCAGAGATTTGCGCCGCCTTGGCCAAGAAGGCGCAAGCTTTTGAGGCGAGCACGGTTATCTCACCTGCTATGGGTGGCATTCTTGTGGGCCATGAGGTGGCGCGAAATTTAAATAAGCGCCATATCTTTGCCGAAAAGCAGGAAGGCAAGCTGGTCATGCGTCGTTTTCAGGTAAGGGAAGGGGAACGATTCATTGTGGCAGAGGATGTGATTACGACGGGTAGCGCTGTGCAGGAGACGTGTCAACTTGTGCGCGATGCTGGCGGTGTGGTGGCTGGCGTGGTGACAATCGTTGACCGCAGCGGTGATGCTAAACCTGATTTCGGAGCACCGTATGAAAGTCTGTTGCAGCTTCAGGTAGAGACCTTCGAGCCTGAACATCTTCCAGAAGATTTAAAAAACACTCCTGTGGTTAAACCAGGTAGCGTTTAATTTGTCCCTGCCAGTCAATGAATTAGCTTGAGGTAGCCCAGTCAATAGTTTCTGGAGCGGAAGAGAGTTAAAGATCCAGGAAGGGGAGAATGATGGCTGTTAGTGAGATAAAAAGGGTTATGCCTAAGAGGGTGTGAAAAAGTCCTATTCTAAGCGCTCTAAGCTAAGCACTAAGCGCTAAGCGAATATTGAAATAGACTCCATCAACCCACCAGTAAATAGATCGTTTATCTACGAGTGAACGCTTGTTCCAGCTCTCATACTGTTTTTCCCAGCCTTCTTTAAGACGAACTATATTACTTGCTGATAATCCAGGTGCGTCTTTGCCAAGGATGACTAAAATCACCCGTGGATATTCCTTTAAGGTAGAGTGCTGGAAGCAAGGCATCAATGCTAGGAATCTTCCTCATAAAAGGAGGTAGAATCTTACGGCTAAACTTTCCTTCTTCGTCACGATGGCGCATTCGTGCTGCTTTGAGTTCCAGTCTGCCTACGTCACTGGTGATTTCGCTACTTTTGTGGTAACCCTGGCAAACAAAGAGTTGATGGCCTTGTGCATCCCTTAGTCATTCGGGACAAATCCGGAAAACAGAAAATTTGTTCATATAGCAGCAGAACCATTTTATAAGATTTAATTTCCGCAAAAGGGTATCTATCTGCCCCTAGTCACAAAGGGACAAACCCGGAAAACAGAAAATTTGTCCGCACATCAGCAGAACCATTTTACAAGATTTAATTCCGGCAAAACCTTTACCGAAATTAGATAAATAAGGACGAAAACCGCATAAAGTTAATCTGCATTCTAATTATAGAAATTATAAGTTAATGAATTCAGCAACAAACGAGCATAGAGTAAGTCTCTCAAAGGACAAAAACTCAAGATTGAGAAAACGAGGCCAGTATATGGTCATGTTCGCTCTTCTTTTCGTCCCTTTGCTTTTATTCAGTTCCATGGGTATAGACATAGGGCTCTTTTACATTTTTGAATCTAGACTCGTTCGTGCAACCGACACCGTTGCTTTACGCATCTCTACCAGACAGGGCTTAACGACTGATCAACGTATGCAAATGGCAGCAGATTTATTAAATGCCAACTTCCCAGGCTTTGGAGATGTTACATGGACGACATCCGGAGATCCTGCATTTGATAAGGTTGGAACATCCACTGGCCAGGCCACCGTCTACTATGGTGAAACATTAACAAATTTTACCACGGCCAGCGGTCAGCCAGCACAACCTAAAGCGCTTGGTTATGACGGTGAAGATAATATTGGAAGCGGTAAGGGTGGCTACACCTACCCGAATGATATGAGAGATCTCATGTATGATGGTTACGAATGGGATACCATCTCTACAGATAACAACAGCATCACCGTGAAGCTGAGGGTCGTGCTCGACTTTAATACTTACTTTCTCAAACTTGCTAATATCGATAGCCTTACCATTGGAGGAGCAAATGGCATTGAAGTGGAAGTTTCCAAAGACCCAGCCGTTACCATACTTATTCTAGATGCCTCAAACTCTATGAACAAGAAGGATGCTCAAGAAGGCGCTTCAACGATTAGACGATACAATGCTTTACGGGAGGCCGTTCGCCTTTTTATTGGAGAATTCAGTGATACTCAGGACTACTTCGGAGTGGTCTACTTCGGCCCTAAAGGCAGGATTGTCTACCCTAAAAACGGTCCCTTTATTCCTCGAGAAAATTTCTACAGTACCATTTATGCGATGATGGGTTCCGATGCGGAGATTCAAGCGAACAGAAATCTTGATCAGGACTATATGCTGGGCCCTCATACGCACGGACAGGAAGCGATGCGATTAGCTTATAATATGGTGGAGAATTTCAGATCACGCTTCACGGCCAGCAGTCAGGCTGCGCTAGATGCTATGACTATCTCTTACATTTTCTTTTCCGACGGGGATTTCACTAGTGCAAGAACCTTTGTTAAAGGAGATGGTTATGACTTTGTTCATGACGATCTAACCACTTTGGATAAAATAGCGACTCCCTGGACACACTATATAAAACCTCTATCCTGGAGTAGTGATGGCTTAAATGGAAAAATATTCGAACGTAAGAACAGAACGGGCGGTTCGCGAGGAAATTACGATCTGCAGGCCCTAGTTGAAGCCATAGATGTCGAAAAGATTGAAGGTATTAACGCCAACCTATCTACATATAGCGTAGGAACAAGTAGCCCATACTTTTATCCTCCAGAAGATAATTTTACGCTCAATACAACACAACCTGATTATTCAATACCTCAAGATAAATACATATGGGCTGACTGGGGAGTTAATACCGATGACCAGAAGACCACCAATATTACCAACACCAATGTAACATTACTTAAACGCTCCACACTTGATTCAAACCATGCCTTCGGAAATGGTAGAGATGACTATTCAGATAATGAATACCCTTTAGGAACGACTTTCGTAGAAGATGATCCTGATGAAGGCAGAGACGATCACTATGCATTCGATGACTTAGATAATGACGGAGAAACTATAGGCGTTGGAGGCGTTATTAATGAGCATAATTGGAACCTGATGCTCCGGTATGAAAAATATATGTATGACAATAGTATTGTTTCTTTCCCAGGACGTTTAAGAACGCCTCGACAAAACTGGACCACTGATGTCGATACGACAGCTATGGCAGATTTTCCTGTTGATGAAAAAGATTGGCCGACCGAATGGAAAAATCTGGCCCACCCCTACTACTATTACAGACACCCAGACATGGCTACATCAATTAACAGTGCCCAATGGACAGGCCGACTGAATCCAAACAGCAAAGATATTAATATGAGCATGAGGAGTTTAGAATATGAGCCAGGTGTCTCCGTATACGGAAACCATTACAACCGCTATGCTAAAACACCTAGCGTAAAATCCTATCGTTTTGGTTGTTGGCAAAATAATTTAAAAGACGAGGAATACATAGACAATATGGAAAACGGACAATACATCTATGTTGACAGTTGGATGCGCGTTTTTGAAGAGCAGGATAATAAACAATCATATAGAACCCATCGCACCTTCCGGACTGAAGAAATATACCCCAAGTTTCGCATGGGTGAAAACCTTGCTACTATGCGAATCCTTATGCAAGAGGGTACCAATGCGGCAATAACCGACTACTTAAAACCCACTCATATATTCAACTGGAAAAAGTCAGGCACTATAGCTGAAAAATGGGTTACTAATAATAAAAGTAATATCAGAGACCTCGGTGAGTGGCTTATTGAAGCTCAGTGCTGGCTAGCTCGGGAGAACCATAATGCTACGGTCTACTTTGTTATGTATGACAAAAGTCTTACCCAGGAAGACGTACATTTTTCTATGTGCAATGTCAAAGTAGACGATGCTGGTGCTTCTGTCGGTGCGCTCTATGATGGTCAAAATGTTGGCACTGTGCACTATGCTCAAAGTGCGGAAGGCATTAAAACTGCCTTTGCAGATATAGCAAAGGCTATAACTCTCCGAATCAGTAAGTAACCCAGAACACGCTACACACGCTACAGTTCTCTACTTGTTTTTAACAACGCCCGCTGTTTTAGTGTATGAAGTTAAACACCTAAACAGCGGGCAAATATCTTGTAAGAACTGCCGGTATAACTGAAGCCCGCTCTTTAAAATCAGAGGACTTCTAGGCAGAGATAATCTGTCACAAGATGAAGGCATATGGCTCAAACCATGTAATGCCATACATATCTGGTTTATGGAAATACCCATGGACGCTATTTTTCTGTAGTGAATGAGGTATTAAATAAATTTAAAGAAACGCGCGCTCTGCTGGAGGGGCATTTTGTCTTATGTTCCGGATTGCACAGTCGTCGGTAGTTTCTGCAGTGGAAGAGGGTTAAAGATCCAGGAAGGGTAAGATAATGGCTGTTAATGAGATAAGAAGAGTGATGCCTAAGACAATCATGATAACGATGAGAAATTGTTTGAGTTGGCGATTTTCCGCCTTAAGGGCTTCTAGTTGAAGTTGCGTTGCAGATAATTGATTTTGGCGTTCTTCAAGCTGCTCTATCTTGGTCTGTAATTCATCAATAGGACCGTTTTCTTTGATGGTATGAACCACATTGGTGGTCTTATCAATGACTTCTTTCCACGGAATCAAACCAAGCAATGTCCAGGGATTCATCCCTTCTCTCATACGTTACCATGAGCTAATGGCAAGGTAAAAGGATGATCGAATTTTTTCTTAACAGTTGCTTAATGTTTTCTTTTATAGCCTGAGTGGATTACTCACAAACTTGAGAATCTTTTGCCATGGATAGGTCTTAAGAAAGTTTTAGCTATTTCATAGCTAAATGAATGCGTGTAGTTGTTTTCTTCGAGTTAATCTGTATCTTGTTATAGTGAGCTTAGAACATGCAGCAGATTCTGAAGATCCCAAAGAGACAAAACGTCGTCTGGAGGACATTCTCAAAGATTCTATTGAAAGCGGTTTTGCTATTCCGCTCCGTCCACGTGGCTTCTCTTCCAAGGATGAAGCAGGCGGCAAATCCAATGCGCAAGCAGATGAATCTTTTGAGCTGAATTTTGATTATAAGCCGCGTGATGTTAAGAAATATTTAGACCGCTTTGTCATTGGTCAGCATGAGGCCAAACGGGTTTTATCTATTGCGATCTGTGATCACTACAGTCATGTGCATTTAGTCCAAAAAGGCGAGGGTCTGAAAAATTATTTAAAACCGAATATCCTTTTGCTGGGACCAACGGGCGTAGGTAAGACGTATTTGATCCGTTGCCTGGCAGAGCTAGTGGGAGTGCCTTTTGTCAAGGCGGATGCTACAAAATTTAGTGAGACAGGCTATGTGGGGCAAGATGTGGACGATTTAGTTCGTCAGTTAGTACAACAGTCTAATGGGAATTTAAATAAAGCGCAGTGTGGCATCATTTACCTGGATGAAGTGGATAAACTGGCTTCCAGTGGAAGTTTTTCTGGAAGGGATGTGAGTGGACGTGGTGTGCAGACAAACTTGCTTAAGCTCATGGAGGAGACGGAGGTTTCTTTGCGTGCAGCGAATGATATGCAAGCTCAGATGGAAGCTGCTTTTGAAGCCATGCAGGGCGGACGTTCCAAACCGAAGACGATTAATACGCGCAATATTTTATTCATTGCCAGCGGTTCTTTTCCCAAGCTTCAAGATATAATTGACCGTCGTAAACGTGCAGGGTCTATCGGCTTCCAGGCTAAAAACGACGAATTAGATAAAGATACGAATACGTTTGATGATTTAATGACGGAGGATTTGATTGAGTATGGTTTTGAAGCAGAGTTTGCGGGACGTATGCCAGTGCGTGTGGCCTGCCTTCCGTTGACGGTGGATAATCTGGCCTGCATTCTCAACCAATCCGAAGGCTCCATCTTGCTCCAGTACAAAAGCGTTTTTGCTACCTATGGTATCAAGCTTGAGTTTAAGTCGGAGGCAGTCCGCCTCATAGCTGAGAAAGCGGTTCATGAACAAACCGGTGCACGTGCGTTGCTATCTGTTCTGGAGAAAATTCTGCGTGGCACCAAGTACGAGCTGCCTTCTACGCGTTTGAAATCCCTCATTGTGGATGAAGCCTTTGTCAATGCCCCGGATCAAGCCTTGAAGAAATTGCTTGAGGAAGCGCGGAATATTGAAGCTGAGGAGTATGAATCTCTGCTCGAAGAGTTTGCAAAATTTTTCTACCACAAGCATCAGTTGAGGCTGAAGTTCACCAAAGAAGCTTCTGTCGAATTAATTAAGCTGGCGCATGAAGACCAGGAACATACCTTTCTGGAATTCTGTGAAGAACGCTTCAAGGACTTTCCTTACGGCTTAAAGCTCATTGTGCGGCATAATCCGCATCAAGAGTTTGTGGTAGACAAAGGTGTCGCACTTAATCCGGAGAAAGCTCTCAGTGAGTGGGTGGTTCAATCCTACCATCGGGAGGAAAATGAGAAGAATGAAAGTCAGAATCCTTGATCCATACTTGATGGCTTTTATTTTTTGCTTATCTTTACAATGAAATGATCGCTCCTGTTCAGCAGATTTCTACAACAGAAATAGCATCCAAGGTTTTAGCTGGGGAACGTATTCACTTTGAAGAAGCCCGCGCGCTTTATGAGTTGCCGCTTTATGAGTTGGGCAAGCTGGCCGATGAGCGCCGTAAACAAAAGAAAAAAGACACCTTTGATGGTCGTGGTAATGACATCGTTACCTACATCATTGATCGTAATATCAACTACACCAATGTCTGCGATGTCTATTGTAAGTTTTGTAACTTCTATCGCACTCAGAAAGATAGTGATCACTACGTGCTTACGCATGCTCAGTTTAATGAAAAAATTGATGAACTTGTCGCACTCGGAGGCAACCAAATCCTCATGCAGGGAGGGCATCATCCTGAGTTAGGCATTGATTATTACATCGAGCTGCTTAACCACTTGCGTGAGACTTATCCAAACGTGAACGTGCATGGCTTTTCTCCGCCCGAGATCACACACTTTTCTCATGTTTTTGAAAAACCTGTATCAGAGATCATACGTCTTTTTAAAGAAGCCGGTCTTGGTTCCATTCCCGGAGGCGGTGGTGAGATTTTGGTCAACCGCATTAGAGATCGTATATCACCAAGAAAATGCGATGCAGATCAATGGTTGGAAGTGAT
This sequence comes from Verrucomicrobiota bacterium, assembly GCA_039193385.1. Classification (GTDB taxonomy): domain Bacteria; phylum Verrucomicrobiota; class Verrucomicrobiia; order Methylacidiphilales; family JBCCWR01; genus JBCCWR01. The sequence continues at coordinate 10,320 of JBCCWR010000031.1, read as the reverse complement.
GCGACAGGCACATTTGCAAGGGTTAAACTCCAGCGCTACGATGATGTTTGGCCATGTAGAAACATTAGATGATCGTCTTGAGCACTTACAGCGTCTACGGGATTTACAAGATGAAACAGGCGGCTTCACGGCTTTTATCTGCTGGACTTTTCAGCCAGATGGCACGGTGTTGAAAGCGCAGACTGTGGGGCCTTATGAGTATCTTAGAATGCAGGCACTTTCGCGTATTTTCCTGGACAACTTTGAGAATGTGCAAGCCTCTTGGGTGACTCAAGGTCCTCAGATTGGACAGCTTGCTCTAAAATTTGGAGCTAATGACTTTGGTAGTTTGATGATGGAAGAGAATGTGGTTTCCCAAGCAGGTGCTTCGTTCCGTATGACGCTCGAGGATATTCGTAGACTGGTCACCGAAGCAGGGTTTACACCTGTGCAACGCAACAACTGGTATAATGCGGTGAATGAGGCGGACCTAACGTCTATGAAAAATGAGGTAGTTATCTCTTGATACACCTCTTAATCTGCCTTGTGCCTTGTAATTGCAAGGCTTCTCACTGTGATAGAACGATGCGCTTGAAGTGCGCTGCAACGGCGTTGTTTCTAAAGTCTCTTCTCCTTAAGCTTTTATACATCTGACTCATCCTCTATGTCTCTATGGCATGATGCGGGTTTAATTTTCCTGCAATACTTGCTTTGTTTCTTTGCCGGGCATGATATTGTCATGCCTTAAAACTTATTTTTTATTATCTACTTAAATCGTGAAGGTACTCAAATATAGCGATAAGGCATTTGCCAAGAGCATTAAGGCGTTAGACCGACGCGCCATTCCGGTGGCTAAAGTATCTCGTGCGGTGACGACAATGATCAATCGGGTCAAACGCGAAGGTGATCAAGGGCTGGTGGATATATGCAATCAGTTCAGTGAAGAGAAGCTAACGGTGGATGATATCAAGTTGATGCGCAAACCGGTTAAGCCACCTGTCAAAGTACGCAAAGCACTTGAAGAATCTCAATCGAATATTGAGCGTTTCTCCCGATCGCGTCTGCCCAAGCGTTGGAATAATAAGAACTTGCAGGGTGCCGAAGTTGGAGAAATATATGCTCCCATAGAGCGTGTGGGTATTTACGTTCCAGGTGGAACAGCGCCTCTGGTTTCAACGGCGCTGATGACCATAGCGATTGCACGTGTCGCTGGAGTAAAGGAAATTGTGGTTAGCACGCCGGCTCCAGTTGATCCGGTTTTGCATTATGCGATCTGCATGGCCGGTGCCACAGAGATTTACCAGGTAGGTGGTGCTCAGGCCATTGCTGCACTTGCTTATGGAACGCAGCTCATCAAGCCTGTGTTAAAAGTTTTTGGTCCAGGGAATGCTTATGTCGTTGAAGCAAAGCGTCAGGTCTTTGGTATTGTAGGTGTGGATTTGATACCCGGCCCAAGCGAAATCGCTGTGGTGGCAGATGAGACGGCGAATGCCGCCTTTATTGCAGCTGACATGCTGGCTCAGGCTGAGCACGGGCCTGGTAGCAGTATCTTTTTACTGACACCAAGCGATAAGCTCATTGATGAAGTGCAGCAACAGATTCAGCAACAAGTTGCGGCATTGTCTCGTAAAGATTATCTCAATGAGACTCTGGATGAAGGCTGTTTTCTTGTAGAAACCAAGGATCTATCTGAAGCTATCGAGCTTGTCGAAAAAATCGCACCCGAGCATTTGTCACTCTGCTGCCGTAAGGCGGAAAAAATGGCCAAAAACATTCATAACTCTGGCGCTATTTTTGTCGGTGACTTTTCGCCTGTGGCCATTGGTGATTACATGGCTGGCCCCAGTCATACGCTACCGACTGGTGGTTCGGCTAAATCTTTCCCAGGCCTCATGGTGGAACAGTTTTTAAAACGAACCAGTGTGGTGCGTTATGATGATAAGGCTTTGAAAAAATCCTGGAAAACTTTGGATGCTTTAACAACGCTTGAGCAAATGGATGCTCACAAGGCTTCTGTTGGTGTTCGTATTAAATCCATGAGCACGCAAGCTAAGAAAACAGTTAAATAGTATGATGAGAACTGCAACAATAAAGAGAGAAACCGCCGAAACAAAAATCGAATTAACACTACGTGTTGACGGTCAGGGTGTATCAAAGATTGATTCCGGTATTCCGTTTTTTGATCATATGCTGACGTTGTTTAGCAAACACTCACTGATGGATCTGGAATTGAAAGCCAGTGGTGATGTGGACGTGGATTATCATCACACAGTCGAGGACGTAGGCATTGTTTTGGGCCAAGCTATTAAAGAAGCACTGGGAGATAAAATGGGTATTCGTCGCTACGGTCAGGCTTATCTTCCTATGGATGAAACGTTGGCACGTGTTGTTCTGGACTTGAGTAATCGTCCTTACCTGGAATACCGCGTCGATGGAACCACACGTAATATAAAAGATTTTCCATTGCAGCTTGTAGAAGAGTTTATGCGTGCTGTAGCTAATAATGCAGGCATGAATCTGCATGTTGAGCTGCTCTATGGTCGGGATGCACACCACATCGCAGAAGCCATTTTTAAAGGATTGGCCAAAGCTTTGGATATGGCCTGTCAACTCGATGGACGTGTGCAAGGAACTCCCAGTACTAAAGGTGTTCTGTGAAGTGTGGTTTGATTAATTATGGTCGCGGCAATCTGGCCAGCGTGCGTAAAGCACTGGTTAATTCAGGCACCAAAGTCTGTGACATTACGGCAGCAGAACAGTTTGATTCAGTAGAGGCTGTTGTCTTTCCTGGTCAGGGTCATTTTGGCGAATCAGTGACCAAGTTAACAGACATGGGACTCGTCGATCCAATCAAGCAATGGATTGAGGCCGATAAACCATTTCTGGGCATATGTCTCGGCTTTCAACTGCTCTTTGAAGAGAGCGAAGAGTCTCCCGGAGTTGATGGCCTGGGCATCTTAAAAGGAAAGGTGGTTCGTTTTCCAAGTAACGTTGGCAAGATCCCTCACATGGGTTGGAATGTTGTCAAAGCGCAAGATAAGCAAAATTCACTTTTTAGGGAATTATCTGCGACCCCTTATTTCTTTCACGTTCACTCCTATTACCCCGAGGGCGTGGATGCAGATGTTGTCGCTTGCTTTACGGAGTATGGTGTCAAGTTTGTCAGCGGTATAAGAAAAGGGAACATTCACGCTTTCCAGTTTCACCCTGAAAAAAGCCAGGCAAACGGTATCAAGTTGCTAGATGCTTTTGTGGCTTTTGTGAAGAGCTATGGCACACAAAGTCGTATTTAAAATACTATCTTACGTTCTCTATCCGCAGATAACGCCGGCGTGTAAGGCGTAGATTTTCCCGGCAATGTGGCCGAAGGAGAAAAGGCCCGAAGTGTATTGGAGGTCGATTTTAGCTCTTTCACAGACATCCTTCTTTCACGAGCTGAGGTGCCCCAACTTTCACTGAAGATAACTTCATCTCTATATTCGTTGTAACCCACGATAACGGACGCATGACTCCCATGATTCCTATTGGGCCAGAGCTTTTTATTGTCGCGTTCTTCTGGGACAGGAAACTTTTTATTAGAGCCCTGCTTGAACGCTTCGGCATACTGAGAATGAAAGGCGTCACGCTCGCGGGTAAAGCGGCGGCTCAGTAAAACGGGTTGGCCAGCATCAATTTCTCTCTTCAAGGCGGGCAGACTGGCCTGAATGGTTTTGGTAAACAGTTTAGCTTCAGATTTAAGTGAGTTTAAGAGTCGAGAGGTGTTGGCGTTTTCGACGTCGCCTTCTTTGTACCCTGCTTTAGCTGCCAGCAGGTCGATATCAAGATCAACGCCATGATATTTTGATATCATAGAAATGCAGCCGACATAACAGTACCCGCGTGAGCCTTGATTGACGGTAGGAATGTTGGTGATGATGATGTCTCCATAGGGAAGCGTCTGAACATTATTAAGATTTTGTTTTTGGCGTTTTGCCTTAGTAAGAGACTGACTACCCTGGCGTAAAGACGTATCGGTAATCGTTACTTGAAGAAGTTGGCTGGGGATTTGCTCAAGATCCACTTTGAGCACACCCCGACGAAAGGTTGTGGTGTCGCGCTTGAGTGCACCCGTTCCGGAAGTTTTGGGGTAGCCGGGGCTTCCCGTTAGTTTCTGTAAATTAGATTTTAAAGTTTTCTCATATTGCTGAAGAAGCTGGGGGAATTCTTTTTGCTGTTTTTGGCGCAGCTGGTTATTTTCTTTGTTTCTCTTTTTCTGCTCATCCAAGATTTTTTTCTTTTCCTTATCTGATGTATTTCGGAAGTCGATATAATCTGTCTCATCAACCGTAGAGACAAAAAAGCTTCCAGCTTCGAGATAGATGATGGTGACGGTTGCTATGCGGTTGTTAGAGATTTTTGCCTGGGCCTGGTGGGGTTTAACGCCAAAGATTTCCATGGATGGAGAAAGCGCTAGTTTTTGTTCCGCACCGGCTCCCGTCCAATTTCCAGGTAGTTTACCGCTTTGGTAATGCGTTGTATTGAGCAGCGCAGAGTCAATTTTTTCGGCATAGCAAACGGCTAGGGACGCAGCAATAATGCCATAAACTCCTAATACTTTTCTTAGAAACATAGAAAAACGCCTCTTAAGCATACTCAATAATATAATGACTTAAAATCTGAAGACCAGATTCTAATTTATGAGCTTTTTAAGCAATAAATAGGTTGAAGGAAATCCGCGTTCAGGTTCTTCTTTCATAGGTAAATCATTTGTGTAGATTACAACGGCTCATGTCAGAGTCTCTTGTTATCAACGAAATATACACCAGCGTTCAGGGAGAGAGCACCTGGGCGGGCTTGCCATGTGTTTTTGTTCGTTTGACTGCTTGTGACCTTCGCTGTACTTACTGCGATTCTGAGTTTGCCTTTTATGAAGGTAAAAAGCAGAAAATAGAAAATATCCTCAAAGAAGTAGAAGAGACATGCATCAATCTCGTCGAGGTAACCGGAGGGGAACCTTTGCTGCAAAAGAATGTCTTACCTCTTATGCAACGATTGTGTGATGCTGGCAAGACTGTGTTGATAGAAACCAGCGGGGCGCATGACATTGGTGTGATTGATCCGCGCGTACACCGCATCATGGATTTGAAAACGCCTGATAGTGGCATGTGTGAGCGCAACAGAATGGATAACCTAAACCATCTTTCTCAGGGAGATGAGGTCAAGTTTGTCATTGCTTCACGAAAGGATTATGAGTGGAGCCGTGACCTTGTCTTGAAACATGAGTTACATGATAAAGTCAGTGCGGTTTTGTTCTCCGCTGTCTTTGATAAACTGGAGCCAAAACAACTTGTGGATTGGGTGCTAGAAGATAAGTTACCGGTTCGGTTCCAGCTTCAAATGCATAAGTTTATATGGAAACCGGATGAACGTAAGGTTTAGAGAATAGATTCGACCATGGTATGAAGATGTTTTTTTTAGATATTTGGTGTGTATTAAAAAACGGATGGAGTGTTTTACGAGAGAAGAAAACTTGGGTCATAGCCTTTGTGTTTCATTGTCTGGCCTTGGCCGTCATTTTTCTGCCTGTGGACGAAGCTTCTCTCAAAGCATTATTAGCCACAGAGACTCCTTTGATTCATCAGCTTGCTCGCAGTATTAGTTATTGGGGAGATTTTTTAACTGGCTCACTTATCCTCGCCGGCGTCGTTTTCCTGGGAGGGGTGATGTTGAAAAATCATAAGCTGCGTCAGGCTGCCCTAGCATCCTTGCTGGCAGCGGCCCTCGCCGGTGTGGCTACAAACTGTTTTCGTTTGACGCTGGGTCGGCCCAGACCTCATGCAGTAGACGAAGGTATCGAACATCGGCTTCACGGCTTAAAGCTTGGGTCGAAGTTTCATGGGTTTCCCTCCGGGCACTCTGCAACTGCCATGGGTTCAACAACAGCGCTGGCTGTCATCTATCCTCCTGCTGCTATTCCTGTGCTCATTCTAGGCAGTAGCGTCGGTTATTCTCGTATGATGCTCAACAGGCATTATCCGTCGGATGTTATTATGGGCAGCTGCCTCGGTATAACCGCGGGCTTTCTCCTCGGCTGCGGTGTGCGTCGTCGTTTTGAGATAGATGTGAAGAAATAGCCGCCGTCTTGCGGTAAATTTTAGGTTTCAACAGCTTCACCGATTTCGATACCTATGTTTCTAGCCAAACGTACGGCATCTGCAGGAAGACTCTTCTTACGCCCCAGGATTTCATTGAAGTCTCTGATTTGCATTTTTCCTTGAACGAGTGAAATCATACAGCCCGACTCTCCGTGGAGTAAGCCGAGCACAGCCATCTCACCCATGCGGCTAGCCAAAAGGCGATCAAAGTGAGTAGGGGAGGCACCACGTTGCACATGGCCTAATACAGTCAGTCTAGTTTCCAGTCTGAGCCGGTCTTCACCAGCCTGGTCCATTTTATCTAAAAATTCCTGACCTGAGCAAACACCTTCAGCAATGATGATGACTGCGTTATTATGCTTGCGCATGACGCGGCTTTCCATGGCCTCGAGAATGGAAGGCATATTGACACGATACTCAGGGATAACAGCAACTTGTGAGCCCGTGCTTATGGTAGACATAAGTGCAAGGTAACCGGAGCCTCGACCCATGACTTCGGTAACGAAGCAGCGTTTATGCGAGGCTGCTGTGGCTTTGGTCATGTCCACCAGACTGATGATGGTGTTGAGGCAAGTGTCCACACCAATGGCCATGTCCGTTCCATAGAGGTCATTATCAATCGTCCCGGGCAAGCCCATGACAGGATACTTCAGCTCATGCATATCACGCGCGCCACTCAAAGAGCCGTCGCCGCCGATAACAATGAGGGCTTCTATCTTTTCGCTGTGGAGAATATCAATGGCTTCTTGAACGCCTTCTTTACTACGAAATTTTTTACAGCGACTGGTACCTAGAAAAGTTCCTGCATCACGAATCTTCCCACTTACTTCTAGAATTCCCAGAGGAACAAATTCTTTATCGAAGATGCCTTGGTAACCATTGCGGATACCAACTACTTCGACTTCCCGATGCACGGCTGAACGCGTGATGGAGCGAATAGCCGGATTCATACCTGGCGAGTCGCCACCGGAAGTGAGAACACCTATTCTTTTAAGCATACTATTAAATTTGTCTTAAACGTTGAATCAAAAATAAACAGAAAACTTCTAGTCAGATCGCTTTCTTCAGGCAAGCAAAAGCGGCAAAATGTCAGTGAATTTAATCAGAAATGAATAGTTTATAGCTTATAATAGCAATGAGATCTACACATTGACAGTTTCCTGGGGCTGCTTAGATGACTTATAACCGGACTTGATGGCGGCAGTGACCAGGTTTTTGCCAAAGGACCATATGGGGCCAGAAATATTAGACAAACTCTGGATTGTGTTATCAAAGCTGTTCAAGAAATGGTCTACCTCTTTATCGCCAATAATCAGAGGTGGTAGAATTTTGACAACATCCATATTATGGCCAGCGACTTGCGTGAGGATGCGGTGTTGCTCAAGCAGGGGTGAGACAATCATTTGAGCAAATAAGCCTTTATCCACAGCATGAATGGCTTTCCAGGCAACTTTCTGAGTGAGAGATGAAGGTTCTTTGAATTCAATAGCAATGATGAGCCCTTTGCCGCGAACTTCTTTAATGATGTCATGCTTCTTTTGTAGTTCTTTAAGGCCAGTGATGATTTGTTGTCCACGTTTTGCTGCATTCTCGACGATGTTCTCCTCTTTCAGTACTTCCAGGGTGGCCAGACCGCAGGCCATAGCCAGGTTGTTGCGTCCGAACGTTGTTGAATGAGCCACACAACGGTCCATACGGGAGAACATGCTTTGGTATATTTCACGACGCATGGCAATGGCTGCCGTAGGTACATAACCGCCACTCAAAGCTTTAGCCAAAGTTATGATATCCGGCTTTAAGTTCCAATGTTGAAAGCCAAACCATTTCCCTGTGCGTCCCAGTCCGGTCTGTACTTCATCACAAATGAAAAGTGCGCCATACTGATGGCAGAGTTCTTGAGCTTTTGGATAATACTCATCATTAGACGTGTGGCAGCCTTTGCCCTGAACAGGTTCAACAATGAGTGCGGCTACATCTCCGACTTTCAGTTTTTCCTCAAGTTGAGTCAGATCATTGAGCTTGATAAAATCCTTGTCTTTCAAAAAAGGCCCAACTTGCTCACGGAAGTTGCCCGAGTGGGTAATGCTCAGTGCGCCGTAGCTGAGTCCATGGTAGGAACTACTTAAAGAGAGAATACGGGGCTTGCCCGTATGAGCTCGGGCAAATTTAAGAGCGCCTTCCACAGATTCGGTTCCCGAGTTGCAAAAAAAGACTGCGTCCAGCTCTGCTTCTGTTTTCTCCTGTATGGTCTTAACTAAAGCTTCGCCTAACAGACCCGAAAGTAAGGCACAATCCATTTGGACCATATTGGGAAGGTCCATGTCTAAAACATCCCTAACGGCTTGTTGGACGACCGGGTGATTACGGCCGATGTTGTAAACACCGTAGCCACTGAGAAAGTCCAGGTAATCCTTCCCGTCCATGTCATAGAGGTAGGCACCTTCTGCACGCGCATAAACTTTATCAAAACCTATCGTGCGCTGAACTTTGACCAAAGTGCTGTTGACATAGCGGTCATGAAGATCGTAATTCTCCCCGAGTCTAGAGGTGATGGTTTCTTTGATGTCGAAGGACATAAACAGGCCCTAGAAGCGTGGAAAAAATTCGTTCCAGTTATTCATTCCAAAGATAAGAGGACTGAGTATCAAGGTGACGACTAGTATGGGAACGATAATTCCTAGTAGAGATTCCACAACAGAGAATTGCTTAGCTAATTTATCTGACATCATGCATTCAATGTAGACCTAACTTTCCTATTGTTCAACCCACTTTGTTCGTCTTGGATTTAAATAAATTCTCTTTTAAGTTACAGAAGTGCTCGGTCATCCAGGAAATTATTTTATTCATCTGCTAGCTGCATATATCTATATCAGTGGAAACTGTCATGCAGCGGAGATGAGCTATGAAAAACTCAATGAAGTCTTTGGGTTTCATCTATTTGTTGATGAAAACCTGCTCGATGATCCGGTTGGAGACTTAGCGGAACGCCTGGGGGCTAACAAAGAATCAGAAACACAGAACAGTATGACTTTTCGCAGCGGGAGGAAGCTGGTATTGGGCCTGCAAGCTGAAACCATTATGCTCATCGCCGCAGGCGGTCAAATCGCTGAAGCCACCTTCATGTTTGTTAATAAAGGAGATAGCGTCAGTCGCATCCGCAAGCAGGAACCCAAAGCGACGGAACGGAAAATTTATAAAAGAATCAATGAAGAGATTCGTGAAGGTTCGGACCAGATTGAAAACACTTTTACCGGCATCTTGGGCAAACCCGACGTTAAACAGATCGGTATCAGCCGAGATGTCCGTGAGGTAGTCAAAAACTGGAAGTGGAAGAACCTCATGCTACAACTCTCGGAACAAGAAAATGAGTTTCTTTCTTTCAGAATTCTTCCCGCAGAAGGTGAGGGGCCAGAACTGATGCGCGACTTACCGGTCGATGCGTTCAGAATGAAGTTGGAAGCGAATGTTGAAAAGCGTGACAATGGCGATGTCATCATCAAAAACATTCCCATGGTCAATCAGGGGCATAAGGGCTATTGCGTTCCTGCTACCTGGTCACGGTATTTAAACTACGTCGGTGTTCTCGTGGATGAATACCAGCTTGCCCGCGCAGCCGGTACCGATCTAGGCGGCGGCACAACATTCAGTGGCATCGTTCGTGGAGCAACTCAGTTGGCTCGAAGAAACAGGCTCAGCGTGGATACGGTGCGATCTAAAATGTCGATGACGCGAATTTCGCGTTACATTGATAAAGGTATGCCCATCATGTGGGGGATGCGTGCCGTAGGTCCCTTCCAAGGCACTGGGGCTTCATCAGACCGTATGGAGGGGATGTCTCCCTCTGAGTGGAAATTATCTCTGAAGTCCCAGCGACGTGCCGCCAGAGATTTGGAAAAAGTGGATAACAATTACCACATGTGCATGATCATCGGCTACAACGAAGAGACAGATGAAATTTGCACCTCAGACTCATGGGGTCGAGAACACGAAGAAAAGTGGTACACCCTTGAAGAAGTAGAAGCCGTCTCGATGGGTTATCTCTACGTCTTACAGCGTTAATCAAACGTATACTTACCAGAAAATTCTTAAATTACATAATTTTCAAAAAAAAATCGCCTTATTAGAAAAAGTTATATTCTATTCTGAGTCAGGCATTTAGCTCTCTATTCACTATAAAGTCTTTCTATCTATTATTACTTTTTTATTT
>JBCCWR010000030.1:0-20798 GCA_039193385.1 Verrucomicrobiota bacterium | reverse complement strand
GTTTATTCAAGCACGCGAAGACGCTGGTTTGATGTTACTGTCGCAGGATCATTCGGCATAGTCATTAGCCTGCTGGTCATTCAAGCGCAAAATCTTCAACTTGCTAAGAGTATATCGACTCAACTTAGCGAATGGAGTTATACCTTGGCCAAGGGTAAGAATATCGTCAATGTCATCCTGGTTGATTTTCGCGCCCTGGATACAATGGGAGAAATTATTGTTCTAATTATAGCAGGACTCGGCGTGACAGTTCTGTTGAGTTCCAGGCGTAAGCAAGTAAAGGAGGAAGATGCAATCGATCATTCTTAGTGCGGCGAGTAGATGTCTTTTTTGGCCTTTGCTTATACTATCGTTATTCATTTTGTACCGAGGTCATAATCACCCCGGAGGTGGTTTTATCGGTGGTTTAGTCGCTTGTTTTCCTTTTGTGCTGATCATGCTTTCCCAAGGCACTCAAGCAGCAAGACAGAGATTGAAACTACAACCAGTTCAACTTATGGCCATAGGGCTATTGCTAGCTGTCATATCTGCTTTACTAGGGATTTTTGATCATCAGGAATTTATGAAAGGCCTGTGGCTTCCTGGTTTTGCCCTTCCACTCTTGGGTAAGGTTCATTTAGGAACACCGCTAGTATTTGACATTGGGGTTTACCTGACAGTTATAGGATTTTCACTAAATGTTATTTTTGATTTTGAGGAGATCGAAGTATGAACTTAATGCTGGCAATTATCATAGGGATCCTGATGTCGACAGGCGTTTACTGTCTGTTTCGAAGAAGTCTCTTTAGACTTATTATTGGTATTATGCTGATCAGCCAGGCTGCTAATCTTATTGTCTTTGCTTCAGCGAGAGTGACAAGAGCGTCTCCGGCTCTCATCTCACCCAACCAGAAAATACTGGAAGCTCCCTATGCTGATCCATTGCCTCAGGCCTTAGTGCTTACAGCAATTGTTATTAGTTTTGGCTTTATCGCCTTCGCCTTAGCGCTCATTCATAGAGCTTACAAAATATTGGGACATGATGATGTGAACAAATTTAACCAGACAGATCAGATTTCATGAATCTACTTGTATTGCCCATTTTATTACCTGTTTTATCGGCTATATTGTGCATTTTTTTGAATAAGAGTCTCAATGCGCAGCGCATCATATCTTTAGTCGGACTCGTAACAGTTTTTGCTTTTAGTTGTTATCTATTAATTTATTGCGAAAGCGAAGGGATTCAGGTTTTGCATGTTGGAGGTTGGGAGGCTCCCTTTGGCATTGTTTTGGTGGCGGATCTTTTCAGTTGCATCATGCTAGTTGTTTCTAATCTTATAGGATTATCTGTTCTAGTTTATTCCTTTAAGGAAGTTGAACTTGTCGAACAACGCCGCTTTTTTTATCCCTTATATTTATTTCTTATGTTGGGAGTGAATGGATCTTTTCTAACGGGAGATCTCTTCAATCTTTATGTCTGGTTTGAGGTTATGTTGTTGTCTTCCTTTGTGCTTCTTGCACTAGGAGGAAAAACTCCGCAGTTAGAGGGAGGAATGAAATATGTCGTTCTAAATCTTTTCTCATCTATTTTGTTCTTAAGTGCAGTGGGCATACTTTATGGAAAGCTGGGCACGCTCAACATGGCTGATATAGCCTACAGGCTGAGTTTACAGGAAGAGTTTGTTCTTATTAATAGCTGCGCTGTCTTGTTTCTGGTAGCTTTTGGCATCAAGGCAGCGATGTTTCCCTTCTTCTTTTGGTTGCCAGCTTCTTATCACACACCATCTGTTTCTGTTTCCGCGGTTTTCGCCGGCTTACTGACTAAGGTTGGAGTGTATGCGTTAATGAGAACCTTTACTTTGTTTTTTGTTCAAGATATCTCTTTTACTCACAATCTTTTGTTGATTTTGGCTGCAGCTACTATGGTGACTGGAGTTCTAGGAGCAGCAGTTCAGTTTGAAATGAGAAAAATTCTTTCATTTCATATCATTAGTCAGATTGGCTATATGATTATGGGATTAGCATTGATGACTCCACTTGCGCTGGCAGGTGCTATTTTTTATCTGATCCATCACATTATCGTTAAAACTAATCTATTCCTTATTTCTGGAATTGTGATCGCTAAAAAAGGGACAGATAAATTAGCTAAGATTGGTGGACTTTATACGGTTGCTCCAATATTGAGCTTGTTGTTCTTTATTCCGGCATTTTCTTTGGGTGGTATTCCACCACTGTCAGGTTTTTGGGCTAAGTTTTCCGTGCTTAAAGCGGGTGTTCAGTCTGAGGCTTACTGGGTTGTCATTATTGCTGTGCTGGTGGGTTTACTTACTTTGTTTTCTATGACCAAAATCTGGGCAGAAGCTTTTTGGAAAAAGTCGCCTGATGCGTCTAATGATTTAGAAGTCGAGAAGTCTGATAACAAAAAATTTATCGTCATGGTCTCGCCCGTTGTTCTGCTCGCATTGATAACCCTGTTTATAGGTTTTAATGCAGAGCCTTTTGTTGCATTGGCAGAGAAAACGGCCCATCAGCTTATAGACCCAACTAGTTATATTAATACAGTTTTAAAACAGGGAGAAAGATGATTGTTATACGCTTTATCTTCTTTATCGGTTTCTATCTTCATGAAGTTGTTCTATCCAACTTCCGTGTGGCTTGGGATGTGATAACGCCGAAATATTTTATGAGTCCGGCTATCGTAGCTGTTCCCATTGATCATTTGTCAGACTTTCAGATTCTTGTTCTGACCAATCTCATAACGATGACGCCAGGCACACTGAGTCTGGATGTATCCCAGAATCGGAAAGAACTCTTTATTCATTCTATGTATATCGAGGATGAGGAGCAATTTGTTGAAAATATAAAGTCAAACTATATGGAGAAAATTAAGAACCTAATTCCATGAATGAGATGATTCAAATAGAACCGATAATAGTGCGTATCGCGTATGCGATTATTATTGCGGCGTTGCTTTTAACAAGTTGGAAACTTTTTAAGGGCCCGGGAATTTTTGAGCGTATCATTGCTTTAGATCTCATTGCTGCTTTGGTGATTTGCTTGTCTGGTTTATTGGTTATTGAAACAGGAAAAACAGTTTTTCTAGATGTTGCCTTGTGTGTTGCTGTAGTTACATTTCTCAGCACTGTAGCATTCTGTCGATATTTAGAGAGAGTTAGGGATCATTCATGAGTATTTTATTTTCTTGCATACTTCTTTTTGGAGCATTCTTTGCACTCATTGCTGCTATAGGTTTATTGAGACTTCCAGATACTTATATGAGAATGCATGCTGCCACTAAAGCTGGAGCCTTTGGCGGAGCTATTATTGTGCTAGTCTGTGCACTTTTAGCTGGAGATCTCTTTGTCTGGGTAAAAGCTATTTTAATCATTTTATTTTTCTACACCACTGCGCCTATTGCCGCGCACATGGTAGGACGAGCTGCTTATGTAAATAAAACGAAGTTATGGCAAGGGACTAAAATTGACCGTCTGAAGGGTCACTATGACAAAAAAGATTAAAGGAGATTAAGTGACTTCATTGGATTTATTGGTAAGTAACATATTATCACCTCCGGTTCTGGCTTTTACGGTGGGGATAATCGCTGTTTATGCAAAAAGTGATTTAAAGTTTCCGGATCAGATTTATCAGGGTATTACAATTTATCTTCTTCTAGCCATTGGATTTAAAGGCGGGAGTTCTCTAGCGAAAACAGAGTTAAGCGAAGTTATTCTGCCTATAATCAGTGGTATTGGCATAGCTTCTCTCATCCCAGTAGCAGCTTTTTTTTTAGCAAGATTATTTCTTAAATTTAAGCCACGAGATTGTGCTGCATTGGCGGCTCACTATGGTTCTGTCTCGGCGGTGACCTTTATGGCTTCATTGGCATTTCTGCAGAATAACAATGTGACTTATGAATCTTATGTTACTGCATTGATGGCACTTATGGAGGTGCCGGCTATCGTAGTTGCACTGGTCATGGCACAGGTTTTTGGTAGTAATAGAAAGATCAAATGGGGGGAAACGCTTTTAGAGGTTTTATCAGGTAAGAGTGTTGTCTTACTCATTTTTGGGTTATTCATCGGTTTTGCTTCTGGGGAAGATGGTTATACTCGCATGAAGCCTTTCTTAATAGATCCTTTCTATGGGGTGCTTACTTTGTTCCTTTTGGAGATGGGGCTTATAGCGGGTGAAAAACTCAAAGATGTAAAAAAGGTCGGTTTAAAACTGGTGATTTACGCGATCGTTTTACCTCTGATACAAGGCTTCATGGGTGCTTTTCTAGGCACGATGATTGGGCTGTCTGAAGGTGGTGTGACCGTCTTCGCCGTTTTATCGGCCAGTGCCAGCTATATTGCAGCTCCCGCAGCTATACGCGTTTCGCTTCCAGATGCAAATCCTGCCTATTACGTTACAGCCTCACTAGCGATAACCTTTCCCTTTAATCTTACTCTAGGAATTCCTTTGTATGCTTCCTGGGCTAGCTGGATGCAGCAGCTAAATGGAATATAGACGACTATATAGACTTTAAGCCATGGTATAGCCTGGTGGCGGTGTTTTCAGTATAGGAAACCAAGGATAGAATATGCGCAGTGTTTCATACAAGTCTTTACCGGCTATATCTAACGAAATATTTTCACCGGGTAATTCGGATCTGTCTACATAAGACCCTTGAAGAGGCCAGAGATCAACATCTGTTATATTGATGTAAAGAAGACGGGATAACTTTTCAATTTCCTGATAATTTAGAATCCATTTTTTTCGTTCAGCTATGGTTAATTTTTGAGGTAGTTTCTTCATAGCTTCGGCTTTTAGGTCATCTAAGATATCAAAACCTTTTTTTGACATGAGGGTGCCTTTTATTTCGCTATGTGCTTCAACACCCGTAACATTCGAAAATACCGCAGTTTCCCAAGCACTACCAAGACCTGTCACTCTATATTTGTTTACACCATCTGTGTCAATGGATGTGACTGTTGCTGCATGACATATTTCATGTGCCAGGGTCAGGGCTGTTTGTCTGGCATAGATATCGATAGCTGTTTTCTCTACTTCCTCTTTTAGAGTCTTTTGTTGTAACGGGTCGGTTACCATGAGATGTAGATGATTGGATCTGCCATAGTAAGAGCTTTCCAAAGAGGTGATGGTGGCATCAGCACCAGCAATGTCTTTTCTATTTAATTTATTGAGTATATCCTGAGACCCCCATATTAAAGATTTTTCAGCCTGTGGTTTTTGAAGGTAAATTTCTATTTTAGTCTTATTTGTTGTATTAAGATAACCGTCATAAATGAAGAACTTATCTTTGAGTTTGCCGTCACAAAAACGCTTAATGCTGTCACCATAATTAGTTGCACCTATGTTTACATAATACCAGCTATGTAATTTATCTGCGGAGATATAATTGGAACCGACACCAAAAGATTTTCCTGAGAAAGTCGTTCCTTTAACTTTGGTGCCGTCATCATAAGTTTTAGCATTGGTATCATCGACAAACTTACATTGGACAATAGGCTCTTCCCCAAGAATACTTTTGAGCTTTTCTTTTTGTACCTCTTCATCTGTCATAACAAAAATACCACAGTTCCCAGTAATCTTTTTTGTATGCTCAAGTATTTTTTTGTGGATGATTTCAGGGTCTACACCCGGGAAGCTAGCTTGTAAGACATTGATACCAGTTTTATCCAATGAACTTGATATAACCATGGGTGTGAAAATAAAGCTTGGTTCGAAGTAGCTCGAAGAACTTCCTGCATAGAGAGAGACCAGACCGGGTTGCTTGGGCTTGATTTCATATTTATAGGAAGCTGTTTTTTGCTGGGTGATACCAAGAGCTCTTGGATGCACAAGCTTATCTTCAACGGGTTTCTTCGGATCAGCCGAAACGAGGTCCACGGACATGGGAACTTTAGCATTTTGGGCTGTGATGATAGTTCTCTTGTTAACTTGCTTTGTATTTATATCCCAAGATAAAAACGGAACAGTTACTGTGCCTGGGCTGACACCAAGTGAAAGCAGCTCTACTTCAAAGGAGGTGCCATCGTCATCTTTGACTTTGATATTGGCATCATTTTCTCTAGCAGTTTCGGCTAAACTTCTAGCGTCTTCGGCTGTGGAACTTTGTGGCGCTTCAGATTCTGCATTCTTCTCTTTAGGATCAAGGCCCATGAGACCTCGAGTCATGTCTTCAAGGATTTCTGCACGTTTTTCCTTGGTCATATCACCATTTTCTACAGCTTCATCCAGAGCTTTTTTGGCTTTATCAAAGTTTTGTGAAGCTGCGAGGGCAGGAATCATTGTCTTAACAATTTCTGATGCGGCGACAGAAGAGTCTCCAGCCGCCTCTAGGACTTCACGTAGCGCATTACCCGCGTTTTGCTGATTGCCAGTTAATCCGGTGTAATCACGGAACAAATCTCCCTTGAGCAAGCTGGCGGCTAGACTCCCAACATCCGTAGGGTTAGGAAGTTGAGGGGCATTCTGGATATTAATGACTGGTTTGCTGAGTTGATCTGGGCTGAGGTCAGCAGGGGCTTGATAGCGACTGTCTGTGCTCACAGGTTGAATTTCTGGTGCGTCGCACGGACAAGGTGCTTCATCCCAACGCCAGAAACGTGTTTCATCCTTAGGTTCGCATGTATTACAGTTTCCAAGGATACCTTCTGCATAAACCCCTCTCGTTGGAACAGAGACGCGAAAAGGTTTTGGAGGGGTAAGCGGAGCATAATGATCCTGTAAGGTCTTTTCTTTTTTCTTCAGTTCACGAACAACAGGGTCGAGGGTTAAGCCGGGGGCTACGGGCATAACCAGGCTATTACCCACAATGCCGATGACCCGGTTTTCCACAGCGGATGCAAGGGACATGCCGCCAGTTTCGCCTGGAGCAAGGTAGCCATCCAGAATGAGGTATCTGTGTTGAGGGTCCATACGCATCCAAATAGCGCGATGATAATATTCAAGATGGCGGTTGAGATGAGATTTTAACTCGGTGGCTTTTTCACGGTCGTCCAAACGTGGAGCACGGCGTTCAAAGGAATTGAGTCTGCCACACCAGAGTAGTGTGGCACCTTCAATGATATCCGTGTCTTGCAGCGGAACAGTCGCATTTTCCGGATCTTTGAGTGTAGCTTTAATTGATTCCTGAGGTCTACTTCGACACAAGCTTCCATCATTGAAATCCGTGCTGTAGCGGAAATGGGCAAACTCAACGATGAGACGGCTTGTAGGAGTCAAGGGAACGTCGGATTTGATTTCAATGTGTTGAATTTCAGCGCGCTTCGGCATAGCCGCGCCCGGGTCATCTACATTCAGTGTGACACGGTGCTTTTGTCCTTTACGGTATTTTCCATGAAGGGTTGCGGTAACAGCTAGCTCTTGTTCATTACCCTGTTCGTCACGATAGCTAATAATTAGGTTGTTGATGACTTCTCGAATGAGTTCGGGCGCTAGATATTCTTCAAAGAAACGGTCACGCTCTTTTGCCGTGGGGTAACGACGAATTTCTTTGTCGATTTCTATGCCATCGCCAAATAAGAAGTCTTTACCCATCTTGAAAAAGTTACCAATGCTTTTGGCTAAGGAATCAATTTTCTGAGCTTCAGAGACAACCTCACCATCTTCAAAATCTTTTTTCAACTCATCAAGATCGATAGGGCGTGGGATGTCTATGAGTAGCTGTAGCTCTCCGGTCAGTTGGCGGATGGGTGCATCAGCATAACGTTGTTCAGGAAGGTGGGTGTCTGCATGCCCTTGTGTGATTCTTTCCAGGGCTTCAAATCCAGCCTGATGTTCGGGTTTCATCAGCGCGGCTTCAAGGTGCTCTCGCCACTTGATGATGCGTGAGTCACTAAACCATTCCATGTTTAAAGGAATAAATAAGCACTCCTGAACACTGGCCAGTTCCTGGCGAATTTGGAAGTGACGTAAGACTTCAAAGTATTGAATGGTGAGTGTGTGACAGTGGTTATGATTCGCAATGACTTCAGTCATGACGGATGTTTCTTCATCCTGGTTATAGGCCAATACGGTTGATGTTCGCTGGGTGCGGACGGAGGATGCAGATTGAAGAGTTCGGTCTTTGATATTCTCAAAAAGACCTGTGGCAAATCCTCGGGTTCCATATTGTCCCGCTAATGAACCTGCCAATGCGGCAGCTCCAGCTGCGCCGCCTGTGACACCTAGTAAAGCTCCTTCAAGGGGGATGGCGGCACTTGCTCCATAGCTTCCTCCTACAGCTCCAGTATAAGCCGCAGAACCTCCTACTGCGGCCTCCTTAACAACGCCGGAGGCTATACTATCGATGTCTCTTTCTCTGGCAATTTGTGCTTGGAGTCTGTCTCGTGCTTCTATCTCTGAATCACGTTCGCCCTCATCTTGTCTATCCCAATGGACAACGGCTATTTTTTTCTTCTGACAAGGGGCCAAAGGAATGGAATGGAGAAGGTCTCCCATGGAGTAGCCATCGGCTACCCAACTCTGACGGTATTCAAGTAGATGACCATGTGCTACTGTGATGGCCTGTGAAGCTTCCTGGATGGGGATGTCCCAAAGTATAGCGTTTTTACCATTGAGCTGAGATCTTCTTCTTCGCTGATCAAATTGTCCCAGGGTGCTTTTCTCTAAGACAGATTCCATGTTGCCTTTGGCGTAGGCTTCACCTCGTTTGTTGTCATCAGGAGATGAGGGACCAGAAAGATTGTCGAGCAGTCTTAAAGCTAACCATTCATTTCCAGGTGTGATGTTACGTGTTGCAGAGAAACCTCCAGTGTAAGTTTGGAAGTCTAGATTGCTTCGAGTCATGGGATCTGTAGTACGAACGACCTGATAGAAACTGACTTGTTCAAGAACGCGGTTCGGTGTTGAAAAATCAATGCATTTGCCACCGCCTAAGTCACTGGAGAAAGCCTCAGGCGTTGTAGCCAGATCTTCCAGGGTGGGATTTCTGATAGGAGCTTTATCATCACAAGCACAGTCTGTCTTTGCGTCTTGTTTATCTTTTTGATGGTCTTTGCCTTTACATGAGAGAATCTGTTCCTTGGTTAATCCGAGAATGAGAGGCAAATGGATGTTACCTTGAGAATCCAAGGTCAATATTTGATCGTGTTGCCCGCAAATACTGGCCCATGTATGTGGCATCGCCGAAAGCGACTCTTCGATAGTAAAATAACCGCTGCTTTCAGTCGTGCTATGGGCCATTAACTTAGGCGTGCTTTCCTCGCTTTCTGCTGTGTAGAGAGCGATAGCTATGCCTGATACATCAACGGTTGTGCAATCTGTACAAATCAGCTTGCCTCTCATTCTTTGAGATCCAGCTAATGGCATAACTGTAGGTTCTGGTGCTATGGATGTTTCGCTGATCCCGGAGTATTTGAGTGGGATACCATTTTGGCTTCCCATCTCATCGGCGAGTTCTCCTGTACCGGCGAACCCTTTTTCATCCAATAGAATATTTTCTGGGGAATAAAGCGCGAGTTCGATTTTTTCTGCATCGCCAGAAATTTGAATCGTATCTTTGTATTTATCTCCGGAAATAGGAATATGCTTAATAAATTCTTGATAACCCTGCTTTTCATTGCCGCTTGTAAAAGACAATTGAACACGGCATTGATTAGGGGGATAGCTGACTTTTTGTAGCTCTATTTCTCCACGAACATTGATTTCAGACATTTTATAACTTGTGTTTCAATTTATGGTTAGCCTATTTATTTACAAGGGGTTCAGTTTCTAGCAAGTCTGAAAAGGCGTTTTTATGGTATTTGATACGAATAAAACGCAATATCATCAAACTAATTGACAGGAATTTAAGGTATGTTTAGGTATTGAGACTCATATTCAATATGCCTTGGAGAGCTTATAATTAGGTTGTTTTCAGAGAGCTGATTAGATCTTCCTTTAAGAGTTAACGCATTGAATATGAGATTATTAGTTAAAAAAGAGATAATATCATGAGTATACTTAAAGTAACTATTCTGGGCGCATTATTAGCGTCGCCATTGAGTTATGCGGGTGAAATCACCCTTTATAGTCACCGTCACTATCCCACGGATGACCAATTATTTGCTAAGTTCACGGAACGAAGTGGAATTGAAGTAAACATTGTCAAAGGCAAAGCCAATGAACTTATGGAGCGTTTAAAAGCGGAAGGTGAAAAAACACCTGCTGATATTTTCATTACAGCTGATGCAGGCCGCTTGGTGCGGGCTAAGACCGAAGGCATACTCCAATCTGTGGAGTCAGATGTGCTGACCAGTCGCATTCCTGCTCAGATGCGTGATTCTGATAATCAATGGTTTGGTTTTACGAAACGAGCTCGTGTGATTGCTTATGCCAAAGATCGTGTGAAACCAGCGGATCTTTCTACTTATGAAAATTTGACTGATGAGAAATGGAAAGGACGTATTTTGGTTCGTTCTTCTTCCAATATTTACAATCAGTCACTCATGGCATCTCTTTTGTCTGTGCATGATGAAAATGCTGCCATCGAGTGGGCTAAGGGGGTTCGTGCAAACATGGCCCGTCCTCCTCAAGGTTCGGATAGAGATCAAATGCGAGCTGTTGCAGCAGGTCTGGGAGACATTGCCGTTGTTAATACATATTATGTAGGGTTATTGGCCAATTCTTCAGAAGAGAAAGACCGTAAAGTAGCCGAATCCATCGGTCTGTTTTTTCCAAATCAAGATGGTCGTGGTACGCACATTAATATAAGTGGCGGAGGTATTGTGAAGAATAGTGATAATGTGGAAGGTGCTAAGAAGTTTTTAGAATTTCTGGTTTCTGATGTAGCTCAAAAGAGCTTCCCTAATGGTTCTTATGAGTATGCGGTAGTTCCAGACATAGAGCTGTCCGGCATTCAGAAGAGCTGGGGTAATTTTAAGCCGGATATGCTTGATATGGCTAAGCTGGGTGAACTTAATGCTAAAGCTGTGGAATGCTTTAACAAAGCAGGCTGGGAATAAAAACTAACAGGTGAGGCTGGCGGAATTATTTCAATCATGGAGGCGCGCTTTTCGACGGGGAGGAAACCTCTGGCTTATTCTTTCTCTACTACTCTGCACTCTGATTCTTATTCCGCTAGCTACCGTTATCCTGAGCATCGGAGTCGCCGGACCTAAGTGGGAGCATATTGTTTCCACAGTTCTTGCTCAATATATTGTTAATACGATCCTTCTGGTTGGGATCGTATTATTTTTTTCAATGCTGATGGCTATACCCTCAGCCTGGTTAGTCAGTGCTTTTGATTTTCCGGGGAGACGCATTTTGGAATGGGCGCTTGTTTTGCCTCTAGCTATTCCAACCTATGTAGCCGCCTTTGTTTATATTCAAATTCCTGAGCTAAGTATTCCTTTTCTTGTTTACGTTCGTCATACCTGGGGAATCGAGGCATTTGCAATGACAGAAGTCATTCTAAGGTATACGGTTCTAGCTTTGTTCATGGCTTCAGTATTATTCCCTTATTTATTTATTACTATGCGCGCTTCTTTCTGCCGACAAAACCGCTCTTTTATCGAAGCTGCTTTGATGCTGGGTCGCAGCCCGACCAATGTTTTCTTTACCGTCGCTTTGCCTATGGCCCGTCCTGCCATTGTGGCCGGATTGAGTCTCATCCTTATGGAAGTGATGAATGATTATGGTGCTGTGAATTTCTTTGGTGTTCCTACATTGACGGAGGGAATTTTTCGTACATGGTTTGGACTGGAAGATTCGGCATCGGGTATTCGTCTGGCAGGTTTTATGATGCTGGCCATTCTATTCATACTTTTTATAGAACATCTGCAACGAGGCAAGGCTCGGTATACATCCAGAAATGTAACTGGAATGCCCTTGGCGCGTCGCAAGCTTAAAGGTCTATCACTCACAGGGGCTTATGTGGTTTGTCTGATTCCCTTGTCAATGGGTTTGCTTTTTCCCGTAGGTCAATTGATTTTGTGGGCCATTGGCGCCGCCAGGCAGTCCTTGCCGGTCTTTAGGGATTGGCAAGCCTTGAATAGTCTGCTGATGTCATTTGGTTCCGCTATCTTGCTAACAGGAGTCGCGGTTATTCTTGCCTATGCGGTAAGATTACATCCTTTTAAATGGCTGCGTGGCATGACACGTTTAGCGACACTGGGTTACGCTGTGCCAGGAGTTGCCGTGGCCTTGGGGGTTATGACATTTACGGGAATGCTGGATCGGAATATCAATCTACCCGTTCTTTTAAGCGGTTCACTTTTTGCTATTGTCTTTGCTTATCTGGTGCGTTTTATTGCTGTGCCTATGCAATCGGTTCAAGCGGGCATGACGCGGGTGTGTGGTTCGCTCGATGAGGCTTCACGCATGTTGGGACATGGCCCTGGCTTTACACTCTGGAACATTAATATACCTTTATTGCGAGGCACTCTTGTAGCTTCTTGCATGTTGGTTTTTATAGATATTCTCAAGGAGCTGCCTTTAACTATGTTGTTACGTCCTGCTGGTTTTGATACTCTGGCTGTTTCTGCCTTCGGTATGGCTAAAGAAGGACGGATTTATGAATGCGCATTTCCTTCCTTGATGATTGTGCTTATTGGAACCATAGGTCTCTGTGTTTTAAACCGTCTGATAGAAAGAGATCTAACACAATGAGTTTGATAGAATATCGTAATGTTGAGAAAAAATACTCTTCTCAAGGCTCCCCCGCAGTTAATGGCGTTAGCCTTACTGTTGAAAAAGGCGAGATACTGGCACTCGTGGGTGAAAGTGGCAGTGGTAAAACGACCTTATTGAGACTGGCTGCAGGGTTAGAAGAACCCACTGCGGGTGAGATTTTATTCAAAGGATCTTGCCTAGCAGGAAATAGAAACTGGGTTCCCCCCGAAAAACGCCGCTTTGGTATGATGTCTCAAGAGGGAGCGCTTTTTCCTCATCGGAACATTGAGTCAAACATTGCTTACGGTCTCCAAGGAGTGTCTTTGTCAGAAAAGCGACAAATAGTAGATGAGATGCTGGAGCTAGTGGGTATGCCCAGTTTTGCCAAGCGTCTGCCGCATGAGCTTTCCGGTGGAGAAAGACAGCGAGTGGCCTTGGCACGCACTCTGGCACCTAAGCCAGAAGTAGTTTTTTTGGATGAACCTTTTAGTAATTTGGATAGTACGTTGCGACGTGAACTGCGAGATCAGATATGTGTGATCTTAAAATCTTTGGGTACCACTGCCATACTTGTGGTGCATGATCCTGATGATGCATTAAGTGCCGGAGACCGTATTGCCATCATGAAATCCGGTAGTCTTCAGCAGGTGGCTACAGCCACCAAGACCTATCATCAAGCTTGTTGTGAATACTGTGCCTGTCTTTTTGGTCCGGCCAATGTTGTGGACCATGAAGACAATAGTGTTTGGCTAAGGCCCGAGCAATTTAAAATCAAAAAGAAGGGGACGTATAAAGCAAAAGTCGATCTCGTGCGGGAAACAGGGCGCTTTTGTGAAGTGCATGTTAAACCCTATAATGCTGCAGCAAAGTCGTGGCTTTTGCTTGAACCTGCCGGCTCAAATTTTAAGTCGGGCGACGAAGTGGAAATTGATTGGGAGTTTCCTAATATATAAAAAGACCGCAGTAAAAACCGCGGTCTTTTGATAAAATAATCAAACGAATAGAAGTATATAGCTTAGAAGCTATAGGTAACTTCACTAGCTAGAGTATGAACCAGGTCATCCGTATTGGTTCCATCCACTGCTACATCATTACCCAAATCGACGCGGTATTCTGCACGTATAAGAAGATTCTCCAAAAGGTCGAAACCAAGTGTGCCCGTTAGAGACCACAGATCATTACTACCTGAAGTTGTTGTGAGGCCGACGATGTTTTGATCATCCGTATGCATATATTCTGCACGGGCGCCTAGACTGAAGATGTCTGTAAAGTAATACTTTGTATAAAGACCTATGCCAAAGTATTCAGAATCATTACTTCCGCCCGGGTTAAAGTCTTCCGCAAAAACATAAGTAAAGTTGTAGGCAAAGAGCAGTTTATCATTGGCAAATTGGGGCATCCATTCACCCAAGGAATTGAGGATCAGTGCGTGGTCATCATTGGCACTGATATTGCCACCGCCCCAGGAATAGTTAAACCCGTTGGACCATGAAGCATTTCCGCCTGGGGCAAAGAGGGTAAATTGACCTGTTACGGCATAGTCATCATCCGAAGCATCCAGTCCTGCGTTATCATCTGCTCCGCTGCCATTATTTACCCCGAAATTCAATTCCACATAATCATTAACAGGATAGATAGCTAACATACCAATAGTACCTCCAGGATCACCTAGAGCAGAAATACCGCCTGTGATGTTGATATTTGCCGGACGCTCTTCAGCTTCCCAACCGAGAGATTGCTGGTGCTTACCGAAGAGCACATCCAGGCCATTGCCAATAGGGAGTCGGAATTGAACATAACCTTGTTGTACGTAGAGTGTATCTCCATCCGGGCTGCCGGAAGCGTTTGAAGTAAAGGATGCAGCATCCTCTCCAAACATTAGA
The DNA here is from genome assembly GCA_039193385.1 of Verrucomicrobiota bacterium. Lineage (GTDB taxonomy): Bacteria > Verrucomicrobiota > Verrucomicrobiia > Methylacidiphilales > JBCCWR01 > JBCCWR01. Next base: position 6,336 of record JBCCWR010000030.1, on the reverse strand, counting down.
TCAGCTCGGAAACCTGCCTGCAGTTCGTTTGCATCTGAGAGGGGTTTTTCCAGCACAAGTTTCATTTGGTTCAGTTCAAAGTCGCCATGAGCGTCTCCATCACCTCCAAGCCAGCGCTGTCCCATAGTGCCGGCTGTAAAGTTATAGATATAACCCGCATCGACATAACCGCTTAAAATGATGCCTGGCTGTGCTGTTTCCACATAATTCGTTTCTTCAATGGCTTCTTGCAGATCCTTGCTGACCGGAGCAGGGGCGTCTCCTGCATGACCCATAGCAGATAGGAAAGCTGTTAGCACAACAGTGTTGAGTGTTTTAATTAAGTAATTCATAACTTACATAGTTTGTCTAAGCTATTTCATATAGCAAGGCAAGTTTTTATTGGTAATTACCCATCAATTGAATAGGTGAATTTCACAAGATGTCTTGTTTAAAATAATTCGCAACTTCATCTTATTGAGACTAAGTATCAAAAAATCGTTGACGCACAAGTTATTTTTGATATCAAGTCTCAATAACAATATGAATAAACAGATATCACTCATTAGCGCGTCTTTAATGGCCGTGTTTTTTTCTGTAAATTCTCTTGCAGCAAGTAGCGCAGGTGATGAGGTTAAAGAATATCTTGTAAGCCGTGTGAGCAAAATGAAAACTGCATCCGCTGATTTTGTCAAAAATGCCCAGAAATATGATGAGAAGATCGAAACATTTGGCAGTTATAAAAAGGCTTATGCGGATGATTTGGTAGGAGTTGAAGATCTCGTTAAAAAGATGCAGGAGAATTACAAGGCTATGGACAGCTTTGGTTATGAAACTGTTGAGGGTATCGTGGCAGGTGTTCCTTCCCTATCGCACTATGATGTTTACCTTGATGCAGGTGTTCCTAAATCCGAAGGACCTGAAGATGTGGCGGATGTTGTTCTGAAGTTAAGCAATGGAGAGGTTATTGATCGTCAAGGGCCCTCTTTCACTTACATCATTGAACCAGCACTGTGGGGTGGCGATTCACGCTGGATTGTTCCTATAGATCTCGATGGTGATGGTAAGATGGTTGCTCGCGAGTCTCTTCCTAAAACTGAAGTTCTTACAGCCGTAGCTGAAGATACAGACCGTAAGGTTGGCGAACTTTTAAGCGATTCGAAAGCTTGGAATCCCACTACGGATGATCTCTTTGGAGCCATGATCGAAATGACTCCTACACTTTCTGAGTATTTTGAAGAATGGAAAGAGAGTAAATTTAGTGAAGAGAAAAGCGGCCGTTTTTATGCAGTGAGCCGCGTATCTGACATGAAAGGCATAATGAGTAGCTGTTATGTTATCTATAAAGCTGTTCAGAACGAAGTAGGTCAGAAAGACAAAGCTTTAAACAAAGCAATCATTGCTGGTTATGATGGTATCATGAGTTTTCTTGATGCTCTAGCTTCTCAAGAGGTTAGTGGTAAATTAAATGCTTCATTGATTGATGAGTTGGCAAGTCAGGCTAAAAGCCGCACGGATAAGCTTGTTCCTCAAATTGAACAGGCTTATGCATTAATTAAATCCTAAATTGTGTATTATCTTCTGTCTAAAACTAACTAACAACTGCAAGATTATAACCAGTGTAGCTGGTTTTGTCTTACGCTTCATCCCTGTGCAGATCCTCTGCACAGGGATGTCTAAGTCTAGGGGGATAGTTTTAATAATGAGAAACGTGTTTGAAAAAAGCCCTATTGTATTAGGGGTAATGACAGTCTTCCTCGGCTCAAGTGTCTGCGCTGATGTCATGGATCATTATTACGAGGTTCAAGAAAAATTAAACCAATCTGCGTTACACCTTTATGCTGATGATCTTGCTGTAGCTATCAAGACGATTCCTCACCCTAATGAAAAGGTTGCTTTAGATCTTCAACATCCATCTTCCAAAGAGCTTTGGAAAATTACCTCCCAGAATACAAATCAGCTCAGCAAGCAAGATCTGACGGAACTTACCGGCAGAATGAAAGGACGTTTGCAACACATCCTGGCTTTGGAAATGATGCAAAGCTTACGCGCAGGGGATGTTTCAAAGACAAAAGAATGGAGGGCATTGATTGATCTGCCCAAGTATGCCAGTGCTATAGATGGAGCATTGGCTCTTCATCGTTTGGGAAAATCAACTGGAGGCAATGAACAGATTACCAAACTCTTAGTGAAGGAGTATATTCAATGGCAGTCTACTCGAGTTAGAGAAAAGACGCAGAGTATTGCTTCCCTGATTCTGCAAAACCGCGCTACACCTGAGCTTCTGGCAGCACGTATGGCTGAAGTCGAATCTTTAGCTAATTTTCCAGCTCAACTCACCTTACTCATTGATGATACACAAAAAGATAGTAGATCCAGTGTGATCAAAGAGTCGAAACACATTTCTCAAAAGATCGTATCTTCCGGGCAAGGGCAAGGGCAAGAGCAAGGGCCATCAACCTTAGCTGATTTTAAGCAATGGCGTAATCAACTAGAAAGCACCTTGCCTAATCTCTTAACCGCAGAAGATGCCAAGCGTTTGGAACGCCTGACATTAAAACTCATACGGCTTATTCCTATGGAATACCGAGCGGGTATTCGTGATAGTAAGATAGTTATTCCTATCGAGTATCAGGAAGCAAAAGCTTTTACCTTAAAAACGCGTCAGATATTGCGTGAGCTCTATCCCATATGGCAAAAGACGAAAGCTGAAGCGGTAGATAAAAACTGGGGTAGACTCGAGTCTAAATTAGAAAAATTACAAATTGCTATTGCCAATAAGGTCAAAGCTAAGGAAGTTGAATCATTAGTTAAAGAGACGCAGAATATACTTACAGAAGATTTTGTAATGAGTTTGCGGCGCTCGGGCAATACGCGTGATGCTGTCGACGAAGCCGGACTGGAGGTGAGAGCCTTTTTAGGGCAATCTCTTCAAGCTGCATTAAATGATGAATGGCGTGATGCAGAGCGCTACCGCCTAGAGGCTTATACGACCTTTGATCTGGAAATTGAAGCTCGTTTAATGCCGCGAGATCCTGATTTGGCTTTGCAAGCGGAAGCCTCTTTTATTGGTGGCAATAAAGAAAAATTAGGAATTAAAGCGGCACTGGATCGTCGCCTGCCAGAGGATGAACTGCATGCGGCTTATACTTATGCCACGCAGATGCTGCAAGAAAGCGAATCTGTGCTCAAAGTAGGTTTGTCGCCTTTTACCGTAGGTTTTACAGGTTTTACGATTGCTACGCGTGAGGGTCTGGAGGCCGTGATTATTTTGGCTGCATTATTGGCTGGTTTTCGTGGTAGAGAGAACGAACTAAAAAGAAACCGTTTAGCTTTGGGGGCATGGTTAGCTTTAGCCGCTAGCATCGTCTTATTTATTATTTCTAACACCTTCATTCAGTCTTTAAGCCGTTATGGGGAAATTTTGGAAGCAGTTGTTTCAGCCCTTGCTGTCGCAATTTTGCTCATGGTGACAAATTGGGTTTTCCATAAATTCTATTGGTCAGAATGGAATGCACGTCTACGCCAATTGAGTCGATCTGCTGTGAGTGTGACCAGGAAGAATTGGGAAGGATTAGCCATGGTCGGTGTTGGTTTTGCTACAGTATTTCGCGAAGGTTTTGAGACAACAATCTTTATTCAGTCGCTCATACTTGAGGGCGGTTGGAAACCATCCATTATTGGGCTTGGTATCGGAGCCATCACCATAAGTGGAATTGGTTACGCCATTTTAGTAATGGGTAAAAAATTGCCGCAACGTAAGCTGCTTGTAGTAACGGGGATTTTAGTCGTTTCTATTCTCATGACTTTTGTTGGTAAGACAGTGCGTTTATTTCAAACGGTAGGCTGGTTGCCTGTGCATCCTATTCACGAATTAGATATACCGGGCTGGATGGGTCTCTGGTTTGGTCTTTATCCTTCATGGGAAGGTATCTTGATTCCAATAGGTGCTTTAAGCTATGTCGGACTAGCCTGGTTTTGGGTGAAATTCCATAAACGCCTTCCCTGGTTTAAAAAATCAAAAGAAGTTCTAAATCGAGTTCCTTCTGTTCAGGCAGAGCAAAATAAAATCATGGTTAAAAAAGAGATCTCTCAAGCTACTTAAAGTCGTCATTGGGCAGCCTTATGCATTTTAAAAATGAAACTTTTATTACTAATAAATAAGATCTAGAGGTTCTTTTTATTAAGTATGCTTTAAGACTATGGCCCATAAACCCTTAGTGTTTCTTGTTGCGAATGATATGCAGAAACAAGAAGCGCAGTTTTTTAATTCAATAACTTGTGAGAAATAAAAAGTAGTACATATTGAAGGTGTGGTCCTTCATGGGAGGTCACTTTAAACAATCAAACGAAGAGGTTAAATATGTCTACGAAAACAGCTATAAACACATGTTCTACTTGTAAGCACTGGAGTGCAAAAGATGTTACTGGTGAATGCCGACGTCATGCACCACAGACAATTGTTTTTGATGTTGATAGTGAGACCAAAATTGAGTCACGCTTTCCTGTAACATCATCAGATGATTGGTGTGGAGATTTCCAAGCTAAGTAATCAGCGCATGTGCCTATAAAGAAGCCCTTTCAGAAGGGTTTCTTTGTAATTTTTGATTGATACTGACTTTCAATAGCAGCAATATCTTACTGCTATGGAATCGGTAAGTAATCTGGATACGTGGGTAAAGATTGATCAAACCCTGGCGTCTATTTGTAAAAAATGTCCTTATCTAGCAGATGATATTCTTGAGTTTCGTTTTCACGCACGCAGTCAAACTCAGCCTGGTCGTTGCGTTAGGGCATATTTTGATTTTGCGTCATCTCTATGTAACGACGATGAAATCTGTTGTTTAAGGAACTGGCTGGAAAGCACAGTAGAAGTTGAAGCTGTTTCAAAACAATGTACACAACTCTTAGAGTCTTTCCCCTTTAAAGTTGCGGACGCTTATGATCTTCAGGGATACTGCATGAAAGTGATACGCTCAATGCATCATGATCGCTCCTACAAAGAAACAGATATTAAGCTACAATTTCGTTATCGCTAAAATATATTAATGTATGAACCAGTCTAAAGATCCCTCGACCAATAACGCACTTCTGCAAAAGGAGATAAAAGATTTTCTGCAGAAGAAGGGATTTCGTATTACCAAACAACGGTTGGCTATTTTAGAAACGCTTTTTCAGAGCAAAGACTGTTTCCACGCAGAAGAACTCTGGGACAAAGTTATACAAGAGGACGCCTCTGTTTCACGGCCCACAGTGTATCGCACCTTGAAACTGTTGCTAGAAGGAGGGTTTCTTCGTCCTCTGGATCTTGGTAGAGATCAGCAATATTATGATTTAAACACGCCTGACCAAGCTAAACAAAATCACATTATTTGTAAGGACTGTAATAAAATTATTGAATTTAACGATCCTTGTTTAGATATACGAGAGAGTGCGCTTATTAAAGAACTTGGGTTTAATCCCAAGAATATGACCTTCAAAGTCGAAGCTACCTGCCAGGAGCTAAATAGTACGGGTCAATGTGATCGTAAGGATACGGAATCGGATCAAGAATGAGATGAAAGACGTATTAGTTCGATATTAAATGATTTAAACGGATTTTACCTGGTTGGCCAAAGTGCGCTCCCAGACGCATAATTTTTCATCTCCAATTTCAAGATAGGGAGTGATCGTTGAGCAGAAGCAGCCGCCATGGTTATAGATATGGATACTTGTAGGTGATTTAATATCCCCCATAGCCTTGGCTATAACAGCTTTACCAATGTAATCTAGTCCAAGAAAGTATTCCCTGCAGTCATCGTGTTCATCCAGAAGAGTTATTTGTGATTCACGTTGGCAAATTGAGTTGATACAAAATATTTCACTATGAATCAGGGTAGGGTGTAAAACTTCTATGCGAAGTGGGATGTGGTTTTCATAAGCACATTGAAACAGCGGATAAAGGACAGATAAACAAATTTGTGAAGACTCGCAATAGCTTGCATCTTCATGATTCATTCCGATCTGCCATTCATATTCCCCACGAATGGTGTCCTTATCATATTCTGATGATTGAAAAGATTGATCTTTGTATTTTTTTTTGATGATTTTGAGAAACTCTTCAAGATCACCCTGACGGGTCATGCAGATTTTATGGATACCTCTTTTAGCCGTGTTGAAAAACTGAAAACTATAACCACGAGCTTGAGGATAAATTTCTTCAACCGCCATGATAGATTCTACGCCTGACAGCTTTATCTCAAGCGTGCCCTCCACTTCTTGAAACGCATTATATCCCTTATCAACGAATAAAAGACTCTGGAATAAGCGTCCCATGATAGCGGGTCCATGAAATGTCATGTTATAAACAGCTCCCAG
>JBCCWR010000029.1:0-20984 GCA_039193385.1 Verrucomicrobiota bacterium | reverse complement strand
CTTGGTATCTAGCCATAAAAGAAATTGTACAATAATCCTTAAGGGCTATCAAAATACATTATTAAGAAAAATAAGGCTTTTCCGACAATCTCAACGTCAAGGACACTCGATGGCGCATTAGCGAATTGGCTCTCCTGATTTGTTCGATTTTTGATAAATCTTGTTAAACCCAAAAATTAACAAAAAAAGAACGCCTAAATAGGGCAGAATGAGAAAATACTTATAAGGTGAAGGCATAAGATACGGTGCAGCGATAAAAACTCCGACAAGAGCTACAATCAAAGCTGAAAAAATCCAAATTGCTTTCTTCTGTGTGGCATCTTTAGCCCTCTTTAATGAGCAATACATACCCAAGCCTCCGCCAATGATACCGACTATGCTGCCAAGTATTCCTCCTATGAATCCTGGGTGTGTTAATATTTCCATGAGTTTCCTTTCTGATCGAACAAGTTATTGTTAGAGTCTGGAGGATAATACTGTGCTTGGATATCAGATCAATGCGAAAGGCTATGCAGAAGCGGCATCGTTAATCTGTTATTTATTTGATTTAGGTCATAGCAGATGAATCGGTTTTATGAAAAAGCTGCCTCAACTAAAACTAAAACTTTGGCAGAGTCAAGTTCGCGTCGGAGGGCGGCAAATCTTGGATAAATGTCTTCATTCCAGATCGGAATCTGGAATAACGCACCAAGTGGATTCGTATATTGCTCTACATTTCTTATTCCGAACGCATTACGAGGAAGTGTGAGGCCACTTTTCAAAAACAGCCTGATTGAAGGCGGTGAGTCTGGAACGCATGAATTCGGAGAGAGCGGGGGCGTTTTTTCGGATGAGTGATGTGAGGTTGAGGGCCCAGGTGCAGGATGAGAAGGTATCCACCTGGTGCGCATGATAAAAAGTGGCATTGGCTTTACGGCGTCCGAGCGCGGCATCATGATAATTTTTGCCACCGCTGATTTGAGACTCAAACACGTTGAGAAGTTGGGAGGCAAGTTCAGGATGTTGGTCTGTCGGTAAAGCCACTTTATGCTCTTCATGCAACCAGTCGAGGCTTCGCCAGACTTCACAGCCGTAGACTGTTTGTGGCTGTTGCTCTGGGGGTAGGTCCTTTAAAGCTTGCAGACAGCATGTTAAAAGGGCGATGTGCGTTGCATGGCTGTCAAACGGATTATGCAAGTAGAGAATGCGAGGTTGAACCTGTATGAGAATTTCTCTGAGCTCTTGCACCAGGGGAGGAGAGGCTTCTGTAGACTTAACGATCTGACTGGGATAGCCAAGCTGGGTGACAAATGCGTAGTGACCGATTTCTGCTGCTTTGATTTGTTCCCCGTGACGCACTTGTTGCATCTCAGCATCACTATAATTCTGGTATTTTCCTGAGCGTGGGCTACCTGCGCCGTTGGTTGCGATGACGCCTCCAAACCATTGATCCTGCTGATGGTAGCAGGCGGCAATCCCGTGATAGGCCATGATTTCGAGATCATCCTGATGGGCACCTATGGCGAGATGGGTGGTGGCTTGGCATGCCTCAGTCCATGAGGCATGAGTCGGTATGAAAGTTTTATCAATGAGGGTCTTCGCTTTCATATGCGCACATTCGCCGAGGACACAGGCAGGGTCAAGTCTGAAGAAGCTTTATCCACGTCATAGGCGTCATGGGCTTCATAGAACAAGAGGCTGCGCTCGAAGGCTGGAAAATTTAGGGTTGCAAGTTGGAAATGTTACGCTGAACTATTGCGGCACTTTCGATGACTTGAAATGCGAATTTAAATTATTTATTCATTTAAACAAAAATGTGTTAGAACTTGCACAAGTATCAGAAAGAAAAAGACTTACTTTTGATATTGGCAGGTGATCAATGTGATGGTAACTATGGAGCAAGTTTTGAGACATTTCATTCATAGTACGCTCATACTTCTTTTGACGAGTTGTGGCTTCATGACCTATGTGAAGGCAGAACCTGAACAGTCTCGCATTCCTCTGGAGATTACTTCCGATGGCGATAACCGCTACGAGGACGGCATCGCTTATGCTCAGGGGAATGTGGTGGTGCGTTATGGCGGAGATGTCATCTATGCAGACGAAGTTTCTTTTAACAAAGCGAAGCGCACGATAGAGGGGCGGGGCAATGTACGTATTTTTGTCGATGGTCAAATCTTCCGTGGCAGTCGCTTGCTCTATAACCTTGATACCCGTGCAGTGAAGTCGCTCGATTTCAGAACGGCGCGCGACAAAATCTTTGCTTATGGCGAGGAGGTCGATACTCCCAAGGAGGATAAGTATGTGATTAAGAAGGGTTGGCTGACGACCCACAATAGCGAGAATCCCAGTTACCGTCTGAAGGCCGATACCATTGAGATTTACCCGGACGACTCTGTGGTGATGAAGAATGTGACGGTGATGATTGGTGACGTTCCCGTGATGTGGGTGCCGATTGTGAGTCAGGGGCTCGGAGAGAAGCGTGGTAACTTTGAGCTAGGCGCAGGCGCTTCCTCGAAGTGGGGGATTTTTGCTTTATCTAACTATACGTTTGCCTTGGATGAAAAATGGTCAACAGATTTACAGTTTGATTGGCGTGAGAAACGTGGGTATGCCGGAGGCGGCAAGCTCAAGTTCAGTCCACGCCCTGGGGAGTTCGCTGAGTTTGACGGTTACTATGCCGCAGACAGAGGAAACCAGATGGATGCCGGTGCTCGCCGCCCAGAAAGTCTGCCTAATGAAAAAAGATATAAATTGTCCTACAAACAGAAATCGCAGCTTGGGGCAGATTTAGACCTGACTATTGATTTAAATAAATGGAGTGATAAGCATGTCACGCAGGACTTTTTTGAATCGCAATTTGAAAAGGAGCGTGTCCCGGATAATGTCATTGATATGACTTTTTATGATGCCAACTTCACGGCATCGCTCTTAGGTCGTTTTGACTGGGATGATAATTTTGAGGTTCTTGAGAGAAAACCTGAATTAAAGCTGGAGTTTAAAAGGCAGCCCATTCCTTACACGCCCTTATATTATGAAGGTGAATCCAGCATTGCTAACTTGAAGCAGGAACTGGCGGGTGATAACAGAGGCACGGTTGATGGTATTAATACCTTTGATTTTGAATTTGCTCGAGATTATGAGACATACCGTTATGACAGCTTTCATCAAATCTTGTACCCCAATCAATACTTCGGCTGGCTGAATGTTACGCCTAGTGTAGGCTTCCGCGGGACGCATTACTCCCATGATAATATGTCAGCGACGCGTGGTGGAGACGAAGAATTAACCCGTGTGGCCGTGAATGCCGGCCTGGAAAGTTCCTTTAAGGTCAGTAAGACCTGGTTTGATGTTCAGGATGAGCGTTTTGGCATAGATGGCTTGAGGCATGTGATGGAGCCTTTTATCAATGCCGGGGCAACGTATGTGAGTCATCGGCCCGGAGAAGATTTTGTGCCGCTGGATTACCGTACCTTGTCCACGCGAGCACAGCCCATTAATTATACGCTTTATAATTCAATTGATTCTATTGACAGGTCATTACGCGTACGCCACGGCATTAAAAACAAAATACAGACGCTTCGTGATGGTGAGAAGGTTGATCTGGCTGAGTGGAGAATCTATGGAGATTTTGAGCCAGAGAGTGGCCAGTATGTTCGTACGGATCTGGATTCCGTTTATCCACAAATTTATAATGACATCCGAGTGGAGCCGGTACCATGGATGCTTGTTGACCTTCATGCAGCTTATGGCATAGGGGATACAAGTTATGATGAGCTTAACACGGAAATAACCTGGCAGGTGCACCCGGCGGTGGAGCTGAGTTTGGGCCAACGCTATCTGCATGTGAAGAGTGATTTCCCTTCGGATGATGGAGACATTCTTTTTACGTCTTATAATGCGGATATTGTTCTGGAGGATAGCAACCTCCTTTACACCGGATTGTTCTGGCGGATCAATGAGAACTGGCAATTTGAAAATTTTATCGCCTATGAAGCCGAAGAGGGGCGCATCCAGGAGCAAAGTTATACGCTCTACAGAGACCTGACGCACTGGAATATAGCCACAACAGCCAAACTTCGCAGCAATGAGTTGATCGATGATGAGTTTTTGTTATTCTTCACCTTTACGCTGAAAGCTTTTCCGAGGGCATCCTTAGAGGTTGGCAATTAATCTGCGGCAGGCTCATCGTAATTATTTTCCAAAAATAAAAAGTTATAGATTATGAAATTGTGTATTGTGGGTTCAGGGTATGTCGGACTGGTTACAGGAACTTGTTTTGCCGAAGTCGGGCATGAAGTGATCTGTGTTGATAATAATAAGAAGAAGGTTGAGCTGTTGCAGGCGGGGAAGATTCCCATCTATGAGCCTGGTCTGGAAGATCTGGTGCGGAAAAACGTTCAGCTCAATCGTCTTTCGTTTACGGATTCTATTAAAGAGGGGGTTGCTCATTCCAAGGTGGTTTTCATTGCTGTGCCCACTCCTCCTCAGGAGGATGGTAGCGTTGATTTGAGTTTTATTGAAAAAGTTGCCCGTGAAGTTGCGGAGGTCATTGAAGATTACCGCATTGTTGTTGATAAGAGTACGGTGCCTGTCAAAACGGGTGAGAAGGTGGCTGAGACGATTCGTCGATATGGCAAAGAGGGCGTTGAGTTTGATGTTGTCAGTAATCCGGAGTTTTTACGCGAGGGAAGTGCTGTGGCTGATTTGATGAACCCTGACCGCGTGGTCGTTGGGGTTATGAATGACCGGGCTGTTGCTGATATGCGAGAAGTTTATGCACCCTTCCAGGCGCCCATTATGTTTACGGATATCAACAGTGCTGAGTTGATCAAGCATGCGGCTAACAGCTTCCTGGCTCTTAAGATCAGTTACATCAATGCGGTTGCGGCGATTTGTGATGCGTCGGGAGCGGATGTGATGGAAGTCGCTGAGGGGATGGGAGCCGACCACCGCATTGGCCGGGCTTTTCTCAATGCTGGTCTTGGTTATGGTGGATCTTGTTTCCCTAAAGATATTAAAGCCTTTATCCATATTAGCGAGGAGTTGGGTTATGACTTCAATCTTCTCAAAGAAGTGGAGCAGATTAACCACACACAGCCTGAACGTTTTCTGAAAAAAGTGCGGGATAAACTCTGGCTGCTGAAGGATAAGAAGATCGGTCAGCTGGGTCTTGCGTTCAAGGGCAATACGGATGACATTCGTTCCAGCCTAGCCATCGTCCTGGCACAAAAGATGATGGAGGAAGGTGCGGATATTAAGGCCTTTGATTACAAAGCTATGGAAAACTGTAAGGAGCTTTATCCGGACATTCCTCTAGCGAGTGATCCTTACGAGGCGGCGAGTGATGCGGATGCTCTCGTCATTGCCACAGAGTGGCAGGACTTTAAATCTCTGGACTGGGTCAAGATCAAAGAGAGCATGAGAACACCATTAGTCTTTGATGGAAGAAATCTTATGAATCCGGAAGAGATGATTAAGCTTGGTTTTGAATACATCAGTGTAGGGCGTTAACAAAGAGATGAACACAATTCTTGTAGGCGTCCACTGGGGGGATGAAGGGAAAGGGAAGATCATTGATTTTCTGACGGAAACCAATGATGTGGTGATCCGTTCTCAGGGTGGAAACAATGCCGGGCATACTGTGGAGATTGGAAAGAAACAATACATTCTGCACTTAATTCCTTCGGGCATTCTACGTCCTGGTAAAAAATGCATTATTGGTCACGGAACTGTGATAGATCCATTTTCTTTAAAGCATGAAATTGAAGAATTGCATGATAAAAAGATTAAGACCAAAGGGCGGTTATTCATCAGCAACATGGCTCACATGGTATTACCACATCACCGCATTGCCGATGCCGGTAATGAAAACTCAAAAAAGGTCAAGATTGGTACGACCAAGCGTGGCATCGGGCCTGCGTATCAGGATAAAGTCAGCCGCACAGGCTTTCGTCTGGGAGATCTTCTCCATGCTGAAACATTTGAGAAAAAACTACGCTTACGCATCAAGGAGGTGAACAGGCAGCACCGTTTTAACGGTTGGAAATCTGTTTCAGCTCAAAGTCTGATCCGTGAGCTTAAAACTATTGGAGAATTTCTTAATCCCTATATCTGTAATACGGTTCATACCCTGCACAAGATGATGGATGAAAAGAAGGCACTTCTTTTCGAAGGTGCTCAGGGCACTTTTCTGGATATTGATTATGGGACATATCCTTTTGTGACTTCATCTAACACCACATCAGGTGGAGCCTGCACAGGTTCCGGGTTGCCGCCGGCAAAAGTGGACCACGTCATCGGTGTGGTCAAAGCTTATACGACCCGAGTGGGTGAAGGTCCCTTTCCCACGCAAAGTGAGGAACTTGGAGACTTGCTGCATGGCATGGGGCGTGAGTTTGGCGCGACCACAGGGCGTGCACGCCGCTGCGGCTGGTTTGATGGGGTTCTGGCTCGATATTCTGCACGTGTGAACGGCATTGATCATATAGCCGTGACTAACATTGATGGGTTGGATGGGCTGGATGAACTCAAAATTTGTGAGAGCTACAAACTGGATGGCAAAAAGATAACCTACCCGCCTTCCTCTGCGGAAGAATTGCTCCGTTGCAAGCCTGTCTACACAACCTTGCCAGGATGGAAAACGGATACAAGCAAAGCACGCTCCTGGAAAGAACTCCCCTTAAAAGCGCGTCACTATCTCAACGCTATTAAATCTGTTATGGGGGGTAAGCTGAGGATCATTTCCGTTGGCCCGAAACGTGAGGAGACCTTTTATCTATGAGCGACTTGCCGAAGCAAGAACCTCCTCAACTGGATAAGACTCCCCGACATGTTGCCATCATTATGGATGGGAATGGCAGATGGGCTCAGGAACAAAACCTCCCCCGTCTCAAAGGCCATGAAAAGGGAGCGAATGCGGTTAAGGAAGTTTTGCAAGCTGCGGCAGACAGTCATGTGGAATATCTCACCCTATATGCTTTTTCAGTAGAAAATTGGAACCGTCCTAAAGCGGAAGTGGATGGTCTTATGACCTTGCTTTCGGAAGCTTTAAAGAAATACCGTAAAGATCTTGTGCAAAATGGTATTCGTCTTCATGCCATTGGCAGATTGCAGGATTTGCCCCAGGACGTTAATCAAGAATTAAACAAAACAATAGAAGCTTCCAAAACCAATACGAAGCTTAACCTGGTGCTGGCACTGAGCTATGGCGGACGTCTGGAAATAGTGGATGCGGCACGCTCTATCGTAAGCAGCGTACAACAAGGGAGTCTTGATCCTAACTCCATTGATGAAAAAACGATTCGTGAGCATCTTTATGCCTCTGAAATGCCAGATCCTGATCTTCTTATCCGCTCCAGCGGGGAGCAGCGCCTGAGCAATTTTCTGTTATGGCAAGTGTCTTATTCAGAGATTTATATTAGCCCCGTCTTGTGGCCTGATTTTTCAAGACGTGATTTTTTTGATGCTCTTGTAGAATATAATAACCGTCATAGAAGGTTTGGAGGAGTCTAATGTTTCTACGCAGATTCTTCTCCTTCTTAATTATCTGGGCACTGATCATCGGAATGGTTGTCTTCAAGCTCTCGCAACTGACATTTGTGGTCGTTGCTGTTTTGGGGTTTCTGGCGCAATGGGAATTTTACCAGATGCAAAAGCGTAAGGGGCTTCATGTTTTTACCAAACTGGGGATTGGAGCGGGTGGTTTTTATTTCATTCTGCTATACGTACAAATCTTTCACGCAGATCTGGATGCCAACCAAGTCAGTGCTTTGGAGATTATACTATGCATCTTCATCATTCTTGGTTCATTAACAAGTCAGATCTTTGAAAAGAAAAGAGCCACGCCGGTCGTCTCCATCGCCTTAACGCTTCTGGGTTTTTTCTATGTGCCTTATTTGTTTAGCTTTGTGGAAAGGATCCTTTTCTGGTCGGGCAAGGAAATGGAAGGGGTTTACCTGGTGCTTTATCTGGTGGCAGTGACAAAATTCACTGATGTGGGGGCTTATGTTGCGGGTAAGACCTTGGGACGTCATAAGATGATGCCTACGATCAGTCCTAAGAAAACCTGGGAAGGGTTTGCCGGAGGATTGATCGTGGCATTGATGTTTAGTTTGGGACTGATTTATCTCTTGCCAGATAGCTTGTCACCGCTAGAGGGTATTCATGCATGGATTCTCGGCCTGCTTATCCCGCTGACGAGTGTCGTGGGAGATTTGGCCGAGTCTGTTATTAAGCGTGATGCTAAATCGAAGGATTCAGGCGGAATGATTCCAGGGATTGGTGGAGCTTTGGATTTGATAGATAGCTTGCTTTTTACAGCGCCGCTGTTTTTTTCTTATCTGATACTCTTTGTCAAAGAGGTTTAAATAGTGATGGTTATAGAATGAAACGAGTGATTCTGTTGGGATCGAGTGGATCCATCGGAGAAAGCACCTGTAAGGTTGCCCGACAGCTACCCGAGGAAATGAAGCTGGTGGGTTTAGCTGTCCATAGCAGTGTCGACAAAGTCGTGGCCCAGGCTGCCGAATTTGAAGTTGAAGCGGTTACGATTTGCCATGCAGACAAAGCGACGGAAGCCGAAGGTAAGCTGCCTGCCGACTGCCGGCTTTTTAAAAACGAGTCTGGTCTGGTAGAAATGGTTGAATCCGTTGAGGCTGATATGGTTCTGGTAGCCATCGTGGGCACCGCGGGTCTGGCTCCGGCACTGAGTGCGTTAAAGACTGGCAAAGATATAGCCGTAGCTAGCAAGGAGATTCTTGTCATGGCAGGCGAAATAGTGACTGAGACCGCTCGAGAGATGCAGCGCAGTATTCTTCCCGTTGACAGTGAACATAATGCTATTTTTCAATGTCTGCGTGAATCTAAACCTGAGCAGGTGCGGCGTCTTATTTTAACCGCATCTGGAGGGCCTTTTAGAAATAAGCCTAAGGAGGAGTTTAAAGACATCAGACTTGAACAAGCTCTCAAACATCCCACTTGGGATATGGGTCAAAAAATCACCATTGATTCTGCGACGATGTTCAATAAAGGACTGGAAATGATAGAGGCGCGTTGGCTTTTCGATATTGAGATGGCCCGCATTGATGTCACAGTTCATCCGCAAAGTATTGTCCATTCCATGGTTGAATTTTTGGATCATTCGGTTTTAGCTCAACTCAGTCATTCCGATATGTGTTTTCCCATTCAATATGCTGTGACATATCCTAATCGCTTACAAAATGATTTGCAGCCGCTTGATTTTGCCAAACTGGGACAATTGATTTTTGAAGCGCCTGATGAGGACAAATTCCCAGCATTGCGACTGGCCCGAGAAGCAGGTACGGTAGGCGGTACTATGCCGGCAGTGATGAACGCGGCGAATGAGGTTGCCGTTGCTCATTTCATCGAAGATGGTGCTGGGTTTACTAAAATCTCAGAGACAGTTGAAAAAGTAATGAATACTCATGAGAACATTGCGTCTCCGAATCTTGATGCTATAGTTGGCGCAGATTCGTGGGCGCGTGAATGTGCCGAGGAACTATATAAATGATAACAGGTATACTTTTTTTTGTTGTTACGTCGATTGTGGCGCTCTTTTTATTTGCGGTAACAGTTTTTGTGCATGAGCTGGGGCATTTCATTGCTGGGAAAAAAATGGGTTTGGTCATAGAGCGTTTTGCGATTGGCTTTGGCCCCAAGATTGCAGGATGGAAGAAAGATGGCGTCGAGTATGTGATCAATTGGTTGCCTTTGGGGGGCTATGTCGCACTTCCACAGATGGCTCCCATGGAAATGGTTGAAGGTAAAAACGAAAAGACACAAGAGGATCTTCCAGAAATTACGCCCTGGGCAAAAATCGTCGTGGCATTCTTCGGACCTCTTTTCAGTTTTTTATTAGCTCTTACTTTAGCTTTTCTGGTGTCGTGGATCGGTTATCCCGTCAGCGGCAATGTTAATACGACGACTATAGGCTATATTGCTGAAGATAGCGCTGCTTCCAACAGTGAGCTGGAGATTGGAGATACCATCCTGGAAATAGACGGACACGAAGCTATGGGGTGGCGCGGTCATCCTCATGCTGTTCAGGAATCCATCGTTCTTGGCACAAATAAAAATGTTAATCTCAAAGTTCGTAAACTGAATGGTGAGATTAAAGAATACAGCATCGAGCCTGAAGAAATGGAAAATCATGAAAATCTTCGGGCATTAGGCATCCTGGGTGCAGAAGACGTTTATATTGATTCACTCATTAAAGATTCTCCAGGAGAACTGGCTGGATTGAAAAAAGGGGATCACGTTATCAAGGTCAATGGCCAAAAAATTTATAACAGGATACAGGTTATTGATATTGTAGAGGAGGGTGGTAATAGCGCTGTGGATCTTCTTGTCAGACGAAATGAAAAAGAGATGTCCTTTAATATACAGCCTCGTGTGGGCTACTTCCTTATCGAAAATGAGGATGGAAGTGAAATTGAAGAACCCACAGAGAAAGCTTTGATAGGGATCAATGGATGGGGGGCTGAGAACAGCGTTTTAAAGCCAAGTCCCTGGACACAGATTGCCAACAGCTCCACTTTAATCTTTAGAACATTGAGTGCTATTGCCAGTAAAGACTCAAGCGTTGGCGTTCAGCATCTTAGCGGCCCCGTTGGAATTTATAGAATCATTCAAGCGCAATTAGCTGTTGACTGGCGTCGGGTACTGCATTTCTTTGTGATCTTAAATGTGAATCTTGCCATTTTAAACCTGATGCCCATTCCGATTTTAGATGGCGGCCATATCGTATTCTCCGTTGTGGAATGGCTTCGCCGTAAACCTCTGGAAGTGAAACTTATGTATGCGATGCAGTCCGGATTTTACTTTTTGCTGATGGGCTTTTTTATTTTTATAACGTATAAGGATGTTGTTCGCTGGCACCGCGATTCTAAAACGGAGCAAGAGGTGAAGAAGATAGAACAGAAAGTTAAAACTCTCATTTTTAAGCCTGAAAATAATAGTTAGACTGGAGACTTTGAATGAAATCTTTCTGCAAAAACCCTTTTATTTACAGTCGTCGTAAGACCCGTCAGGTGATGGTGGGAACTGTCGGCATCGGGGGAGATAATCCCATACGGGTTCAGTCCATGATAACGTGCGACACGATGGATACGGATGCCTGTGTGAAACAGACAATGGAGTTAGTAGAAGCAGGTTGTGAGATTATTCGTATTACGGCACCTACGGTAAAAGATGCTGCAAATCTAAAAAATATTAAAGCAGAGCTTATGCGGCAAAACTGTCTGGCACCGTTGGTCGCTGATATTCTCTTCAAGCCCGCCGCAGCTATGGAAGCTGCCCAATGGGTGGAGAAGGTGCGTATCAATCCCGGTAACTTCGCCGATAAAAAGAAATTTGCCATTAAAGAATATACGGATGAAGAATACCTTGAAGAACTGGATCGTATCGAAGAAGAATTTTTACCACTCCTTTATCTTCTGAAAGAAAGGAAGCTGGCGCTGCGTATTGGAACCAACCATGGCTCCCTCTCCGATCGTATTATGAATCGCTATGGTGATACACCTCAAGGTATGGTTGAAAGTGCTCTAGAGTTTGCCCGTATCTGCCGCAAGTTTAATTTTCATAATTTTCTGTTTTCCATGAAGTCTTCCAATCCAAAGGTCATGATTAATGCCTACCGTCTTTTGGTATCCAAATTGGAGGAAGAAGGTGAAGACTGCAACTATCCTATTCATCTGGGTGTGACTGAAGCTGGAGATGGGGAAGATGGGCGAATCAAAAGTGCCATAGGCATAGGCTCACTTTTGAGTGATGGCGTGGGAGACACGATTCGCGTGTCATTAACCGAGGACTGTATTAATGAAATTCCGGTAGCAAGGAAAATAGTCGCACAGGCTCAGAAAGAAGAGGACTACCCACCATGTCCGCATGATGTCGCCTTAAGTTTTGATCCTTTCCAATTTGCCAAGCGTAATAGTTATAAGACTGAAATTAATGGCATCCCTCTTGGCGGTTCCGAAACAACACGCGTCTTTGCCACAAGGCATGTCTATACGAGTCTGGAAGGTCGACTTGAAGAAATGGGAGATACAGCTCCTGAAATCGTTTACGAAGATTCTGGAGTGATAGAAGTTGATCTGGGTAATGCGGAGCAAATCAAACAAATTAACGCTTTGGATGATCCTGTAACTGTCACAGTAAAAGATGGAATTGCTCTGAATCCTATCATGGCCTTTAGAGTGCTTGCATCAAAGATTCATCCCATGCATCCCATTCTTCTCAAAGACACGCTTAATCCAGAAGAGGAGGAAGATATTCTTTCCAATATGTTGCATAGCTCGAACTACCTTGGTTCTCTTTTATGCGATGGTATTGGCGACGCTATTCTCATTCGTAGAGAAAAAGCGCCTGGGGCGGCCATTCGTCTGGGCTTTAATATTCTTCAGGCCAGTGGCAATAGAATTTTTAAAACGGACTACGTAGCATGTCCTTCATGCGGGCGTACGCTCTTTGATCTGCAGACGACAACAGCTAAAATTAAAGAGGCTACGGGTCATCTTAAAGGTGTGCGCATAGCGGTGATGGGGTGCATCGTTAATGGTCCCGGAGAGATGGCGGATGCTGATTTTGGTTACGTTGGTGGCGGTCCGAAGAAGATTAATCTCTATGTGGGTAAAACGCCTGTTAAGTTCAACATACCAGAGGTAGAAGCTGTAGACCGTCTTAAGGACCTTATTAAAGAGCATAATAAATGGGTAGACCCTCCCCTGAAGAAAGAAGAAGCTACACTAGGCGTGTAGTTTTATCATTTCCCATCCTTTTAAAAGTGCCTTTAAACTTGGCCTTGAGTTTAGCTTAAGCTACATTTTTCAGCTTATGGCAGAAGCAATACAATTTGATTTCGCTAACCTGGAAGCTCGGATTCGTCAACTCCGGAGGTTTCTTTGACATCCCCAAACTGAAAGACGAGCTCTCTGTCAAAGAGGGGCAAATGAATGAACCTACTTTCTGGGACGATGCTTCTTCTGCGCAAAAGATTTCTGCTGAAGCAACCCGTTTGCGTGAAAAAATAGAGTTATTTGACCGTTTGCAAACGCGCATTGAAGATATCAAAGTTCTCCATGAAATGGCTCTGGAAGAAGATTCCGCGGAGGCTCTTGAGGAGGTAAAAGTAGAGTTTGATACGCTGCAGCAGGAGCTCGATACACTTGAGATCAAAGTGCTGTTAAGCGGCCCCAATGATCATTGCAATGCTATCGTGAATATTCATGCGGGAGCAGGTGGGACAGAAGCGTGTGATTGGGCCAACATGCTTCAGCGCATGTATCAACGTTGGGGCGAACGCCATAAGTTTGGTGTAGATGTTCTGGATATTCTTCCCGGTGAAGAGGCAGGCATTAAAAGTGTAACTTTGATGGTTAAAGGCGAGCGCGCCTATGGTTATCTGAAAGCCGAGCGAGGTGTTCACCGCTTAGTACGCATTTCTCCTTTCAATGCCGCGGGTAAAAGACAAACCTCTTTTGCGTCTCTTGATGTGGTGGCAGAGATTGATGAGGACATAGATATTGAGATAGAAGAGAAAGATTTACGTGTTGATGTGTACCGCTCTGGCGGTCCGGGAGGTCAGGGCGTCAACACCACGGATTCCGCAGTACGCATCACTCATTTACCAACGGGGATGATCGTTACATGTCAAAATGAACGTTCACAAATTAAGAATAGAGCTACAGCTATGCGGGTTCTAAAAGCGCGTCTCTATGAGGTGGAAATGGATAAAAAGCGCGAAGAGCTTGAAAAACATTATGGGGATAAGGGTGAGATAGGATGGGGCAACCAGATCCGCTCTTATGTCATGCAGCCGTACCAGATGGTTAAAGACCTGCGAACAGGAGAGCAAAGCAGTAATGTGCAAGCTGTCATGGATGGTGACCTGGATGCTTTTATCCATGCCTTTCTTAAAGGAAAAAAACGTAGTGACACTGACGAGGACCTGGAATCATGATTCAGCAAATGCATGATAAACTAGCCGAAATTATGGCTTATAAACGTGAGGAAGTGAAAGTACTGCAACCGCATGCTGATGATTTGCGCAAGCTAGCTTTGCAGAGAAATGAAATCCGCAATTTTAGACAGATACTCATGCAGCCCGGTAAAACAACCTTGATTGCCGAAATAAAAAAAGCATCTCCTTCCGCTGGTGTGATAGCTCCTGATTTTGATCCGGTGAATCAAGCGCGTGAATATGAGCGTGGCGGTGCACATGCTTTATCCGTGCTCACGGATGAAAAATATTTTAAAGGACATCTTAACTATCTCAGAGATATAAGAGAACAGGTCGACTTGCCCTTGTTACGCAAAGATTTTACGGTTTCTGAATTGCAGATTTATGAGGCAGCAGTGGCCGGAGCAGACGCTATCTTATTGATTGTTGCCGCCCTGACGAATGATGAGCTTAAAAAGTTTACTGAGGTTGCTGAAAGTGTTCAGCTCGATGTCTTATACGAGGTGCATGACATGGAGGAAATGGACCGGGCTCTGGATATGGGAGCAGACATTATTGGTATCAACAACCGTAATCTAAAAACTTTTGAGGTTAACCTTGAGACAACGGCAAATCTGGCTTCAGAAATTCCCGCCGATGTCCTTGGTATTAGTGAGAGTGGCATCAAAACAATAGATGATATAAAATTTTGTAAGGAGCAGGGTATTCATTGTTTTCTCATTGGTGAAAGTTTAATGCGTTCTCCAGATGCTTCTAAAATGATTGAGGAACTCCTCGAAGCTTAGACTTAGACTGAAATTTTTGTTTATGCATAAATCAACAGGGCCACGGGTGAAAATTTGTGGGATGACCTCGCTGGAGGATGCTCTCTTCACGGCTCATGCCGGTGCTGATGCCATCGGCTTCATTTTGTATGATAAAAGCAAGCGCTACATTGAACCACAGAAAGCTGTAGAGATCGCCTGCCAGCTCCCTCCCTTTATTCAACGGGTTGCTGTGACGGTGAATATGGATATAGATGCCATTTTGCAACTTTCCTTATCCGGTGCCTTTGACCTATGGCAATTACACGGTGATGAGTCTCCAGAGTTTTCGCATCAATTACGCGCACAAGGTTTGAGAACCATACGAGCCCTGGGATTACCTCTTGAGGATGCGTTTGCCACACGTTTAAGCGATTTCGATGTGGATGGTTTTTTGTTAGACAAATCCAGTGAGCATTACGGAGGCACCGGAGAGACTTTTGACTGGAAATTAGCTCAGCAGTTCATGGATAAGGTGGTAAAGTTAAATAAGCCATGTATTTTAGCAGGTGGACTTAGTCCAGAGAATGTGGTTCAAGCTATTGCTGCGGTTCAACCTTATGCGGTGGATGTGTGCAGTGGCGTGGAAAAAGAATATGGTGTAAAGGATCACCAGAAGATAGAAGAATTTATAAAGTTATGTCGGCAGCGTTAATGGAAAATAAAGAGCAGGCAAGTGAAGCAAATATGCCCACGGCGGCAGGCTACTTCGGTAAATTTGGCGGTATGTATGTCCCTGAGACACTCATGCATCCGTTAAAAGAACTGGAGATGGCATACCTGGAAGCTAAAGATGACCCTGCATTTAATGAGGAGCTGCAAGATCTTCAAGTGCATTATACCGGTAGACCGACACCACTCTATTTTGCCCAGAGACTAACGGAGCACTGTTCCGGAGCTAAGATTTATCTTAAACGCGAAGATCTACTCCACACCGGTGCTCACAAAATAAATAATGCTCTCGGTCAAGTTTTGCTTGCTGTACGCATGGGTAAGAAACGGGTCATTGCCGAAACAGGAGCCGGTCAACATGGTGTGGCTACGGCTACAGTCGCTGCACGCTTTGGTTTGGAATGTGTGGTTTACATGGGTGAGGTTGATATGGAGCGCCAGGCACTCAATGTCGCCCGTATGCGTTTCCTGGGTGCTAAAGTTGTTGCAGTCAAGGCAGGCCAACGCACCTTGAAAGAAGCTGTTAATGAAGCGATGCGAGACTGGGTGACGCATGTTAGATCAACTCACTATGTGCTAGGCACAGCTTACGGCTCACACCCTTACCCAATGATGGTGCGTAATTTTCATCGCATCATAGGAGATGAGGCACGACGCCAGATACAGGAGCAAGCGGGTAAGCTTCCTGATGTGCTTCTTGCCTGTGTCGGAGGTGGTAGCAATGCCATTGGCCTATTCTACGCTTTTTTAAAGGATAGCGCTACGCGCATGATAGGGGTCGAAGCTGGTGGCGAAGGCATAGAAGCGGGGAAACATGCGGCTCGTTTTGCAGGTGGCAGTCTCGGCGTTTTACAGGGAACCCGCGCCTATATTTTGCAAGATGAGCATGGACAGATTCAATCCACACATTCCGTATCAGCAGGTCTGGACTATGCTGCTGTGGGGCCGGAACATTGTTACCTTAAAGATATAGGCCGTGCAGAATATTCCTATGCCACTGATGATGAAGCCATAGATGCATTCCAAAAACTTGCTTCGCTTGAAGGGATTATTCCTGCCCTAGAAACATCACACGCAGTGGCACATGCCCTCAAAATAGCTCCTGAAATGGCTAAAGATGACGTCATTCTCATCAACTTATCCGGTCGTGGTGATAAGGACGTTAATCAGGCTGCCAAGCTTCTCTTAGATAAATAAGTCGTAAGGAATCTGCATCGCATGAAAAGTATGACAGGTTTTGGCGCGGGCGAAGTCCGCTGTAAAGATGGTAAGTATATCCTACGGGTTGAGCTTTCCTCTGTGAACAGCCGCAAAGGGCTCGATGTTGTTGTCAATCTTCCTCGCTCCTTCTTGAGCATAGAACGTGAGCTGCGCACCCAAATCGAAAAGAAAGTCCGTAGAGGCCGTATTCTCCTGGCAGTCACTTTAGAAGAACGCCGTGCCGTTAAAAAGACGGATAGCCTCGTCGACCTTGAACTGATTGAACGCTACCGTCAGGACATCCATAAAGCTGCTACTCAACTCAAGCTGAGAGACTCGGAACCGGAACTTTCATTTTTTCTGGCGCTTCCAGGTGTTGTCAAATTTCAAAGCACGGATGAAGATTTAGATCAACTTTTAGTCGATCTGTATGCCGCTCTTGAGAAAGCGCTAGATCAGTTTTTAAAAGCACGTGAGAGGGAAGGTAAATTTATGTCGCGTGAACTGCAGAAGCAGATTCGTGCTTTGGATAAAGATGTTAAAGAGATTGATAAGCTTCGTCCCCAGATTATAAAACGTGCCCGTTTGAACATGCAGCACCGCCTAAAGGAAAGTGGATTGGACCTTCCTTTGGAAGATGAACGTTTGCTTAAGGAGATAGCCCTCTTTGCCGATCGTAGTGATATTACTGAAGAGACGACGCGTCTCTCAGGGCACCTTACGGAGTTAAAAAATATTTTAAACGAACAAGGCACGATTGGTAGACGGCTCGATTTTATGATTCAGGAGATAGCCCGCGAAGTGAATACCATAGGGAGCAAGGCCAATAATGCGGAAGTTTCCCGAAAGGTGGTTTATTTGAAATCTGAGTTAGAGAAAATACGTGAACAAGTGCAAAACTTTGAATAATGAATAACTTTTCCAGAGCAGGGATTCTCTTTGTTATATCAGCGCCATCCGGAACCGGAAAAAGCACATTGTGTGATAATTTAAAAAAGACGCTGGACTTTGTTTTTTCTGTTTCATGTACGACCCGATCTCCGCGTGAGGGAGAACTAGAAGGCGAAGACTATTTCTATCTATCTAAAGAAGAATTCAAAAAACGTCTAGATGAAGATGATTTTCTGGAATACGCATGCGTCCATGATCATTATTACGGAACCCCTAAGAGACAAGTGATTGAACAATTAGAACAAGGGACAGATGTTTTGCTGGATATCGATGTGAAGGGTGCCCAAGCGCTTCGTCAGTGTAAGGATTCATTTGTGCAAAATTCTTTGGTCGATGTCTTTATGATGCCACCCAACATACAGGAGCTGGAAAAACGACTCAGAAGACGAGGCACGGAAGCTGAGGAACAGATTCAAATACGCCTGAGCAATGCTCAGACGGAAATGTCTTGTTGGAATGAATATAAATATACAATCATTAGTGCATCGATCGAAGAAGATTTAAAAAGTTTTCGCGCAATTATGGAAGCAGAACGTAACTTAAGCCGCCGAATGATTTTAAAATGACTGGTAGATTAAAAAGTAAGCGGATTATTCTAGGCGTTACAGGTTCTATTGCTTGTTATAAAGCAGTGGAGCTTGCCAGCCTATTGGTTAAAGAAGAAGCGAAAGTCGATGTTATCTTAACGCATAGTGCGCAGAATTTTATTAAGCCTCTTAGTTTCAGCTCTTTAACCCATAGCAAAGTTTTTACTGATTTATGGGATGAAGAACCCGAAAGCGGCACAACGCATATTGATTTGGCAGATCAGGCTGATCTTGTTTTACTTGCACCTGCCACGGCTCATATACTTGCACAAATGGCACATGGTCTGGCGGGTGATTTATTGACTTCTCTTCTCCTTGCCACACGCGCTCACATACTCGTGGCTCCAGCCATGAATGGTAATATGTGGTTGCACGAGGCGACAAAGCAGAATGTCAGCGTACTGAAAGATCGTGGTGTATCTTTCATAGAGCCTGAATCAGGGCAACTGGCTTGTGGGTATGAGGGTGTTGGCAGGCTGGCTAATGTAGATGCTATCTTTCAACATGTGCTAAATATCTTAACCCAAAATCAAACAAACGAAGTTATTTAAATTATAAAATATGGATAAGGAATAAATATGGATTGGCGTATACAAACGAGTGAAGTAGCTATTTTGATTTTAGATATGCAGGAAAAACTTCTTCCTGAGATAGATGACCATAAAAAATTAGAAAATAAAATTTGTCAGCTTACCCAAGCATGTCGACTGCTTGATATTCCTGTCGTTGCAACACAACAATATCCCAAAGGACTTGGAAAAACGGTTAAATCGGTTCAGGAAGCATTGGGGGATGCGCCTGTAGTGAATAAGCTAGAGTTTTCCGCTGTATCCGCAACGGATAAGCTTAACCGAAAACATATTCTGGTAGCAGGTATAGAAGCTCACATATGTGTTCGGCAAACAGTTTACGACTTACGTAGAGAAAATAAAATCGTTCATCTTGTTGCAGATGCGATTGGTTCAAGAGATCCTTACACCAAACAAATAGCAGTAGCAGAAATGCAAACAGATGGCGTCCTAATCACTTCAGTAGAAGCTTTTCTCTTCGAAGTGATGCAAAGCTCGGAACATCCAAAGTTTAAAGAGATTTCTACTCTTCTTAAATAGCAGGCCAATAGTTGTTATTGTCATTTTCACATGTTAAGTGAAAATATGTACAATAAATGACAAATTCGTAATTTATTGATTTTAATAAATTCTTTGATTGCTAATTCATAGTTTTATAGCAAGTTAGGAGGTGTCAAAGGAGTTATATGAAAGCTAATCCTACTCAAACAACTAAGATAGATTCATCTGATGAGATGGTAAGAGATGCTATTGAAGCATCAAAGAATGATGCTGACCTCAGGCCAGTTACTGCCTCTGAGGCGGAAACAATGAAGCAAAAGGCTCGTCATAATCAAACCATTAAGTTGGGTTATTTTGAGTTTAAAAATTTAAAACCCTGGCTTGAAGTCAGGCTGAGTCCGCAATCTACTTACATAGAACTCAACCATGGTTCTTATGTGGTTGGGCGTGGGAAACAGGAAACTGGTGTTGAGAAGGATCAAATTTTCATCAAGGATGACACTATTTCACAAAGACATTGCCGTTTAATTGTAGCTAACAATCAAATCAAAGTTTCGGATCTGGATTCAACCAATGGTTGTGCACTGATTCGTCGCACAGGTGAATATATCAATCTTAGATCGAGAAAGAATGTACCTATAGTTGAAGGCGATCGTTTTATGATTGGATCCGTGGAATGTCACATACAAATGTTAAGTGAAGATCCGACAAAAACCTGCGTAGCAGAGAGTGAAGCTTTGAAAGCCTAGAGATTTCTGCTAAGTATAGAGCTGTTCATGAAATACAGCTCTATTAATCTATACCTATTCTTGCACATGGCAGCTTTATCGGCTGCCATTTTAATTGTCACAGGCTGTGCTACCTCATCGCAAGGTCCAGTTGAAGGCGTTTTAACGGCCTCATGGTATGGCGAACCTTTTCATGGAAGAAGGACAGCCTCTGGTGAAGTTTATAATATGTATGCATTAAGTGCTGCCCATAAGACAGCTCCTTTGGGAACTATCTTGAGTGTAACCAGTCTAGAGAATGGACGAAATGTTCGAGTGACTATTACCGATCGTGGACCTTTTATTCGAGGTAGAGATCTTGATCTTTCTTACGGTGCAGCCAAGAAGCTGGATATGGTTGATGACGGCGTGATCCAAGTAAGAGCAAAAAAAGTCGGTTACGACAGTCGCTATGCAAAATATATTAAAGATGGCGGAGCTATTCAAAAAGCAGAAGGTTCATCTAGCTCTAACAATGCTTTAAACAATTACTACACGGCGCAAGTAGGGGCATTTACCCAGAAAAACAATGCAGATGCCCTGGCAAAAAAACTTGAGACTGTTGCGGATCAAGTCAGCGTTTCCAAGGTTCGCGTCAATGGTAAAGACTTTTTTCGCGTATATGTTGGTAAATATAAAACGCGTGTTGAAGCAGATGATGTGGTTACTTATTTGGCAGCTCGAGGTTACGATGCAAAAGTAAACAAGCTATCCTTTTAAACTCAAAACCGCATTAGGCCAATAGAGGCCATCTTGCCTAGGGAGTAGAGTAGGATGACAAAATGTGTAGCAAGCCAAGTTGCGACTCATATAAATCATAGCCAAACTCGTGCCGAACAAGTAAAACAATAATTTACATCGGCTTCATCGTACTAAATCTCGACATCTGATTACGCACAGTCGACTCTTTTCATTTGATCTGTTCTTTTTTCTTATAGGTTCAGAGCTCTATTTTCAATTCGTTTGTTTTTTCG